>CAURKB010000199.1:0-2506 GCA_963525315.1 uncultured Campylobacter sp. | reverse complement strand
CGCAATAAATTTTAAAATTTATATCAAAATTTGCACGATTAGGTAATGATATTGCAAAAATCGCGCTAACGCAAATCTTAAATTTTAGATATACTTGCGCCAAAATATCGGCGACGCAAGTAAATTTGCCGGTAGTCAAAAAGGAGTCCGCATTGCCGAATCTAGCCTCAAACGAGTTTGCGCGCAAGCTAGAGCCGCAAAGATTTTTCACAAACGCCGATTTGGTCAAGCTATTTTTGCCTATCGCGATCGAGCAGTTTTTGGAGTATTCGGTGGGGCTAGCTAGCTCGATAATGGCCGCAAACGTCGGCGAAAGCGCGGTCTCGGCCGTCTCTCTGGTGGAGTTTGTTATGGCGCTTTTTATCAGCGTTTTTGCCGCGATCGCGACCGGCGGTGCGGTCATCGCGGGGCAGTATCTTGGCTCAAGGCAAGCCGGCAACGCCAGAAACGCCGTAAATCAGCTACTTTGGTTTAGCATCATCCTATCGCTCGCGGTCGCCGCGCTCATCTTGGCGGGCAAAAATTTTATATTCAGTGCGGTCTTTGGCAACATAACGCAAGAAGTCAGACGCGATGCAGACGCATATCTCACGATCGTAGCATTTTCGCTGCCATTTTTGGCTGCGTACTCGGCGGGTGCGGCGATATTTCGCACGATGGGCAATGCCAAACTGCCGATGTATATCATGCTTGCTATGAACGTGCTAAATGTCGCTCTTACCGCGGTTGCGATCTATACTTTTAAGATGGGCATCACGGGTATCGCCGTCCCGACGCTAGCGGCTAGAGTGCTAGCCGCCGCGATAGTCGTCTATTTGCTGCTCGACGTTAAGCTTAAGCTACACATAAGAAAAACGCTAAAATACGACTTTGATCTAGCGATGATAAAGCGGATTTTAAGTATAGGCGTACCGTACGGATTTGAAAACGGTATGTTTTTCCTCGGGCGCATCGTTGTGCTAAGCCTCGTAACGATGTTCGGTACCGCCGCGATCGCCGCAAATGCCGTAGGCGGCACGATAGCGATGTTTCAGGTGCTGCCGGGAATGGCGATCGGCATGGGACTAACCGTCGTGATCTCGCGCTGCGTCGGCGCGGGCGACTTCGAGCAGGCCAAATTTTATGCCAAAAAAGTCATGATCACCGTCTATATCGCTCAGTTGGTCAGCACGGCCTTCGTGTTACTACTTTTGGAGCCTATTTTGCGACTTTATTCGCTCTCGCCCGAGGCCACGGCGATGACGACGCAGATCGTGTGGTGGCACGGCGTCATGATGGTGCTCATCTGGCCGCCAGCCTATACCTTGCCCGTCATTTTCCGCGCCGCCGCCGACGCGAAATATCCGATGTGGGTCAGTATCGCGTGCATGTTTGTCTGCCGTGTGGCGCTGGCGTATTTCTTTAGCCTTACGCTAGGGCTTGGGATGCTGGGGACGTGGTATGCGATGTTTGTGGATTGGGCGGTCAAGGCGGTGCTTTTTACGCGCAGGTACTTTAACGGCGAATGGACTAAATTTAAAGCGATTTAATCCTAAATTTGACGTATTTGTTTTTTGCGTACGATCAAATTTGTGTTTGTTTTAGCGTCAGCTTGAGGTTTGGCTTGTTTTGAGGGATAAGATTGGCCCAAAAAATTTGACATTCGTACGACCGCATGATTTTTATTTTGTCGTTTTTGTGATTTTGGCGGACAAATTTGCTTCCGCGGTTCAAATTTAGATTTTCCGTTTTTTTTGCGATTTTAAGGCTTAGCAAATTTGAGAAATCGGCTCTAGGCGACTTTGAAGCGTTTTGAGCGACGAAACGTCCGCGAGTTTTGAAAATACGGCGCTTCCCAAACGCGACAACGAATTTGATGACGAGCTTTGAGGCGGACTATTTTTGCGGTCAAATTTTAGTTTTTACCTTTGATTTAAATCTTAGCCTAAATTTAGGTACTTTGCGGTACCGAATTTGATATAATTTATAAAATTTAAACGCTTTAAGGAGTTAGCCGTGAACGTAAAATTTCAAGCTAAGATGAAAGAGCTGGACGAGAAATTTGCCGCAATCTCTGAGGACGCAAAAAGGCGGTACGATAGGCATAGGTTTATCAGGCGGGCGATTATGATTTACTGGTCGTCGACGCTTGCTGCTCGTTATCTCTGGTTGATGCTAGCGCCGTATTCGAAATCGCTTTTTGCAAATTTGCCGCCTGAAATTTTTAGCTATATTCGGGGCGCTGTGATGATAGTCCTGCCTATTTGTGCTACCATTTATGTTTTAAGGCGAAGTAAAACCAAGCGATACAGCTATCTTTTCGTGAGGGATCAGCGCGCTAGCTTCCTGGTCTTTAGGATAGAAAATTTTGCCAGCATAGTTTTGATTTTATATCCGATTTTGCTTATTATCGGGTCGTTTTTTGTGAGGGATAGCGGCGGCGGATACGGCATTTATGCGTTTTTATACGGCCTTGTCGTGGCTCCGATTTGCTTGCTTGTTTTTGCCGTATGCTACTCTTTGAACA
>CAURKB010000198.1:0-2529 GCA_963525315.1 uncultured Campylobacter sp. | reverse complement strand
CCCCGCCCTCCCCCTATGCGCCGGGGGGGTGGGAGAGGAAGGGGCGACGCTTCGTAAGTAGGTCTGCTAGCAGTTACGAGCCGTAGGCGAAGTAAAGCCCCTTCCTCTCCCGAAAAAAAGAAAAAGGGAGCTCTTTTGCTTAGCTTTACTGCGTTCGCTACCTTCGCTACGCTCCGCCAAAAAAGACCGCTACGCTTCGCAACTGCAAAGCAGAGCGTAGTCCAAGCCCTCCCCTCAACAAGAAAATCAAGATATTAAAAATACAGCAAAACAATTCAGAAAATTTGCACTCAAATTTGAAGTCGAATTTACAAATTTGAGCCACCAAAACTCGCGTCAAAAATACCAAATTTAACTTCTCCACATAGGCAAATTTAGCGGCTTTAATCCTTAAAACGCCGTTATCGTCGCTAAAAGTCCAAAGATGATGCCGGGCAAATTCGCAGCCGCTAGCGGGTAGTCTCTTTTAGCTTTTAGTAGGCCGTAGCTAGTCCAGATCGTGCAGTTTATCGCTGCGGCTAGAGGCTGGATAAAAGGCGTCTTGTTGCCTTCAAGGTTGCCCATTATCTGCGGGATGTAGGAAATATACATAATGACCGACAGGCACGTGCCTATCCAGCCCAAAATTTGCAAGTTTTTCTCGCTCATTTTTTCTCCTTTGAAATAGAGGCAGCATTATATACTTTTTGGTTGCGATAATCAAGCGCTAAATTTGCCCGCGACGGGCGCGAATTCGCGCTAAAGCAAAGCTAAATTTAGTAAAATACGCCGATTTAAAGGAGGACAAAATGGCTTACGTAACCTACGACAAGGCAAAATGGCACTGGGGCGCGGAAACTGCGCCGACTGATATCCCGCATGAAAACGGCGCGACGCACATCGCGTTTTTCTTCCGCTGGTGCATGGAGCGCAAGCTCTATTCCAAGGAGTTTGCGGCGGATTTCGCGGACGATATAGCGCGGATGGACGATAGTTTTGATTACCGCCAGTATTTTTTTGGCGAGATGGACGGCGTGCTAAGCAGCGAGGAGCTAAACACCGCGGGCAAGGCCTTCGCAAATGCCTACTACACTACAGACCGCACGAAATTTGCCAAAACGCACGGCTGGTATTTGCAAGATTACGACGATTTCGTCGCGCGTAAATTCGGCGATAAAAACTTCGACAACGCCTATTTTTACATAGAAAACTCGCCGCAAAATTACGCCGAGATCAAGGCTATCATCGATCGCCGCTACGAGGAGTTTTTAGAAACCAAAAACGCGAGCAAAAGCGCGGATAAATAAACCAAAATTTGCGCCGAGCGCAGTTTTTAAAGCACAGAGTTCAAATTTACGCGCGGACGAGCCCAAACGATTTAGCCTTTGCCGAGCGCAGATCGTAAATTTTAGATCGGTTGCGGATTTAGCCGCGCCTTGCTGCAAGGCTAAACTTAGACCGTTAAGCTAAATTTGACGGCAAGCCGCCTCCGGTTGGCGCGCCTTGCTACTTAAACTGCGGAGTCAAATCTCCCGCGCCCAGCGGTAACCTCCGCCGCTTTAGGCAGGCTCCGCTCTGTTAAATTTTCCCCTGACATTTTATCTCCTTTTACCTATTTGCTTTGTAAATTTGAGTTTGAGTCTGATTTGCTTTGGTTGCTATCTATGTAAATTACCTGAGCCATGCCGCTTTCGGCTCTACCTATAGCACTCTTGATTCCGTCTTGCTTTTCTATTTCGTTTGCCCATTTGATAAAAGCCCTAATATCTTTAAACGTAGCATTTTCATCGGGGCAATGCGGATTATAGAAATTTATTTCTTTGTCAAATTCTTCTATCTTTTTCGGGTCTATCGGCTTTGGTTTGTATTGCAAAAGACCTTCATGATATAAGCACTCGGTACATAAGTGCTCATACTTCTTGTTTTTGCGTAACCTCGCTTCGCCTTCTTCGTCTATACCTTTATTCATTTTATAGATATAGTTTTCTTTATAATCAATCCATCCCTTGCGCTTTTTATAACACTCCTCATACGCCTTCTTTAGCTCCTCTTTCGTAGGTTGCCCCACGACGTCGTATTTTAAAAGAAGCTCTAGCATGGGTTCGTAGTTTGGGATAGTATCTAGCAAGATATATAAAGATCGCATAAATTCGGAATCGTCTCTTAGTCCGTGAAAAAACGTATTTGGATGATCGTCTAGTTTCGGTCTATGCCCGCTAGCAAGGGCAAGTTCGGTCATCTCTACGTAGTTATGGGTTACTATATATCCTATCGGATCGTTTACGTCTTTGGATTCTTTATTGACTTGGTAATTATCTCGATATACTATCTTTACGTCGTCTCCGTCTATGATAAGTTTTTCGATATTGTAGTAAAAAGGAGTTTTTCTATACCACTGCACCGCCTTTACTTCATCAAATTTAACCCCGCTATCAAGTAAGAGCTTAGCGGTCTTTGTAGAGTTGTTTTCTATGGCGTAGGCCAGGGGCGAGAGTTTGTAGTTATCTTTTGCGTGAGCGTTTGCGCCCATATCTATAAGCCTTTTTGCCG
>CAURKB010000197.1:0-2684 GCA_963525315.1 uncultured Campylobacter sp. | reverse complement strand
CTCCCGCTGTTTGGCGCCAGTACGACGCCGAGCAAACACGCAAGGCCGCGGAGCTAAACTACGAGAGAGCAAACATAGAAAAGCTAAAATCCGAGATCGAAACAATCACTCTCACGGTTAAAAAGCCGCTCGGAGCAAACGGAGCGCTATTTGGCGCGGTGACGAAGGATGAAATTTCAGAAGCGCTAGAAAAAAATCACCATCTAGTCGTAGATAAAAAGGCGTTTGACTTCGCTCACACCATAAAAGCGACGGGCATATACGAAGTAGACGTCAAGCTCGGCCACGCCGTGCGTGCCACGCTAAAACTAGACGTCGAGGGCGAATAAGTGTTTCACGCGACTACCATTTTAGCCTATAAAGGCAAGAATAAATCAGTCATCGGCGGCGACGGACAAGTGAGCTTTGGCAACACGGTGCTAAAAGGCAATGCGGTAAAAATCCGCAAAATCCACGGCGGCAAGGTTCTAGCAGGCTTTGCCGGCAGCACCGCCGATGCGTTTAATCTCTTTGATATGTTTGAAAACAACCTCGAGCACGCCAAAGGCGACCTGCTAAAAGCGGTGATCGAGTTTAGCAAAGAGTGGCGCAAGGATAAATATCTGCGCAAGCTAGAAGCTATGATGCTGGTGCTTGACCGCGAGAAAATTTTCCTTTTAAGCGGGACGGGCGACGTCGTAGAGCCAGAAGACGGCAAGATAGCCGCCATCGGAAGCGGCGGAAACTACGCCCTATCCGCAGCCAGGGCTCTGGATAAATTTGCCCAAATCGACGAAGAGGAGCTCGTAAAAGAGAGCCTAAAGATCGCGGGCGAAATTTGCATTTACACGAACACGAATATAAAAACCTACGTTTTAGAATAGAGAAAAGATGAATTTAACCCCAAAAGAGATAGTGAAATTTTTAGACGATTACGTCATCGGACAAAAGGACGCTAAAAAGATCATCGCCATCGCGCTACGAAACCGCTACCGCAGGATGAAACTAGATAAAACGATGCAAGACGATATCATGCCAAAAAACATCCTAATGATAGGCTCGACGGGCGTGGGTAAAACCGAGATCGCAAGACGCTTGTCAAAGATGATGGGCTTGCCGTTTATCAAAGTAGAAGCTAGCAAATACACCGAAGTGGGCTTCGTCGGACGCGACGTAGAAAGCATGGTGCGCGACCTGGCGGCTGCGTCGGTAAATTTGGTTAAAGCCGAACAGCGCGAAAAAAACCGCGAGAAAATCGACGAATACGTAAAAGATAAGATAATAAAAAAACTCCTGCCGCCTCTGCCGACGGGTGCGAGCGAAGAGAAAAAAGCAGACTACGAAAAAAGCTACGAAAAGATGATGAGTAGGCTCGAAAACGGCGATCTAGACGATCTTAGCATAGAGATAGAGATCGTGCAAAATAGCTTTGACGCGGGTGCGAACGTGCCGCCCGATATGGCGCAAATGCAAGAGAGCTTCGTCAAAATCATCGGCCTAAGCAACAAAACCGTCAAAAAAGAGATGAAGGTAAAAGACGCTAAAGAGGCGCTCAAAAACGAAGCTAGCGATAAAATTTTAGATATGGAGAGTATCAAAACAGAAGCCGTACGAAGAGCCGAAAACGAGGGCATAATCTTTATCGACGAGATCGATAAAGTCGCGGTGAGCTCCGGAAACTCGGGCAGGCAAGATCCGAGCAAAGAAGGCGTACAGCGCGACTTGCTACCTATCGTGGAGGGCTCGACGGTGACGACCAAATTTGGCGCCATAAAGACCGATCACATCCTTTTTATCGCCGCGGGCGCCTTTCACATCAGCAAGCCAAGCGACCTAATCCCGGAGCTTCAGGGGCGTTTTCCGCTGCGAGTTGAGCTTGATAGCCTAGATGAAAATGCGCTGTATCAAATTTTAACTCAGCCTAAAAATTCGCTACTCAAGCAGTACCAAGCGCTTTTAAAAACCGAAAACGTGGAGCTTAAATTTAACGATGAAGCCATCAAAGCTATCGCCAAAATAGCTCAAAACGCTAACGAAAAAATGGAAGATATCGGTGCTAGACGCCTACACACCGTGATCGAGCGCGTGATCGAGGATATCAGCTTTGAGGCTAACGAGCACGGCGGCGAGACGGTAGAAGTGGACAAAGCCCTCGTAGAAAAGCGCCTATCAGACGTCGTCGAGGATCAAGACCTGGCGAGATATATCTTATGAAATCAGGCTTTGTAAGCATCATAGGCCGTACAAATGCAGGCAAAAGCTCGCTTTTAAATTTTTTGCTTGATGCGAAGATTACCATCGTCTCGCACAAGCAAAACGCCACGAGGCGCAAGATCAGCGGCATCGTGATGAACGGCGAAGATCAGGTCGTTTTTACCGATACGCCGGGACTTCACGAGAGTAACAAGACGCTAAACAAACTCATGATAAACGAAGCGATAAAATCAATGGGCGACTGTGATGCGATCGTGTTTTTGGCGCCCATTCACGACGACATAGACGACTACGTCAAATTTCTAAATTTAAATCCGCAAAAACCACATATCTTGGTGCTCACCAAGGTTGACGAAGTCTCAAACGCCAAAGTGCTTGAAAAAATTGCGCAGTATCAAAAATTTCAAGACAAATTTACCGCACTTTTGCCTTTTAGCGTCAAAAAGCAAACCTACAAAAAGCCGCTTTTGGATGAAATTTGCAAGCTTTTG
>CAURKB010000196.1:0-2748 GCA_963525315.1 uncultured Campylobacter sp. | reverse complement strand
GCTTTTACACCATCTCGACGACTGCGATACCTATGGCGATGTTTGAGAGTTTTCAGGTGCAAAACGGCATCGCGGGCTCGCTTTACGGGGCGCAAAATCCGGTCGGCATTTTTAGCTACACCAGAAAGCGTCCGACCGAAAATCAGCAAACCGTTTGGGCGGACTACACTAGCCGCGCAAATTTCGGTCTAGGCTTTGATAGCTCTATGAAATTCGACAAATTCGGCTACCGAGCCGTGTTTTACGGCAGCGACGGCGCAAAGCAGGTAAAAGACAGCAATCATCAGCGCCGCCTAGCTAGCGTGGTTTTGGAGTTTTATCCGACCGACGCGCTTACATTCGAGACGGCGGCTAGCTATTACGAGCACAACACCGCGGGCTTTGCGGGGCAATTAGCCCTTGGAGTAACAAACGGCAAGCTATCAAACGGACTTTACGTACCAAAGGCCGTGGATAGCAAGGCTAAGGGCTTGGGGCAGAGTTTTGGTGGCATGACTCTAAAAACCACGACGGCAAGCGCGAAATTTAAATACGCGCCGCTTGAGCATTGGTATTTTGAGGGCGGTATGCAGTTTCAGCGCGCCGACCGCCACATTCATAGCGTGGTAAACTACCTTATACCGCGCGGTAGAACCTTTCAGGGCGTGACCTATCAAAGAGACGGCGACTACGTCACGCGCCATAGCGGCGGAGCGACCGCGGCGTATAGATTTGATCTGCCTAGCGGCTATCTAAAAGCGGTCACCGACTTTGATACTTGGGGGCTAAACCACGATTTTAGCGTGCAGGCAAACGGCTACCGATACGTGCAGTATCGCTATAAAAACGTCTCTACGCAGTCCTGGATAGGCGGCGGAAATTTATACGATCCAAAGGTTTACGCAGGCTCAAACGCAAAGCGCGGCTCTGATCTATACAAACTAAGCACGACTGATATGTTTAACGTCTCCGTGCTAGACGACATCACGATAAACGATCAATTTAGCCTCATGCTAAGCCTCTCAAACGCGTGGATAAAAGAGCGCGGCCGACCGGCGGCAAGCGGCACACCGCCTACTCTAAGGCCGCTAACTACGAGATATAACGAGAGCGGGCTTAGCTGGGCGGGCAGTCTAGTTTATCATCCGGCGCAGGACGTAAGCTTATACTTTACTTACGCCGATAGCTTACAACAAGGCGGCAGCGGCACGAACGCCGACGGTTCGGCCGTGGTTTTAAAGCCTTACCGCTCTAAACAATACGAAATCGGCGCCAAAGCGCGCGCGGGCGAAACCGATATGAGCGCGGCGCTGTTTAAAATTTCGCGTCCGATCGCCTATCAGGCTAACGGGGTTTACGACGTCCAAGGCGATCAGGTAAATCACGGCTTAGAACTCATGGCCGGCGGCAAGCTAACTAGCGATCTAAGCGTGCTAGGCGGCGTAACGCTGATAGACGCCAAATTTAAAAATCCGCGCCTAAAAGAGGCCGAGGGCAAATACGTAAACGGCGTGCCCAAAGTAAATGCCAATATGCTATTTGACTACGCGGTGCCCGGCACCCAAAAGCTCGCGTTTAGCGCAAATTTCCACTACACGAGCAAGATGTACGTAGACGATCTAAACACCGCCGCGATTCCTAGCTTTTTTATGACCGATCTTGGCGTGCGATACACGAGCCGCGCGATGCTAGGCAAGCAAACGACGCTACGGTTTAACGTAAATAACGTATTTAACAAAAAATACTGGGCGGGAATGTATCCTGCAAGCGCGGACGGAGCGGGCGGCGTAGGAGCTAGCGGAGTGCTCGGATCGGCAAACGGACTGACATTAGGAGAGAGCCGAACTTTTATGCTGTCCGCCGAGGTTAAATTTTAGTTGATTTGCAATTTTAGCGGCTTGTCTCGCGAGTGCTTTTCCGAGATTTTGCAAAATTTTCGCTCCGCAGGCTATATGCCTAGCGCACGCTCAATTTTGCTTCAAAACTCGAAAAATCATCTCGCGATACTTCGCCTTGCCATTTTGCGTTCGAATTTGAAGTCAAATTTGCAAATTTCGGCTTCAAATTTAGCGCTAGCAAAATAAAGCGTTTTTTGATTTTATGTTTTAAAACGAGTAAATTTTATAAAAAGGAAAAAAATGAAAAAAATATTTACCCTTTTAGCGGCTTTATTGTCCGCTTTTACCCTTAACGCTGCTGGATTTAAAGACGTAACCGACGCATCCGGCGACGTCGTAAAAGTCCCCGCAAAAGTAGAAAAAATCGCTACGCTTTGGTATGCGAACAATCAAATCATATTAATGCTAGGCGGCGCAGACAAGATAGTAGCGACCACCGATCTAATCAAAAACAACAAATGGTTTGCGCATATTTATCCTAGGATTTCAAGCATCCCAAACGGCGTAAACGGCAAAGATTTGCAGGTAGAAGAGTTAATCAAACTAAGTCCCGACGTCGTCATAGCCGCCGATAAAAAGAACAAAGAAGAGCTAACCAAAAACGGCTTTACCGTGCTTTATCCGTCATTTACCAATCATGCGGATATGAAAAAAAGCGTATCTATAATGGCTGAGGTCATAGGAGGCGATGCGCCGAAAATCGCGGAGAAATTTAACGAGTATTTTGACGGCAACCTTAAAAAAGTGCTAAGCAAAACAGATAAGATCGCTGCGCCAGATAGACCAAAAGTACTTCACATAGCAGACGGCAAGAATTTATTTAAGGTTGACGGCGCAAATACGATCATAGACGAGTGGATAAGGGTCGCAG
>CAURKB010000195.1:0-2791 GCA_963525315.1 uncultured Campylobacter sp. | reverse complement strand
TTGCTAACCATAGCTGAAAAAACGGGCGTGAATCATAAAATTATAAAAGAGTACAACGGCCTTGCTTCAAATGAAATTAAGCCTGATCAAAAACTAGTCATACCTAGCGAACAAAATGTAAATTATTTGGCGGAATATATGGTAAAAAGCGGGGAAACTCTGGGCGAAGTGTCGCAAAAATTCGATGTCGCACTTGAAGATCTAAAAGAGGCTAATACGCTAATGAGCTCAAACGGTTCTATAGGAGCTAAACTTGCCGCAACCGAGTAGAGTTAAATTTATATTTTTTAGCCTATTTTTGGTTTTTTTTATGAGCGGCTGTTCGTTTTTGACCTCGCCTATGGGCGGCATAACGGGCGGCGGTTCTAAAAAAGGCGGAAGCGGTAAAATAAACTCGTCTAAAGGTATGCACGAAGCCACGATGCGTCCCTATACCATAAACGGTAAAACGTACTATCCTACGGTCGTTAAAGTCGGCGATAGAGCTAGCGGAGTAGCTAGCTGGTACGGGCCTGATTTTCACGGTAAAAGGACGTCAAACGGGGAAGTATACGACATGCACGCTATGACGGCGGCGCATAAGACGCTACCGATGAATACGATGGTGCGCGTGACGAATATAAAAAACGGTAAAAGTATCGTCGTGCGTATCAACGACAGAGGTCCTTTCGTGGCCGGGCGCGTAATCGACCTTTCAAAAACCGGCGCGGTAAAGCTCGACGTATTTAACGCCGGCACGGCTCCGGTTTTGCTCGAAGTCGTGGGCTTTAACGGTAACGTTAGCGACAAAACTACCGTTCAGGCGCCTCAGGCCAAAAATAAACCTGGCGCACAAAGTTCGGGTATAGCTAAAACCCAGCAGCAAAGTTTTGTCGGCGGAGTCTTTATGGTGCAAATCGGCGCGTTTAAAAATTTAAGCGGCGCAAATGCGCAAAGACAGCAATATGCCGGCAAATACGGCAATGGAGCGTACGATACGGTTATAAAGTCTTACGAGCTTGACGGAGGTAAGGTATATAGAGTGTTTATAGCCGGCTTTAGAAGCGAGGACGAGGCTAAAGACTTTATAAATGCCGGTCATATCGCGGGCGCGTTTTTCGTGAGAGAATAAAATGCAAAGAAAGACAAAAGAGACGGATATTAGCCTAGAGCTTGAAATTTACGGTAGTGGTAAAGCCCAGATAAGCACGGGTATAGGATTTTTCGATCATATGCTTGAGGCTTTTTGCAAGCATGCGCTTTTTGATATAAAGCTTGCTTGCAAGGGCGATTTGCACGTAGATTTTCATCACAGCGTAGAGGACATAGGTATTGTTATCGGACAAGCCTTAAGAGAGAAAATTTATCCGCTTAGCGGAGTCGAGAGATTTGGCGAGGCGACGGTGGTTATGGACGAGGCTGCGGTAAACTGCGCGCTTGATCTTTCAAATCGCCCGTTTTTAGTCTATGAGAGTATAAACGAAGGCAAAGTCGGCGAATTTGACGTAGAGCTGGCGAATGAATTTTTCCAAGCCCTAGCTTTTAATGCCGCAATTACGCTACATATCGCTAAAATTCGCGGACGAAACTCTCATCATATTTTGGAGGCTAGCTTTAAGGCCTGCGCCGTCGCGCTAAGAAGAGCCTTAACCAAAAACTCCAGAGTCGGCGTACCTAGCACAAAGGGCGTGCTATGATAGAGATTGTATTTTTAGACGTAGACGGCTGTCTAACCGACGGCAAGATCGTTTATAGCCCTAACGGCGATGAGCTTAAATTTTTTGACGTTAAGGACGGGTACGCTATCGAGAGTTGGCTAAAGCTTGGCAAAAAAGTCGCGATCATCACGGGCAGAAGCTCTCCAATCGTCGAAAAAAGGGCGCAGGATCTAAAAATAACGCACGTCTATCAAGGCGTTAGCGATAAATTTGAAACTGCAAAACAGATACTGGAATTTGAAGGGCTGGAGTTTGAAAACGCTGCGGCTATAGGCGATGATTATAACGACTACAAGCTGCTAAAAAGCGTCGAATGGAGCTTTAAGCCAAAAAACGCGATCAAAGAGCTTGAAGTAAGAACAAAACTCAACTACAAAGGCGGCAATGGTGCGGTACGCGAGATGATAGAGATGCTTATAGACAGCGAAGGCTTAAGGCAAGAGTGGGCTAAACGTTGGTTATAAGGATATTTTATATCGTCGTTAGCGTTTTTAGCGTGGCGATGGTTTATTTGGCGATAGAGGAGCCTTATTATAGCGAGCTCTTAAAGGGCGGCGAAGTTAGCGCGGATATGCAGATGAACGCGGTTACCGACTACGAGATAAACGCCACGACTGTAAATGCTAGATACGAAGCCGATACGTGGAATAGATATGCCGAATTTGACGAGTTTATAAAATTTAGGGCAGAAATCTTTAAGGATAACAAGGAGCATAACGTTAGCGCAGATAAGGCATTTTATAACGGAGGTCGCATTAAATTTAAAGGTAACGCTAAATATGCTAATAGCGAAAAATTGACGTTTTTCTCGGACGAGGTCGTTTATAGTACGGCAACGAAAGTAGCCGCGACCGAGACACCTTTTACGATGACGCGCGACAAGGATAAGGTAGTCGGCAAAGCTTTGGTTTACGATTTTGAGCTAAAAAAGGCTTATATCAAAAAAGCGTTTGCTCTCATAGAACAAGATAGAAAGAAACGGGACGAAAAATGACGAAAATAGATTTGATTAAAAAGACGGTTTTGGTTTTGGCGCTCGGAGCTTTGCCGCTTTTAGCAGAGCAAGTAGAGATCACGGCAGACGAGTTTTACGC
>CAURKB010000194.1:0-2819 GCA_963525315.1 uncultured Campylobacter sp. | reverse complement strand
CGTCATCACCGTGGCATCGGTTTCGGCAAACTACGGCCTGGGCGATCCCGCCGAATACAAAGGCATGGTGCTGTTTTTTGAGATCGGATCAAAATTTAGCACTAAATTTTTGCTTCGCAAGCTCGTCGATATGGGCTACAAGCGAAACGATAACTACTTCGATAGAGGCGACTTTCGCGTAAACGGCGACGTGGTGGACGTCTATCCCGCATACTGGGGCGACGAAGCTCTTCGCATCGAGTTTTTCGGCGACGAGATCGACGCGATGTATCACTTTGACGTACTGGAAAACAAAAAGCTAAAAGACGTGGGCAAATTTACGCTTTATGCCACGAGTCAGTTTATCGTGGGCGCAGATCGCTTAAAAATCGCCATCAAACAGATCGAAGAGGAGCTAGAAGAGCGGCTAAAAGAATTTAACGACCAAGGCAAGCTCGTAGAGGCTCAGCGCCTAAAACAACGAGTGGAATTTGACCTAGAAATGATGAGTAGCACGGGCATGTGCAAGGGTATCGAAAACTACGCGCGCCACCTAACGGGGCAAAAGGCGGGAGAGACGCCCTACTCGATGTTTGATTATTTCGAGCTAGGAGGCAAGGACTACCTAGTCATCGTGGACGAAAGCCACGTGAGCCTGCCGCAGTTTCGCGGTATGTACGCGGGTGACCGCAGCCGCAAAGAGGTACTGGTGGAGTACGGATTTCGCCTACCGTCCGCGCTAGATAACCGTCCGCTTAAATTTGACGAGTTTATAAACAAACGCGCCAAATTTCTTTTCGTCTCGGCGACCCCGAACGAATACGAGATAAATTTAAGTAGCGGCCACGTTTACGAGCAAATTTTACGTCCGACGGGACTGCTTGATCCCTTGATCGAGATAAAAGACAGCGAAAATCAGGTGGAGATTTTATTTGACGAGGCTAAAAAAACCATCGAGAGAAACGAGCGCGTGCTAGTCACCGTGCTAACCAAAAAGATGGCCGAGGAGCTTAGCCGCTACTACACCGAGCTTGGCATCAAGGTCAAATACATGCACTCAGACATCGACGCCGTCGAGCGAAACGAGATCATCCGCGGACTGCGCGGGGGCGAGTTTGATATGCTCATCGGCATAAATTTGCTCAGAGAGGGGCTTGATCTGCCAGAGGTTAGCCTCATAGCCATCATGGATGCCGACAAGGAGGGCTTTTTACGCTCGACGACGAGCCTAATCCAAACGATGGGGCGCGCGGCCAGGAACGTAAACGGCCGAGTGTTGATGTTTGCCAAAAAGATCACCAAATCCATGCAAGAAGCTATGGATACGACGCTAGCTCGCCGCAAGATGCAGGACGAATACAACCGCGCCCACGGTATCACGCCGCGCTCGGCTAGCCGAAACATCGAGGAGAGCCTGCACGTCGAGGATGAGGGCGAGATATATAAACGCGGCAAAAATCTGGAAAAAATGCCTGCTAGCGAGCGAGCGAGCATCATAAAAGAGCTAAGAAAACAGATGCTAGAAGCCGCCGAGCAGCTGGAGTTTGAGAAGGCGGCGGCATTGCGAGATGAAATCGCCAAGATACGTAAACTATGAAGGCGTTGTCTTTTGCGTATCTTTAAATGAGTTTGCTAAAATTTTGCTCGGCGGACTACCTGTCCAGCCTACGCAAAATTTTATCTACACAACATTTAAATCTATCGCAAAATACTTCCGCCTTATCGTTTTGCGTTCAAATTTGGGGTTCAATTTGGCTAAATTTGTAAATTTGGCTTCAAAGAATTTTTAAATTTTATGAGCGAAAAGCTTTCGTCCCGAAAATTTGAGCTGAGTTTGTAACGAAGCCAAATTTTCGTGCCGCGATAAATCGCGGGCGCGAGCGACAACCGCTTTGAGCGAGTGAAATTTTAAAAATTTTATAAAACTTATACTAAATTTAGCCCCTTGTGCAAAGAATAACCGTTTAAGGTTGCTTGTAAAAAAAAGGGGGGCTTGAATTTTACTTCTCTTGCGGCGGCAACTGCAAAGCAGAGCGTAATTCAAGCCCTTCCCCCTTAACAAAGCTCAAACAATCGTTTTTGTTTAGAGGGTTTTTAACGCATGGCGTCAAATTTGATCTACTCAAATTTAGCATTTTTGCGATGCAGGTCTCGGTGAGTAAAATTTCAAATTTCAGCAAAATTTAGACTCAAATTTAACCAAAATTACCCGCCGTCCTCGATATTTTCCTGCATAAAAACCCGCATGCTCGGAAACTCGAGCGCGCAAAGACGGCCAAAACCCTGCTTATAAACGCAGCCCGTGTCGATATTTGCGCTAAATTTCGTGATATCGGGGCTCGCGATCGGCGTATGACCGTAGACGTTAAAGACGCCTTCGTTTTGGCTAAAATCGCCTCTGCCGCAAAGCACGTGCCGCCTAAACTCCGCCGCGCTATCGCCGTGCGAGTTACGTAGCGTCCACATCCGCCCAATCGCCGAATGCGACGCAACGAGCCGCCTACCCTGAGCATTTTTAAACTCGTGAAATTCCAAATAAAGCGGTAAATTTGATAAAAACTCTATATGCGCGAGCTTCTGGGTGCGGCTAGCTTTATCGTAGGAGGCGAAAGTCTGCGCGCCGCCGTTTAGGTAAAACCAGCGCGGATCGCTAGGCGTCTCGCCGCGTAAAAATGCGTCCTTGTGCTGCAAAAGACGGTACTCGTGATTGCCCATCACGGCCGCGTAACCGCGCCGCATCGCTAGCTGCACGACCTCAAAACTCCCCTCGCCGCGGTCTATCAGATCGCCGACGAAGCAAATTTTAGAATCAGTACCCCGCGGCAAGCGGTCTATCAAGG
>CAURKB010000193.1:0-2872 GCA_963525315.1 uncultured Campylobacter sp. | reverse complement strand
GAGCGACCCCGTTAAGAGCGATGAAATTTTGCATAAATTTTTTAGAAGCGAGGTAAACCGCCTAAGCTACAACAACGTATTTGTTTTCAAATTTGACGGCGAGATCGCGGGTGCGATTTGCGCTTACGACGGAGGCGAGATCAACGCGCTAGATGGGCCCATCAGGACGCATTTGCGAGAGCTTGGTTTAAATAAATTTCCGCAGACGGAGTGCTTTGCGGACGAGCTATATATCGATAGTCTTGCCGTGGACGAGAGATTTCGCGGACGAGGTATCGCAAAAGAGCTAATCAAATTTATCTTTACCCTAGCACCTAAACGAAATATCAAAAAAGTAGCTCTCATCGTCGATGAAAAAAAGCCAAAAACCATGGCTTTTTACGAGCGCTTGGGCTTTGAGACCGACTGCGAAATGATCATAAATTATCACAAATACTACCATATGATAAAGGAGATAAAATGACTAAATTTAAGGTTGCTAATATCCACTGCGAAAACTGCGCAAACACCATAAAAAACGCTCTTGGTGATGAATACGGCGAGATAAAGGTCGATCTTGGCGTAGAACCAAGGGTTGTGAGCGTAAATTTAGACGGCAAGGACGAGGCGAAATTTAAAGAAGAGCTGGATGATTTGGGATTTAGCGTCATAGGGAAAATTTGATGCAAAATATCAAACTAAACATCGCGGGCATGACCTGCGTAAACTGCTCAAACGCCATCGAGCGCGTAACTAAAAAGATAGCCGGCGTGATAGACGCGAAGGTCAGCTTCGCAAACGGCTCGGGCGAATTTATCATAGAAAGCGCCGAAGTACAAGCCGCGATAGAGGAAAAAATAAAAAAACTAGGCTACGGCGTGGCAAAGGATTTGGCGGAATTTGAAGCCAAACGCGAGAAACATATCTTAAATTTACGCCGAAATTTCCTAGCCGCTGCAGCTTTTAGCGCGGTGATCATGGCGCTTGAGATGAGCGAGCAGCCAAGTGCGGCAAAATCAGCTATTATGCTCGCGCTTGCCTTTATTACGATAGCTACGTGCGGGCGGGATTTTTTCATCCATGCTTACGGCGCGCTAAAAAATAAAAATTTCGATATGAACGTACTCGTCGCGCTGGGAACAAGCACGGCGTTTGCGTATTCGCTGGGAGTTTTTATCGCGGGCGAGCACCTACCCGAAAACATGCGCCACCTCTACGTTTCTGGCGCAGCCATGATAACGGCTTTCGTGCTGCTGGGTAAATTTTTAGAAGAGCGCTCAAAAGCTCGCGCCGGCGATTATATAAAATCGCTCATGAATATGTCGCCAAAGACTGCTCTCGTACTACAAAAAGACGGTAGCGCGCTGGAAGTGGATGCCGTGAGCCTAAAAATAGGCGACGTCGCGGTCGTAAAGAGTGGCTACGCGGTGCCTTGCGACGGAGTCGTGATAAACGGCGGCGCAGAGATCGATACCTCGATGCTAACGGGCGAGAGCCTCCCTGTCTACAAGAAACAAGGCGACGAGGTCAATGCCGGAACGATAAATTTAAACGGCTACATCAACGTAAAGGTTACAAAGCTCGCTAATCAAACGCTTTTGTCGCAAATTTTAGAGCTTTTAAGCGATGCGTCGAGCAAAAAGATGACTATTAGCCGCTTTGCCGACCGCGTGGCAAATATCTTCGTGCCTATCGTGATAGCTATCGCCGTCGTTACGTTTTTTGCGTGGTTTGCGCTTACGGGAAATGCGCTGCAAGGCGTGCTAAGCGCGGTTTGCGTGCTCATTATCTCGTGTCCTTGCGCGCTGGGGCTAGCTACTCCGATAGCTATCGTCTCCTCGCTATCTCTGGGCGCTAAAAACGGAATCCTCATTAAAAATCCCGAGGTTTTAGAGGTTCTAGGCGGCGTGAAATACGCGGTATTTGACAAAACCGGAACGCTAACCAAGGGCGAAATTTCGGTAAATTTTACCGATATAAACGATGAAAATTTAGCCAAAATCGCCGCGTTAGAGGCCAAAAGCTCGCATCCGATATCAGCCGCTATCGTTAGATACGCAAATGAGCTCGGCCTTAAAATTTTAGGCGACGAAAAGGGCTTTGAAAATATCGCGGGGCGCGGCGTAAAGAGCGACGATGAGAGCGTGATAGCGGGCAACGAGGCATTTTTAAGCGAGCTTGGCGTGGAGATAAGCGCGCAGACTAAAGAGCAAATTGCCAAAGCGCAAAACGAAGGAAACGGTGTAATACTCGCGGCCGTGGATAAAATTTACGTTGGATTTATAGCCCTTAGCGATACTGTAAAAGAAGACGCCGCGCAGGCTATGCAAAGTCTAAAAAACGCTGGCGTAACGCCTGTGATGCTAACCGGAGATAACGCCTTTACCGCTAAAAACGTGGCTGGCAAGCTAGGTATAGAAAAGGTCTTTGCCGGCATGCTGCCTAATGAAAAATTTGAAACCATAAAACGCCTGCAAGAAGAGGGCGGAGTGCTGTTTGTAGGCGATGGTATCAACGACGCCGCACCGCTAAAGCAAGCAAATGCGGGCATCGCGATGAGTAGCGGCGCGGACATCGCAAAAGACGCCGGCGACGTAGTGCTAGTAAAAAACGATCTAAAAAGCGCGGTATCTACGATAAATTTAGCCAAAGAGACGATGAAAACGGTAAAGCAAAATTTATTTTGGGCGTTTGTTTATAACGCCGTTTGTATCCCCGTCGCGGCGGGAGTTTTTGCGCCGTTAGGACTCATGCTCACGCCTGTTTACGGAGCTGCGGCGATGTGCTTTAGCTCGGTCACGGTCGTGCTAAATTCGATCAGATTGCGATTTAAGCAAATCTAAAATTTAGCCTAAATTTTGTAAAATCCCGCAAAAAAAGGAAAATGATGAAT
>CAURKB010000192.1:0-2922 GCA_963525315.1 uncultured Campylobacter sp. | reverse complement strand
GCCAAATGAAACGCATCATGGATGGTAACCACTCTAAATTTAGCCCTTATGGGCAAGATAGGGATATTGTAGTGAGGAGACCAAAAAATATCGCATTTAGGAATCTTTACCGGCAAACAAATCTGCTCGTCCAAAGAGTAAATTTCCCGCCCGCACTCTAAAATTTTAACGTTTTTACTCCATGCGTACTCCCTTATCTCAGCCTCCGTACCTAGTAAAATAACCTCGAATTTCTCCGTTAAAAACGGCAGTAAACCCTTTATATACGTACCTATTCCGGATGCTTTGTGCATGCGAAAGTCGATTGCTATCTTTTTACGCATAGCCGTCCTAGTTTTACCTTATAGTTTAAAATTAATGATATTTCAAATAAAATTATATCAAATCTTAAATAATAAGTCGTATTTTTTCTTCCCAATCGTTATCCTTTGCAAATTTTACGATTTCGCTCCCGCCTATTTGCTTTAAGGCTACGGCTTTTTTTACGCACGCCGCAAAATCCTCTTTAGAGTCAGCTAGCAAAGCGGGGCTATTTAGCTGCTCTAGCTCTCGCCATTTAGTCGCTACCGTATAAAGTCCGGCCGCCGAGTATTCGTATAATTTTAACGGACTTATAGAGTGAATCAAATCCATATCTAACCTAAACGGGATTATACCAACGTCTGCAAATTTCAAAAAAGGAGCTACCGCATCATTATCGACCTTCCCGTAAAAGGTAATGTTTTTTCTAGATTTTATTTGCTCAAAATTTTTAGGTTTAAATTTTACGGTTCCGATTATTAAAAAATGCACATCGGTTAGCTCGCTAGCTACATAATCTAGTAAATCAAAATCAAACCAGTTCTCGATAGCGCCAACATAAACGGCAACTGGGCTTTTAATCTCATAAAAAAATTCGGGCTTATCATACTTTTTTTGAAATTTGTTAAAATCAACCCCGTTTGGGACATAAAAGCAGTTTTTGTTAAATTTCTCTATATAGCTTTTAAGGCTAGATGACGTATATATCGTTTTATCGGCTTTTTTTATCAAATGCTCCTCTGCTTTGATAGCAGCCGTGCCTACGTCAAAGCCGTTTAATCTGTCGGTAACTCTAACGATTAGTTTATTATATTTTACGATATCCGTTATAGGCAAAAACGCAAAATTATCTATAACTAAAATATCCACTTTTAAAAAATCAAAATTTTTAAGCGTTTTTTTAAAGTTCGGTAGAGTAAAAATATGCCACGTTTTTATAATCTGATAAAAAACGGAAGGTAACTTTTTAAACGGCGGAATAAGCGCAAACGGAGTGTATATAAAATAATTTTCAAAAATTTTATGTACTCCTTTTTTTGATTGAGCGAGTCTGATGGCTTCGTTATTTTTATCATGAAACGGCGAAACGGGCGGCGCGATAAATAAAACCTTGTTTCCCTCCTTAGCTAACAATTCGCTGTAATAATTACAACCGACTTTAAACGGCGAACCGTAATACGAATTTCCGCACCATAGTATTTTTTTAGACATTTTTCGTAAGCTTCCCGTATCCGTTTGAGTATAGCTCAAATTTACTATAATAAAATTCCCTGTTTGCCGTATCGGTAATCACCAATCTATCCTCTTTTATCTCAAATTTTCTCATAATCTTTACGCCTTTGTATTCGGCGGCGAGGCTTATAAAATTTTCTCCAAAATCCGCTACAAAGCACCTACAATCTGCAAGCATACCGAATAATCCCGCAACCCCCTCCCTCCAACTATTTTGCTCCAGTTTTTCCACGATCGGCACGTTGTGCGCTCTGACGCTTCTAAATTCATTTCTTCTGCCGGGGAGCGGCGTATAAAGATAGGTGCCGGGATCTCTTGCTATGTCGCGCCCCTCTATCCATAGCTCGTAGCCCAGCTTATCGTTATGCGTATGTCCACCGTGACCCTTTTGCCCAAGCGGCGTAGCGCAGACGGCGAGGTAAAATTTGCTGGATTTAAAGATAAAAATCCCGCTGTCCGGATAAAATATATTTTTGATATCTCGCAAACTCGTAATTTTAAATTCCATCATTTTTCGGTGCGGTAGTTTGCTAAATTTCACGCCTGAGGCAACAAGGCTTTTATACGTTTTATCGACCGCTTGCAGCTTGTGTCCTGCGAGCGAGCGGATAAAACTTCTCTCAAAGTAAAAACCGTTTTTAAATATCTCATCGTTAAAAATCCCGCCCATGCAGCTAATTAGCGCGGAGTGATTTAAGATATTTTCATCCCAAAACGGCTCGTCGCCGCCCTCAAAGCCGCTTAAATTTAGATATTTTCGTGCGGCTTGTTCTTTGCTCAAAAACTCGCCGTTTGGGCTAAATTTAAAAAACTTGCCGCTGTCGTTATCGCCAAATTGCGGTACTTCGCCGTTTGGCTTTGTAATGTCGGCGGTAAACCTGCCGATTTTATACAGCCTGTCCACAAACCACTGCGGCAGCGCTATTTGTCCGTTTAAGATTTTAAATTCCTGCTCGTTTGGCGGCAGGAGTTTTGGCTTTTTGCGCCAAAGCTTTGCGTCGTAATTTTTTAGCGATGAAATTTTTTCGCTTTTTAGACCCAGTATCAAAGCCGTGCTATACGCCATTAGCTCGCCGCTTAGGCGGTGGTAGCTCGTAGAACTCTCAAAATTTCCGCCGTCTTCGTAAAATTCCTTTTTCATTTCGCTGATTATCTCTTGTACGGCAAACGCCAGCCACGCGTCCGTCTCGCCGCCGCCGTCTAGATACGCGCACGCAAATAGCAGACCCGCGATGTCGCTTAGATAGTGATTTGACGTAAGATGCGGCGAATACTCCAGATTATTTACGATATGAAGAGCATGCTCGTAGACGCTATTTGAAAAGGTCTGTTTAAAATCTGCATCTAAAATTCCGCCCTCATCCATCTGACAAAACATATCGTAAGCCG
>CAURKB010000191.1:0-2966 GCA_963525315.1 uncultured Campylobacter sp. | reverse complement strand
CGCCGATGCAGTGGCCGCCCACTAGCCCGGGACGGAAATTTAAGAAATTCCACTTCGTGCCCGCCGCCTGCAAAACCGCGTTCGTGTCGATGTTCATCTTGTTAAATATCATCGCAAGCTCGTTCATAAAGGCGATGTTTATATCGCGCTGCGTGTTTTCTATCACTTTGGCGGCCTCGGCGACCTTGATAGTAGGCGCTTTGTGAGTGCCCGCCGTTATGATCGAGCGGTAAACCTCGTCGACTTTCTCGGCGATTTCAGGCGTCGAGCCGCTAGTGATTTTTTTGATTTTAGTTACGGTGTGCTCTTTGTCGCCCGGATTTATGCGCTCAGGGGAATATCCGCAGAAAAAGTCCTCGTTAAATTTAAGCCCGCTCTCTTCAAGCAGCGGCACGCAAATCTCCTCCGTAACGCCCGGATACACCGTGCTTTCATACACGACGATATCGCCTTTTTTTAGCACCTTAGCGACGCTTTGCGTGGCTTTTATGACCGGCGTTAGGTCCGGGCGCTTGTTTTTGTCTATCGGCGTCGGGACGGTAACGATAAAGAAGTTACAATCCTTTATATCGTCTAAATTTAGGCTAAATTTCATACCGCTTTCTATAGCTTTTTTCATCTGTTCAGCACTTAGCTCCAGCGTGCGATCATACCCGCTTTTTAGCTCCTCTATGCGGGCCGCGTTTACGTCAAAGCCCGTGACTTCGTATTTCTCGCTAAACGCCGCCGCCAATGGCAACCCGACGTATCCTAGTCCGATAACGGCTATTTTCATTTATTTTTCCTTTTTAATTTTTTTTGATTCTATCTTTTTTACGCGTTCATACACTCTTATTTCCGCGCCTACGCCTTGCGGAGTTATGATTTTAATAGGGCTAACGCCAGATAAAATTTGAGTGAGCTCATAATAAACCCGCCTCTTTTTCTTTCTTCCGTCCTTGCAGAGCACCATCGTTTGCGCTAGCTCGTCACCGCCGCTAAATTCGTAATAAATCCCGCGCGCGTCCTCTTTTTCCTCCAGCTTTCCGCCGAGCAAAAAGGCGAAGTTGCAGTCGATTTTCATTTCTTTAAAAAACGCGACCTCGTATTTAAAATAATCAGGCGGCATCTTTGAGATAGGTAGCTCGAAAATATTTTCCTCGGTTTTTGCCGCGTTTTCGCCCGCCAAAAGCGCAAACGGCAGCATGCAAGCCGCGATAAAAAGTAAAATTTTCCTCATGATTTCACTCCTATTTGGAAATACTTAAAGCCTAAATTTGCCAGATTTTTTGCGTCGTATTGATTGCGCCCGTCAAAGATCACGGCGTTTTTTAGCCGCTGTTTCATCTCCGTAAAATCAGGCGACCTAAACTCGCTCCACTCGGTCACGAGCGCGAGCGCGTCGGCTCCGTTTAACGCGTCGTATTTGTTTGGAGCAAATTTTAAATTTGAGTTAGGTAGATATTTTTTGGCTTCGTTTGCGGCCTTTGGATCGTAGGCGACGACGTTTGCGCCCGCGTTTTCGAGCGATTTTATGAGTACTAGCGAGCTAGCTTCGCGCATATCGTCGGTGTTTGGCTTAAACGCTAGCCCCCAAATCGCCACCGTTTTGCCGCTCAAATTTCCGCCGAAAAATGCCGAAATTTTTTCAAAAAGCACCGTTTTTTGCGCCGCGTTTCTAGCCTCCACCGCGCTTAAAACCTTCGGTTCAAAGCCGTTTTGCCTAGCGGTGTAGATGAGCGCCTCAACGTCTTTTGGAAAGCAGCTGCCGCCGTATCCGCAGCCCGGATATATAAAGCTATAACCGATGCGAGAGTCGCTGCCGATGCCTTTTCGCACCAAATTTACGTCCGCCCCCACGCGCTCGCAGATACCCGCGATCTCGTTTATGAAGCTGATTTTAGTCGCTAGCATCGCGTTTGCGGCGTATTTGGTCATCTCGGCAGACTTCACATCCATAGCGATAAATCTATCGTGATTTTTCATAAACGGCGCATAAAGCTCGCGCATAACGCTTTGCCCCCACTCGCTACTAGCGCCGACTACTACGCGATCGGGTTTTAAAAAGTCCTCGACCGCCGCGCCCTCTTTTAAAAACTCGGGGTTTGAGACGACTTCAAATTTGACGTCCAGGTTTCTTTTTTTTAGCTCGCTAGCGATCACCTCGCTAACCTTCTCCGCCGTGCCCACGGGGACGGTTGATTTATCCACGACGATTAGCGGCGAGGTTAAATTTTGCCCGATGCTTTTTGCGACCTCTAGCACGTAGCGCAGATCGGCCTGTCCGTCCGCGCCCATAGGCGTACCCACTGCGATAAATAGCACGCTAGCATGCGCCAAGGCTTCTTTTATATCGACGCTAAATTTGAGCGCGCCGTTTGCCCTGCACTCGGCCACGATTTCGCCAAGTCCGGGCTCATATATCGGTATGACGCCGTTATTTAGGGCGTTTATCTTTGCTTTGTCCACGTCCACGCATATTACGTCGTTGCCCATTTTAGCTAGGCACGCGCCGCTAACTAGCCCCACGTAGCCCGTGCCTACGACCGCGATCCTCACAGCCTTTTCTCCCACTCAAGCGCGGTTTTTATGATTAGCGCGAGATCCTCTCTCTTAGGCCGCCAGTTGGTTAATTTTCTTATCTTTCCCGGCTTTGCGATGAGGCATGCGGGGTCGCCCTCTCTACGAGGCGCGCTAATTACTTTAAAATCAATCCCGCTTACTTTTTTAGCCGTTTCTATAACCTCTTTTACGCTAAAGCCGCGGCCGTAGCCGACGTTAAAGATTTCGCTTTTTTCATGCTCGTTTAGATACTCCAGCGCGCTTAGATGCGCGTCGGCTAGGTCGCTCACGTGGATGTAGTCCCTCACGCAGGTGCCGTCTGCCGTCGGATAGTCGCTACCGAAAATCCCCATGCTTTCGCGTTTGCCCAGAGCCGTCTGCGTCGCGACTTTGATTAGGTGCGTGGCGTTTGGGTAGTTTTGTCC
>CAURKB010000190.1:0-2984 GCA_963525315.1 uncultured Campylobacter sp. | reverse complement strand
AAATAGCCTTGAAGCTTGCAAAAGAGTTTTAAGGCTCTAAAACTCTAACCTCAAATTTTCTCTCTTTTCTGAAATATTTAAAATACACGTAAATACAAAATAGCGGGATAGAAATATACCAAAAAGCGAAAACTAAGACATAAAAAACCGCAAACCCCATCAACCCTATACCTATCACTAGGGCAAGCAGCAAATCGTCCATCTTTAGCGCCTCCATTGTATAAATTTGCATCTTAATTGTAATAATATCAAGATAAAAAAAGGCTGAAAATGGCGAAAAATGCAACTCTGACATTCGGGATGGACTTAAGCGACTTCGACAAGGCGATGAAGTCGATCAATAAACAAGCCACTAGCCTAAGCGATCAGATAAATAAAGCTACCCAGGGCGCGATGCAGGCTTATAAAAACGGCCTAAGCGAGCTTAAAGCAAATCCGCTCCAAGGAGCTAAGATCAATGCAGACCTGGCAAATCTCAAAGAAAACATCAAAAAAGCCGTAACGCACAAGCTAAATTTAGACATCGAAGACGCTAAAAAAAATCTCGAAGGGCTAAAAACCCAAGCTATCGCCGCCGTCGGTAGTATCATGATGATCTCAAAACCCATAAGCGCAGCGATAGATTTTGAGAGCTCCATGGCCGACGTCAAAAAAGTAGTGGATTTTAGCGGCGCGGATGACGTCAAGCAGTTTGCAGACGGTATTATGAAGATGAGCCGCGAGATCCCGCTAAGCGTCAATGAGCTAGCCCAAATCACGGCAAGTGGTGGGCAGCTGGGCATCGCTAAAGAAAATTTAATGGATTTTACGACTACCGCGGCTAAGATGGGCGTTGCCTTTGATATGAGCGCCAAAGAGGCTGGCGATAATATGGCCACGATGATGAATATATTTGGCATGGACGTCAAACGAGTGGGCGAGCTGGGCGACACGATAAATCACATCTCAAACAACTCCGCGGCCACCGCAAATAAAATAGTAAATGCTCTAGGCCGTATCGCAGGTAACGCCAAAGACTTCGGACTTAGCGCAGACGCCGCGAGCGGACTTGCGAGCAGCTTTATAGCATTAGGCAAAGCCCCCGAAGTAGCCGCGACTGCGATCAACTCCATGCTAACGACGCTAAACAACGCCGACAACGCTAGCGACTCCGTAAAAGCCGCATTTGAGCAGATCGGTATCGACGGCAAAGAGCTAAAACAAGCGATCATCAAAAACCCTCAAAAAGCTTTAACCGACTTTTTGCACGCTCTCTCAAAAATCCCAAAAGAGAGCAAAACGGGCGTTTTAACGGCGATATTCGGTAAAAACTTCGGCGATGATCTCTCGCTAGTAACGGGCGCGATCGAGAACTACGATAAGGCGATGAAGCTAAGCGCGGACAAGGCAAAAGCCGGATCGATGGATAGAGAATTTAAGTCGCGAAGCGAAACGACGGCAAATAATATCCAACTAATGAAAAGTGCGTTTAACGAGATCGCGATAAATGTCGGCGCGGCGTTTTTACCAGCTTTAAATTTAGTTATTGACGGTATTAAAAAGATCAGTTATGCCTTTTCGTGGTTTGCTGACGCATTCCCGGGCGTGATAAAATACTCGTTTGGCGCGGTTATTGCCTTAACGGCCGTTAGAACTGCGCTCATCGCGAAGCAAGCCGCATTAAGCCTTGCGACGTTGATGCTCGGAAATTACCGTAAAGTATTGCAACTTTTGCCCTTTAATTGCTTGCAGCTGGGCGGCTCGCTAAAAGATTGCGGTATCGCGGCGAGGTTTAAATCAATGTGGCTAAATGCAGCCGCGAGAGCATCTACTCTTTGGAGCGCTAGCACCGCGGCAGCTAGCTCAAAATCCGCTCTTTTCGTCGGAGCTCTCAAAAATATCGGGGTAGCTTTTAGAGCGCTTAGCGCGGCATTTTTGAGCAATCCTATCGGACTTGCTTTGACGGCGCTCGCGGCCGTCGCTTTTGCGGCTTATAAATATTGGGATGAGCTCAAGGCATTTTTTAGCGGATTCTTTGAAGGCGTTATGAGCGGTATAAAGCCGCTAATAGATAGCTTTAGCAGAGCATGGGATGCCATAAAAACGGCTTTTGCTCCGATCGTTGATCTGTTTGGGGCGCTATTTGGAGTAACCAAAGCTAGCGAGGGGAAGCTTGGAGAACTAAAGGATGCGGGCACTAGTTTCGGCCAGGTTTTTGGTGCGTCGCTAAGCGTGGCACTATATCCTTTTGAAGCCTTGGCAAATATCATAACCGCCGTCGGCCTAATAATCGACATCGTCAAAATCAAGGGCACGCAGTGGATAGAGGCTTTTAGCGAGGAGCTTAATTGGTGGCGCGATCTTTTCGGCAATATAGGCGAGTGGATATTGCAGAAATTTAGCTCCGTCGTCGATGGTATAAAAGGCTTTTTTGCGGGCTTTTTTGATTGGCTAGCGGAGAAATTTGCCTTTGTAACCGATAGTATAAAAACGGTTACGGACTTCGCGGGATCTGCCACGCAAGGGGCGAAGGATATACTAGGCATCGGCGACGGCAAGGAAACTAACTGGTATAATCCTTTTAGCTGGTTTAATGATGAAGCGCCGCAAACTACGGCCGGATCTGTAGATAAAGTAGCGCAAGATCGCCGCGAGATGAGGTCGCAAATGAGCCAAAATCAAATAACCGACAATAAAAAGATCGACATAAATTTATACGGCTCGCAAGCTACTCCGCAAGCCGTGGCGCAGGCTGTGGCCGATAACGGGTATAGTTTTGGGGATTAGGGTTAAATTTGTATATAACTAGTAGATGACTAATTGGCAAGATTTTTCCTAAAATTATTTTGCTGAATATTTATTGAGTTATTGTTGGAATTATTTATATTTATTATATTATTGTTTATTTTATCGTTATAATTTTCTATACTCGGCTTGGATGCTGGATTAACAAGATATACAAGAACAAACATGGCTATCGCACCAGATGTTTTGATTTTTGTATT
>CAURKB010000189.1:0-3024 GCA_963525315.1 uncultured Campylobacter sp. | reverse complement strand
TTGCGTCGGTTATGGTTACGTATTTGCTAGCGGTATTATCGGTAGTCGTAGACGCTGCTAATTTAAATTTATCATTGCCTGCTCCGCCACTGATCTCAAATTTCTTATTAGCGGTTAATGCCGCAGTAGTGATAGTGTCGTTTCCTGCGCCTAGGTTTACGGTTATATCATGGGTTTGCGTCGTGGTTCCGCTAAAGGTTACCTCGTCGTCGCCTGCACCAGTATCTACGGTCTTTAGTTTGGTGTTTGCGGCATAGACAATACTTATATCGTCTTTGGTATCAGAACCTTTGATTGACGATATCTCCAGTTCTGTCGATCGGATAATTATTTTATTCGTACCACTTGCATTATTATAGCCGCTTAGATCAATTGATTTTAGCTTAGGCATGTAACTTAAGTCTACCGTTAGATTTGAGTTGTGATTTGCGCCGCCATCTATAGCTAGGATACTTGCGGGATTGGTTATACCGCCTTTTATTGTCATGGTTTCGGTTTTATCGTTCGGCAATATCGACAATCCCCCCATTATCGTTCCCTTTACGTTTACGATGTTAGCCGTCGCATTTTTTTCTGCGGCACCGAGTCTGGCGTATATCTTTGTTACGTCATCTCCGACGTAGCCTTTGATATTAAGCGCTTTACCTGCACTTAAATATAGAGCTTTATCCCAATGTTGCCCCGGGTGCGATACGCGGCTGTTTACGGGTTCTATAACATTTGAGATATCTAAATTTATAGTCACTCCAGCCATATGAACACCATTTGAGCTAGAGTTAAATTCTGCATATTGCATAGCGTCAAAACTTCCGGTGCTTATATTTATATTACCTTGAGATGCCAATATAGATCCAGTTTTTAGCTCTTTTAAGTTGTCTGCTTTTATAGTAATGCCTTCGCGACTGCTAATCCTATTAAATTCTGCCGTAGAGCCTAATCCGCTACCATTTATGTTTATTTTTGTCTCTTTAACGGCTAGGATGGCTTCGGCCTTAAACGTCTTTTGTCCGTGTGCTTTTAAATTTACGTTTTTCGCCATCTGGCTTCCATTATGACCTATGCCTTTAGTGTATGGATAGGATGGTATGTTATAACCCATGGTTACGTCACTATCTTGTATATTTGTACTTAAATTTATATTTACGTCGCTCTTTTTGTTATCGTCGCCGCTATTTAGTCCTCTTAGCCAACCTAGACTTACGGTTTTTTGGTTTACGGCGGTTATATTTATATTGCCGCCTTCGCCCACATCGCCCCAATAATCGCCCAGTTTTAAAATCGCATCGCTTATCCCGTCTTCTGTAGTAGCGTTTATAGTTAGGCTCTTTGCTTTTATAGATGCATTGTTGGTATCAAAAGGGAGAGTATGTCCTATATCCGCGATACTTCCTGCTACGCTAGCTTTTAAATTAAATGTCATATCGCCAGTCGCGGTTATTCTTTGGTTTGTGCTGTTATTTATATTTAGTTCTTTATATCCGCTTGCATTTACGGTAAAATCTCTTGCCTTGGCGTGTGACAGGAAATTTATCACGCCGTCAGTTATATTTGAATTTGAGGTATGATTTATGGTTATGTCACCGCTTGTGTACGTATTTCCGGCAGTATAGTTTGCTACAGAGCCTTCTTGCGTAAATTTAGTCGTTAAATTTACGTCGCCGTTTGCGTAGATATTTCCCGTCGTTAGAGTCTTTTGTCCCGTAGCGTTTATGCTTACGTCGTTAGCTTTAGCAGTAGCGCTATCGCCTATTTGTCCGTAGGCTACCGTAGCATCCTCTTTATCAGTAGTAGAGGTTAGGCTTACGTTTCTATCGGTAACTATTTTGCTGTTAGTGCCGGTTGCTATATTTAGCGCTTTTAGGTTTTCAGCCGATAGCGTTATATCTTGAACGCCCCAAAGAGGCATAGTAGCTACTTTTGGAGTTCCGATTTTTCCATCTAGGGTTACTGCTGTCTCTTCGCCGGTTCCTTTTAAATTTATCAAACTTATACCGCTTAAGTCGCTAGAGGTTTTATAGTTGCCCTTAGTTTCTATATCTAGGATTTTTAGATTTATAGCATTTACGGTCGTGCTGCTTACGGTTTGGGCAGCCGTTATAGTAGAAATTACTTTTTTATCCGTAGTGTTTGAGATTTTTAGCTTCTCTAAGGCTGAGGCGTTTTCTACTTTTTGCGTAAACTCGTCCTCGGTCGTAGTTGTTTTTTGTAGATTAAAATTTAGCTCTTTTACGGTAGAGGAGTTAATTTCTGTAGTATGCGTTCCGCCACTTGCAGCTACGGTATCTGGGTTAGATACGTTTATGTTTAGCTTAGTAGAGCCGTTAGAGTTTAAGACGGCTTTGATACCTTTGTTTATGTTAAAATCCTGCATAGTAGCGTCGTTTACGGTTATATTAGCCGCGTTTGTACCGGTAACGGTAGCATTTACGTTTACCGTTTTTATCTTAGAGTTTAAAACAGACACTGTAGGGTCAGTTCCGCTTACGCCTATGGTGTCTATTTCTTGGGCTCTTGAGAAGTCTAGAGTAGCCGCGCTAGCTTTGAAATTTAACTCCTCCACCCCGCTCATCTCTACGTGTTTGTTTCCGCTTATGGTGTTTAGGATATTTACTACGTCTCTACCCGCTCCGCCGTTAATAGGTATGATAGCTCCGGTAGCTCCGGTTACGTTAAAGGTATCGTCTTGAGAGCTGCCTATTATGTGCTGGACGCTACCGTTAGCTTTTAAATTCGCCGTTAGCTTATTTCCCGTATAAGCAGACGCATCAAAGGTTTGTAGCGAGCTTGGTCCTGTTATCTCAAGCTCGGCGCTTCCTTTTACCTTGATAGTCTTTATAGAGCTATCGTCGCTAGAGCCTACGTGATCTGATATGAAGCCCGTTAGCTTATTTACTCCGTTTAAGGCGTTTATGGTTACCGCTTCTACCTTGTCGTTATTTACGGTAGTGATGTTTATTTTATTGTTACCGGTTTTTACGTTATCTACGGTTACTTCTTGATCGTCGTTAGATCCTGCTAGTACGT
>CAURKB010000188.1:0-3027 GCA_963525315.1 uncultured Campylobacter sp. | reverse complement strand
CATCAAGGACGATAACTTTGCCTTTAGCGCTTGTGATTTTTTTAGTACTTGGGGTTTTACCAAAGGAACGGGCGTCTCCTCCTCGGGCTTAGGTTTTGGAGCGATTTCTTGGTAGTTTTGGGCTGATTTAGCGGCTTGCTCGGCTTTGGTTTGCTGATTTTTAGGCTGAATTTTTTCGTTTTGTTTTGATTCTATTTGAGCTTTTTGAGCCGCTTTTTGAGGCTCTTTTAAATTTTCATTGCTTTTGCTTTCCGGCGTTTTAACACTTAAAGAGTCCGAATTTTGAGCGGTTGCTTTTGAAAATATAACGGATTGATTTTGGACGCGTAGCTTTAAATTATGCTTAAATTTATCGATGAACACCACCCTAACGGTATTTGCGTCAAACTGACTAATGCGGATCTCGTCGACTAGATAATTTTTGATCCTCTGCGGTTTACCCCCGCTCCAAATACCCTTAAATTCATATATGCTTTTATATGAACCTTTTTGATTTAGATCGGTCTTTTTTACGTCGCCACCGTCTAAAGGACGGCTAAATTTTAGCTCCAGCTTACCGCCGGTATCTGCCGCCTCTAGCAGATATAGCGTCTGCGTCTTTACGTTTTGCGCGTTTTTGCTAGATAGCGGAGCGGATGAAAGCTGTTTTAACTTAACCGGTTCTTTTTGCTCCGGCTCTTTTGCTTTGGTTTCTTTAGCGGGTTTGGACTCTTGTTTAGGGCTAGCGCTCTTTGGCTGCGGTATACCGGCTAGCTCTTTTTCGTAAGACTTGCTATCAAGCCCTAACGTTTTGGAGCTTTTTATTAGCCTTTTTAGGCTTTCGGCTCTTAAATTTACGTTATTTTCCATTATGGATTTTACGTAAAGCGTCCTTAGTTCTTGATGCATGGCGATTTTATCTTTATTGCTTGCGCTAGCGAAATTTTTATCGAATTTATCTAGACTCGATAAAGCGCTAGCATAAACCGCACCGGTAAGAAAGAATAAAAATATTAAAAATACTTTAACTATCTTCGCCATTTATCAGTTTTTCAAATAGCTCTTTCACGCTTATGATCTCGTTTAGCCTGTATCCGTTAGCGCCGGCGAAAAACAGTCCCGTGTCCTTTCGTCCCGCAAATGCGTCGTAAAGACGGTCTGCGATACAGTAGCCGACTTCTTTAGCTTCCTTGCCGCGCTGGCACGGGCTTACGCAGTTGCTTACGCAGCTGATTTTGGGCCCTTGACGTTTATCCACTAAATTTAGCAAATTCGTCCTGACGCCGCGAGCTGGGTAGCCTACAGGGCTTTTGATCAGCTCGATGTCCTCTTTTTTGCAGTTTAAAAGTACTTGCTTAAATTCCTCCGAGGCGTCGCACTCGTGAGTGCCGATAAAGCGAGTGCCCATCTGTACGCCGTTTGCGCCTAGACTAATCGCCCTATCGATGTCGCTTTTATCCCAGATACCGCCTGCGGCAAATAGCGGGATATTTCCCCACTCTTTGATCTCGGCCGCTACTTGCGGGATTAAATTTTCTAGGCTATACGCGGGATCTAGGCACTGCTCGTAGGTAAAGCCCTGATGACCGCCGCTAAGAGGCCCTTCAAGCACCACGGCGTCAGGAAGCCTGCCGTAGCGCCCCTGCCAGCGTTTGCAGATGATTTTTAGCGCCTTTGCCGACGATACGATGGGTACCAAAGCGACATCGGGGAAGCCGACCGTAAATTCGGGCAAATTCGTAGGCAAGCCAGCACCCGTGATGATCACGTTTATGCCGTGGTCGCAGGCGTCTTTTACTATGCGATCGTAGTCGTTGCTAGCATATAGGATATTTACACCAAGAGGCCTGTCGCCGCAAATTCTACGCGCGTTATCGATAACGGCTTTTAGCCCCGCGCGCGAGTAAAAATTTCCGCTACCGTATGGCTTGGCGTTTAGCTCTTTGGTGATGTATTTTCGCCCTTCGTAGTAGCCCGTTCCCACAGAGCTTATAACGCCTAGACCGCCTTCTAGGCTGACGTTTCCGGCGAGCCTATCCCAGCTGATGCCAAGCCCCATTCCGCCTTGGATTATGGGGTGAGCTATCTCGTATTTTCCGATTTTTACCGACATCACGTTACCTTTAATTTCGCAAATTTTCGCTTGCCTACCTGCAAGATATATTCGCCCGCTTCTAGCTTTAACTGTTCGTCGCTTAGCTTTTTTTGATTTATGCTGACGGCGTTTGCGGCGATATCGCGGCGGGCTTGAGAGTTTGAGCTAGCCAGCCCGCACGCCGTTAGAGCTTCTACCACCCAAACGCCCGCTTTTAGCTCAAATTCGGCTATTTCGGTAGGGATTTGATTTTGCGAGTGTACGCGGTCAAATTCGGCCTTTGCCTCTTTTGCCGCCGCTTCGCCGTTATATCTGGCCGTGATTTCTAGCGCTAGGGCTTCTTTTACGGCTTTTGGGTGAGCTTTGCCGCTAGCTACGTCTGATTTTAAATTTGCGATTTCCTCGGTACTTTTTTCGCTTAAAAGCTCGTACCAGCGCCACATCAGCTCGTCGCTGATACTTAGCGTTTTAGCAAACATATCGTTTGGCGCGTCGGTTACGCCGATATAGTTTCCTAGGCTCTTGCTCATTTTATTTACGCCGTCAAGCCCCTCTAAAAGCGGCATCATGATGACGGCTTGTTCTTTACCGACGTTATAAATTCGCTGCAAGGTTCGCCCCATTAGAAGGTTAAATTTCTGATCCGTGCCGCCCATTTCGATATCGCATTTCATCGCGACGCTATCGTAACCCTGCAAAAGCGGATACAAAAACTCGCTGATAGATATCGGACTGCCCGCGTTTAGACGCTTTTCAAAGTCGTCGCGCTCAAGCATCCTAGCCACGGGAAAGGTGCTAGTTAGCTCCACGATACCCGCAGCCCCCAGCTCGTTACACCATTTTGAGTTAAACATTATGCGCGTTTTGCTCGGATCTAAAATTTTAAACACCTGCTCCTCGTAGGTTTTGGCGTTTTTCTTAACGGTGTTTGCATCAAGCTTTTTTCTAGTCGC
>CAURKB010000187.1:0-3031 GCA_963525315.1 uncultured Campylobacter sp. | reverse complement strand
GTCCTACTAGGTAGCCTACCGCCTCTATCTACAGGCAAAAACGGCCTAGCCGGTATCTTTACGCTTTTACTTCGTCCAGCCTTATTGGTGCCGAATTGATGAACTAGCCCGTAAGCAAAGCCGTTTTTATTCGTATTATTAGATACCGTGGCTCTCTTGTCGTCTGCTTTAACTATCCATTTATCCGCCAAATTTCCGTCCGATCTTAGAATATTAGAGGACTTTCCTAGTTTTTGTTTTTGCCTAATCGTGCTGGGTTTCAAGGCTTGCCATTTTTGTCCGAACGGACTGCTCTCGTTCTCAAAACTGGCTTCTATTTCGTTTTGTAAGATATTGCCTAGCGTTTTCATTAGCGGCTTGGTTTTTTTGTCGATATTTTGCAGAGATTTTAGCTTCGTTTGCAGCTCTTCTAGGCCTTTAACTTCTATCATTGCGTTGTCCCCTTAAAATGTGGTATAATTACACAAAGTAGATAAGAGATGGCCCAGATTTGGCAGGGTTCCAGTTGCAAAAGCAAGCTGTATATGACTTGGGTTCGATGCCCGGCCTTATCTACTTTATCTTTATATATCTTTTTTTATCTTTCAAAATAGCTTTATAATTTTCTACGGGTATCCTCGTAATAGTCGCTATAAAATTATCGGTTTTAAATTTTTTAAGCGTATAGTCTAGGCGGACGACGGCGTAATTTACCATGTTATCGTTTTGTAGGCTATTATAAAAATATAGTAAAACATTGTCCTTTTTATCGTAAAATACGCGTTTAGCTTCGTCAAAAACGCCTACTACGGCTTTTATTTCATCGATATTGGGCTCTTTTCCCTTTGGCTTGCTATCTCTCGTTATGTGCGAGATGGTGTTTTGATAAACGGCTATACTGGATGCTTTGGGCTCTACGTCGATGATTTTTAGATTTTGCTTGATACTTTGCTTTAACTCCCCTACTTGAGCCACCTGGTAAATTTTATCCTTGATGATTTTACCGCCGACTACGGCGCCTACCATGTCGTCTAAGCTTTTTTGCCAAACGTAAATGTCTCGCTCGTGCTCGAAGCTATCTAGGGATTGTTTTAAATTTTTCTTTGCAAGAGTTGAAGTAATGGCGCCCAAGGCCTTATTTTGCTTATCTTTTAGAATTTCGTCTGTTTTATCTACTTTGCCTGGGTTGTATCTAAAGTCTTTTTCTGCAGCTTGAGGTAAAAAAGAGCCATCTGTAAGTGGCACGATACCTCTAGCTACGCATTCGGCCTCTGTAAGCACCTGTACCTTGCAGCGACATCCCCAGCCATTTGGCGGATAGTTGGTATCCCAAAATTTATCCGTCTTGGGCAGGGTCTTGCCGTGAAGCTTCCTGTGGGCTTCTCTGGTCCTGCCGTCTAGCACGGCGGTATAGCGGAAGTATTCGCCTAGGCTTTGCATCTGGCTTTCATGCCTAGCCTTGGCGTAAGCCGTTCTCATGTTGGTATTAAATATAGTCCTTAGCCGCCTATTGCCTACGTAAATTTCTTTTTCTTCGCCGGTCTTTGGGTCTTTTACCTTGATATTTCCTAGCCAGCCTTTCTTTGCAAGCATAGGCTTTACGCTCTTTTTCCACTCGTCAAACCCAACGCCCTCTTTAAAAGCCTTGGTGAGCGAAGCCTGCGTATCTTTAAGAAGATCCAAATTCATCATCTTTGCGACGGTAAAAGCTTTTTTATGCGCATCATGCATGATCTCGTCGTAATCAAAATGCGCTTCGGGCTTTTTGCTCTTTAAATATTCATAAACCGCTGTAGGCTCCTCGAAAAAACTAAATTTCATCTAGATATCCCAACATCTGGGCATTGGCTACGGCTTTAAACATCAAGGGTTCAAGCTTCTCAAAGGGTAGATCGTAAAGCTCGCAAAGCTTATCGAAAGCCTCTTCATAAGTCTCGCTACTTGCTATTAGTTTGTTTAAGACCGCTTCTATCTCACCGTCTTCTATATCCATCTCGTTCGTGGCTTTATCAAATCTATCTATCGACTTCGCAGACGAGCCAAGCCCGTCTTTGCGAGCGGGAGTTTTCAACTCCCTGCACCCACCTAAAGCACACCGAGCCGTGCCAGGCTCGACGTACTCATTGAGTGATATTTGCTTATTTACCTTTAAATTTCGGTCTTTTTCTTGCGCTTGCTCGTTATCATCCAGCTCGATATTATATGCAGAGGTTATGTATTTTTTCGTAGGCGTGAAACCCATATCGTATAGCGTCTTGTCTCTTGCGGCGCGCTCGGTATTGGGAGCGTCTTCGTCGAATAGTTTGGCGTAAAGCTCGCCGTTATAGCCGTTGATCTCCTTAAAAAAGCTTATGGCCTTGTTCATGACGAAGACTAAAATTTTGCCGTCGTTTGCGGCCAGATCCTCTCTAATCTCGTTATGCGTCTTCGCTGCGGCATAGCTTCCCTCTTTTACGTCGCTAGTCAAATTTGCGCCTAAAATAGCCTTGCTGATTTGATTGTCGAGGTATGCGGGAAGCCTAGTAAAATCTACGTTTGAGGTAGGCTGCACGAGGGTGATCTCCTCGTCCGTGTCTATGACCGCGCTATCTCCGCTAAGCATAGCTTGCACTTCCGCAGCCATTTCGTCGGGCTCGTAGCTAGTTTTTGCTATCGCCCAGGGTGATCCGAATTTTTCTAAAAACCTAAACCAAAACTTCAAGCTGGCGTTTTTCATTTTGACGGGAAAATACAGCTTTTTAAGTAGCCCGTCTCCGTATACTTTTCTAAAATTCGCCCTGTTTAATGCATATATAACTTTTAAAGGCGGGATACTCTGCTCGCTTCCGCCGGCGCTAAACACGAACTCGCTCGCGTCGTTAAATTTAAATTGCCTAAAATCGCGCTGCACGAGTCTTGGGTATACAAGCCCTTCTTTTTCTTTGTAGTTAACCTCGAATACGTTTAGCCCGTAAAGATAGGTCTCTAAAATTTGGCTGACGACGTCGGGGTTAAAAATCTTTTTAAATTCGTCCTTAATTTTTTCATCGTCGCAAACGATTTGGATCTCTTT
>CAURKB010000186.1:0-3044 GCA_963525315.1 uncultured Campylobacter sp. | reverse complement strand
GCGTCTATCAGCTCGTCAAATATCATCGCCGGGCGCAAATTCGCATACGCGCCAAGCCCTTTTCGTAACTTCAAAAGCCCGCTTTCAGGGCGCAGATGACGCGGCAAGCCGTCCCATTTAGGCCCGCCTATTGCTCCGAAAAGCACCGCGTCCGAATTTAGCGCGCCGCTAAGCGTCTCGCTAGGCAAAGGCTCGCCGAACACGTCGATCGCCGCGCCTCCCATCAAGTAAAAGTTATAACTAAGCTCAAAGCCGAACTCCGCGCTAGCCGCGTCTAGCGCCTTTATCGCCTCGTCCACTATCTCAGGACCTATGCCGTCGCCCTTTATTACCGCTATGTTATAAATTTTAGCCATTTTATATCCTTGTTTTGGCGTACTCTATGAGGCCGCCGCTTTTTAAAAGCTCTTGCATAAACGGCGGTATCGGGCTAAATTTATACTCTTTGCCGCTCGTTAAATTTACGACCGCGCCGTTATCTACGTCTATTTTTAGTTCGTCGCCCTCGTTTATCTCGTCCGTTTCTTTGATTTCAAGTATCAAAAGCCCTGTGTTAAAGCTGTTTCTATAAAAAATCCTAGCAAAACTTTTAGCTATCACCGCGCCGATGCCTGCGGCCTTAAGCGCCAAAGGAGCGTGCTCGCGCGAGCTGCCGCAGCCGAAATTTTCGCCAGCTACGATGACGTCGCCCGCGGAGATTTTTTTGCTAAATTCAGGATCGGCATCCTCCATGATGTGAGTGGCCAAGATTTTTTCGTCCGAGGTGTTGAGATAGCGCGCGGCTATGATGATGTCGGTGTCGATATTGTCGCCGAATTTCCAGACTTTTGCTTGTTTCATGATTCGCCTTAAGATTAAATTTGGGCGATTTTATCCAAAAGAAGCTAAATAAACAATCAAAACTCGGCGGCTAGCGGTCGGTGCGGGTAAATTTAAGGCTAGATAAAGCAATCTACTTGCCCTCAGGGATTTAAGCCTTGCTAAATTTAGCGGCAAAACGGCTTAATACAAAAATAAGCGCCGCCTAATTATAGCGGTTTAACGGCAACGCAAGACTTTATCAAGCCCGCTAGCCTTTGCCGCCGGGGTTGTAAATTTGACCAAACTAGGCAGCATTTTACGGGCGGTGACGCGTCGAGCAGGAATTTTAGCGCATACCACCGCGCCGCATGCAAATTCCGCGCAAAGATAGCCGTCTCGCGCCTGCTTAGCAGAAGTAAATTTCGAGTAAATTTCGCTACCGCGCTAAAAACTGCGAGCGCCTGGTATAACGCCGAGTTAAGCACAAGCAAGCGGGCGTAAATTTAAGCAAATTTGCCTTAGCTAGGCGCTTTTATTTGTAGTATTCGTAGCTGATTTCCAGCTTTTTATATAGGCCGATTTCCGTTATGTCGCCGTTTTCGTAGTATTTGTCCGCGGGCTTAAATTTGACCGAGGTTTTACGCGTCAAATTTCCCCGCTCGTCCCTCGTTATGTCTTTAAACTGCAAAATTTGCCAGATTTTTGCCTCGGAGCCGAAGTAATTTACCGACGTATACTCCATCTCGTCGCCGTTTGCGGCGTAGTAATAAATCCATTTTGAGTTCGGGGCTTGCGTGATTTTTTCGTATTCGCCGTTTGGCTTGCGCTCAAAGCTTATCTCTATACCGTGCCGCGGCTCCATATTATTTTCTATCCGCGTTAAAACGCCCTTTTCGTCGTAGACGTAGCTATCGTCCGTCACTAGCGTCCCGCCCGAATATGCCGCCCGAGCGATCATTTTGCCGTCCTTGCCGTAGGTAATTTTCTCCGTGCGCGGGTAAAATTTATCCTCAACATGCTGCTCTTTGGCCGTCGCGACTAAATTTTCGCCGTCAATTTCGTTTTATTAGTGATAAACGGCGCTATCTTGATATTTATTGCGCACTAGCCCGTCTTTGCCGTACTCAAATAAAACCGAGCTGTTTGGCACACCGTTTATATGCTCGGTTTCTTGCAGTATATAGCCGTTTTCGTTAAACTCCGTTCGCTTTACGCGCGTATTTTCTAGCGTGCCGGAGCCGTCTATAGAGTATTCATACTCCGTAGCCGTCATGCTTTTAACCTCGCCTTTTAGCTCTCTTTTGCTCCAGTCGTTTTGCGGTAAAACGGCCGAGTTTAGATAGCAAACCGCCGATGCCGCCGCTAAAATAACCTTTAAAATTTTCATTTTTATCCTTTAAAATCATCTAAATACCGTCAATCCGGCCGCATAGCGAGCGACGATGCAAGGCCGAGGGGCAAAATTTGCTTTTTATGCGCGGACTGGAAATTTACCTGGCTTTGCGGCAGCTTTTGCTTGCGTTTTTTGAGGCAAAGAGCATAAATTTAGCAAACAAATCTCTAAGCGCACAAATTTAAACCCGCAAATTTGGCTTTATGCGTGCGGGCTTAAATTTACCCCGCAAAACGGCTCCAAGGCTAACCAACCGTTTAGCGGGTTTTGCAGTAAAATTTGGAAATTACGCTATTACGATCAGTACGCCAAGGCCTTTATCGGCAGCATTTTGATAAAAGCTCAAAAGCCCGTTAAAACGCTCTTTTAGCTCGACTTTGATATCCTCAAATTCACTCTCGTGCTCCCATATCTCGGGATAGGTACCAGCCTCGCCGAAGTCCGCGAAATTTACGTTTGATAAAAGCGTGCCGATGTCGGTACTCTGCATAGCTTTGGCTACGGCTTTTACGTCGTCTGCATCCGCGTAAGATACCGCCTCGCTTCCCTCCTCGCCAGCCATACCGCGTCCAAATATCGCCCAGCTAAGCGGATTTGGCGTCGCGAAAATCTCGCCCGCACTCATCGCTTCAAACATATTTTTGCCCGTTAGCGTTTTATGCATCGCGTCCCACATTTTATCTAGGTCGTATTCGCCCAGCGCCTCGCCGTCGCCACCGTTTTTGATCGCCTCGATATCGCCCTGCGCATAGGCGTAATAGTGCGCGTTCATTCCCATTTTCGCTCCTTAAATTAAAACAATCGATTATACCCGACGAAAGCTAAAATTTATGCTTGCAAATCGCCGTGT
>CAURKB010000185.1:0-3095 GCA_963525315.1 uncultured Campylobacter sp. | reverse complement strand
AAAACAAAAAATCGAAGACGCCATTGCCGCCTTAACGCAAAAGCAAAAGTATTGCAAAAAAATAGACAAAAAATACGCTACGTTTATGACTATAACGACATTTATCGCGCCGATACTACTTTTTATTATTATGGAGCGACGCTTTGAAATATTCTTTCTTTCATTTGCAGTCATCCCGATATACGTCACGCCGAGGATTCCAAAAGTAGAAAAAACGCTGGAAGAGTATAGGAACTTCTACAAAAACGTTTTTGTTAGCACGGTAGTTGCCGATATAGATAGTAATTTTATATATGAGCCTCAAAAAGGCATCAGTGCAAACGAATTTTATAAAAGCGGAATATACAGACGCGTAAATTTTTACGGCGAAGACCAAATAAGCGGTACTTACGCTAATGTCAAATTTCAATTAAGCGAGGCTATAAAAGTAGAAAAAACATACGACTCAAACGGCTCAAAAGACCCTTATCTGGCGCTTTTGAGAGTAAGCAAGGTTATATATGACGAATACATGGACTTTAGCGGTACAGTACTAGTCTGCGAGTTTTATAAAAATTTCAAAGGACAAACGATACTAGCCGATAAGAAGGTGCTAAATACAAAAATATCTGGCGAAAAAGAGATACTTGACGATACGGAGTTTAACGACGAATTTCGCGTATTTACCGACGACAAAATAGAAGCGCGATATATCTTAAGCCCCGGTTTTATGCAACGTTTGCGCGAGGTTAAGCAGGGTTTTGGCAGCGCCGTATCGCTAAGCGCGGCATTTATGGACGATAAATTTTATCTCTTTTTAAACGGCGCGAAAAACCGTTTTGAAAGTTCGCTATTGGACCCGCCACTAAGCCTTTCTGATGCACAGGCCATAAAAGACGAGATATTGCGGCTATTACGCGTCATAGACGAGTTAAATTTGAGCCTTGACGTTTATAAATAATTTTGCTTGGGCGGTAAATTTTGCCGACTATGAGCTTAAAATTTGATGGTAAATTCGCTTAGATTAAACGCGCAAAACTTCGCAACGATGCGTAAAGTCGGTCGCTCATAGCAGGCGCATATTTTCAAATTTAGCGGCGCTAAGCTAAAATAAATACGGCCGGCGCTTGCTCATAAATTTGAGCCGAATTTACAAAATATCCCTCTGCCCTTTAGCATTTACCGGGCTTAGCACGCCCATTTGCTCCATCTGCTCGATGATCGTAGCTGCGCGGTTGTAGCCGATTTTTAGGCGACGTTGCAGATAGCTGATCGATGTCTTTTGCTCGCTTAATACGATCTCTTTGGCCTCTTCGTAGAGCTCGTCTAGCTCGCCCGCGATCGCAGTACCGCCGCCTGCGCCGCCGCTAGCGCCCTCCTCTGCTAAAAATCTCTCGTCGTAGACCACCTCTTGCTGCGCTTTTAGAAAATTTACTATCGTGTCAATCTCTTTTTCGCTAGCAAACGGCGCGTGAAGCCTGATGACGCCGGGACTTCCCGGAGGCGTAAATAGCATATCGCCACGTCCTAGCAAGCTCTCTGCGCCCATTTGATCTAGGATCACCTTGCTATCGATGCGCTGGCCGACGCGGTAGCTGATGCGGCTAGGTAAATTTGCCTTGATTAGCCCCGTCACAACGTCCACGCTAGGGCGCTGGGTGGCTACGATGAGATGTATGCCACTAGCCCGTGCCATCTGCGCCAGACGCCCGATATATAGCTCCACGTCCTTGCCGCTAGTCATCATGAGATCGGCCAGCTCGTCGATGATCACGACGATATATGGGAACTGCTCGCCGCCCTCCTCTTTCATCTTTTCGTTGTAGCTTTCGATATTTTTGGTGCGCGTGTGGCTCATGATCTTGTAGCGGCGCTCCATCTCGGCGACCATGTTTGATAGCGCGGTTATAGCCTGCTTAGCCTGCGTGATGACGGGAGTTAGCAGGTGCGGGATGTCGTTATAGATACTAAACTCCAGCATCTTAGGATCTATCATCATCAGGCGCAGCGTCTGCGGGCTGTTGCGATATAGCAGGCTTAGTAGCATTGCATTTATACCTACGCTCTTGCCAGATCCCGTCGTGCCCGCGATTAGCAGGTGAGGCAGTTTTTTTAGATCGGTGATAAAAGGCGCGCCGACGATATCCTTGCCCAGCGCGATAGTTAGTGGGCTGCTCGAGTTTTTAAAGACTTCGCTATCTAAAATTTCTTTTAGATATACGGTCTCGATATTTTTATTCGGCACCTCGATACCTACGACATCTTTGCCAGGGATCGGAGCCTGGATGCGGATAGTCTGCGCGCGCAGAGCCATAGCGAGGTCGTCTTGCAGGGTTAAAATTTTACTCACCTTAATGTGCGGCGCCTGACGAAACTCAAACGTCGTGACGATAGGACCCGTATAGGTGCGCACGACATCGCCGTCTATTTTAAATTTGCGCAGTTTATCCAGCAGATCGGATATCTTTTGATCGATCTCGGCTTCGTTTACGCTGTGCGAGCGCTTTGGCGGATCGTTTAGAAATTTAAGCGGAGGCAACGCAAAATCCTTAGGCTTTTCGACCTTGCCTTTTTCGATTTGTTCGAGTAGTTTTTTGTTTTCGGCGACTTCGTTTAGGATCTCGACGCCGTTTATAGTAACCGCCCCCGTCTCGTTAGCTTCTAAATTTAACTCGCCTTCATCTGATTCATCTGGTTCGTCGTTACCGAAATCTTGCGCTTCATCTTCTAAATTTTCATTATTTTCATCACCCAAATTCGCCTCGTTCGTTGCTTTTTGCTTCTTGATTCGTTTAGGTTTTTTTTGCGATTTAGGCTTAAGCTCGCCCGCGTTTTCAAATTTATATTTGTTGGCGCTAGGTTCTACAAAGGCCTTTTTTAGGATAGCTAGGATGTTATCTTGCGCGATGAGACCGAAGCTAAGCACAAAAAGCATCACGATAAAAACCCACATGCCTATCACGCCGATAACGTCTTTTAGCGCCTCGTTTGCGCTATTTGCGACTAGTCCGCCGTAGATAGCGTTTGAGCCTGATTGAAACATCAAAAACGCCAAAAAAAGCAGCGCCACTCCGATCGCGGTTTGGGCGAATTTTGCGTCAAAGCCGTCAAAATAT
>CAURKB010000184.1:0-3169 GCA_963525315.1 uncultured Campylobacter sp. | reverse complement strand
CAAACTGATACATCTCCTTGCCCACGATGTCGCTACTCTCGCCGACGCTGCGGCGAAAAAGCGCCGTTTGCTCCAGGTGCGGAGCTAGCACGAACTCGTATCCGTAGTTTTTCGCGACCTCTTCGCAGATTTTGATTATCCTCTCGTAAAGTCCCGACTGGGGCGGCAAAACGTCCTTCATCCCCCTTAATGCGCTAATCATTTATAAACTCCTTTATCAAATTCGTTATTTTTTCTTCGTCCAGGGCGGCATCGATCGTGACGTAGCGGGCGTCTAGTTTTTGCAAAATTTCCTCCATCGCGTCCTGCACTCTTAGTAGATAACTAAATCCCCTAGCCTCTATGCCGTCCATCTGCGCGCGCGAGCCTAGGCGCGATCTTAGCGTGCTTTCGTCCGCTTTAAAAAATACTATTTTTTGCGGAAAATTTCCTTGCAGGGCAAATTTATTTAAGCTTAAAAGCTCCTCAAAGCTAAAATTTCCGCCCGCCAGCGCGTAAGCCATGCCCGAAACAAAACCCCTGTCGCTCAATATCATTTTATCCGAGTTGGGTTTTATTATCTTGCCCGAATGCTCGGCTCTATCGGCCAAAAATAGCAAAATTTCAGCCCTTTTATCTAGACCGTTTTCTTTTAGTAATATCTCGCGCAAATTTTCGCCAAGCTTCGTGCCGCCGGGCTCTTTGGTCACGATTGCTTGCGGGAAAACAGCCGCCAGCCGCGCTATCTGCGTGCTTTTGCCCGCGCCGTCGATACCTTCAAAAATCACGTACATTTTTCGCCTTTAAATTTGAGCGGTATTTTACAAATTTATAGCTAAATAGCGGCTTTTAAAGCGCGTAACACATAACCAGATTAGGGTGATTTTGTTTCTACCGTACAAAAATGACGCAAGATTTTTGCGCTAAATTTTAACAAAACACAAAAATATTTTAAATATAATTTTAAATCAAGCCTTTATATTCGTCGATTAGTTCGGGGTTTATCGCCTTAAAATTTTTCCGCAAATCGCCTAAGTCATGATAGCTAGCTACGACGACAAAATTCGGCGTCGTGTCTATTCCAAGCTCGTAAATATCTGCTTTTAGCTGCTTTGCGCACTCTAAAATTAGCTTTTTAGCCTGCGAATATCTATCGTTTAGCTGCGTTTCTTGATTAAAAAGGTTAAAGATTTTCACCGTTTCGTCATCCTCGTTTATCTCGGCGCTAAATTCGTAATCAGCGACGTTCCAGATGATTAGGCTTTTATCTTCTCGGCAAAGCTCCTCGCGCTGCTTTTGCGTACCAAAACCTATAATAGGCGGCAACGAAGCTTCGCCGTCGTAAGCTAAATTTATACAGTAAAGTTTTTGGCTAGGCGCGTGCATTTTGATCGTCTCTTTTAGCGCGGACAGTAGCCTTTGTGCGGCTAATTCGTATAGTTTTTTGTAGCTCGTTTTTTTATCCGGTTTTTTATAGCAGACGTAGCCTCCCTCCAAAGTTATCGAATTTAGCTTGCCTAGTTCGTCGTACTCATAAAAATAGTCGCGGTCTATTTTCGCTCCGAGCCGGTCTATGCCGCGCCACTGCTTTTGCGCTAGTTTAGAGTTTGAGTAAATAAAATTTTCAATCCAGTATCCATTATCTATAAATGCAGAGTAAATATTAACCAACAGGCCGCCCTCATAAACATATTTTTGCACGCTTACGCATTTTTTGTCGTAATAATCAAATCTATAGCCCAAAACCTCGTCTTGTTTGTAAAAATAAAAATCCTCGTAAAATCGCTCTTCGTCCGCGTATTGCTTTACCAAAACTACCCGCTCCTGCGCGTCAAATCCGTAGTCGTAGGCATCTGCTAGATTTTTGGGCGACTCTTTTAAAATTTTACCCCTTGAAAAACCGTGAAGCTCAAAGTAAAACGGCTCTAAATTTATATAGCTAGTAGACGCCCAGCGCCTGTTTACGACCTGCGTTTCAGCCCTATTTTTTAGGGTTAGATAGTCATTGCCCGCGTTTTCAAAAAGCCTGCGTAGATTTTTTATTTCACTCATTTGCTCACTCATTTGCTTAGTCATTTTGTCTCCAAATTTTAATTAGTTTAGCTATTTTTTCGTTGCTATAAATTTAATTGCTATTAGCCTTTTCTACCCAAAGCGCAAAGCGATATACTCGCGTTTGTTGCCAAATTTACAACCCGATTTCCCCAAAGCAAATCTTTAGTTATTTTGAGCTACCTTACGCTCTGTACTTTCATTTTAATTTAAAATACATTAAACAAGGCGCCAAAAATAGCTTTGACGCAAAAACTACGTAAATTTATGCCTAAACCGTCTAAAAACATCAAATTTTGCCGCGCTTACGAGTCTGATTTAGTCGCTAGCCGCCTTTAAATTTTCTAAAATTTCGCTTGGAACCAGCTTGCTGACGTCTCCGTCGTGGCTTAAAACCGAGCGCACGATCGAGCTTGATATGAAAGCGTTTTGGAGGCTTGGCATCAGATAAACTGTCTCAAGCTCATCCCAAAGTACGGCGTTTGCATAGCCGATTTGCAGCTCGTACTCAAAGTCGCTGACCGCGCGAAGGCCGCGTATAACGACGTTTATACCTCGGCTCTTGGCAAAATCCACGAGTAAGTTATCAAACCCGACGACCTCGACGTTTTTTAGATTTGCGGTTGAAATTTTAGCCATTTTGACGCGCTCTTGCAAGCTAAAAAGCGGTTTTTTGCTCTCGCTGGCCGCTACTGCGACGACGACCTCGTCAAAGATCTTTATCGCGCGTTTGATGACGTCTAAATGGCCGTTTGTGACGGGATCGAAGGTGCCGGGATAGATGCAGGATTTCATTTTTTAACCTTAGGATATTTTTGGACTTGATTTTACAGCTTTTTGCCTAAAATACGGCTTTTGAGCGATTTTGGGCGCTAAAATTTAAATAGGGCGGTAAAGTCGCAAAATATTGCGGTAATGACGCCTAGTAATGCATGCGGCGCAGATATCTTTGCGTATTAAGATGCGCGGCTTTAAGTAGGCTAAAGAGTAGTAAAAACGATGTTTATGTAGATTAAATACAATAGACGGCATATATTTTAGATGGATTAAGCAAATTACGTCAAATTTAACGATAAATACTAATTTTTAACTGCGTGCCTATGACCATCTTTGATAAATTCGGTGTTTTATGTCTAGC
>CAURKB010000183.1:0-3172 GCA_963525315.1 uncultured Campylobacter sp. | reverse complement strand
GTAAATTACATTTAGAAATCGTTACGCCTGAGGGTTTAGTGTTTTCAAACGATATTAAAAGCGTAGTTTTGCCGGGCAGTGAGGGCGAGTTTGGGGTTTTGCCCGGACACGCCTCGCTTATTTCGCTTTTAAAGGCTGGCGTTATAGACATCGAGAGCGAAGATAAAAGCCATGATGCCGTCGCGATAAACTGGGGGTATGCCGAGATAAACGAAGGCAAGGCGACCATCCTTGCCGACGGCGCCGTTCACGTGTCGGGAAATTCTGAGAGCGAGATAGCAAATTCATTGCAAAAGGCGAAGGATTTAATTGCCAGCATTAGTAGCGAGAACAACGCTATGGCTGCCACTGTGGCAAAATTAGACAGTATGGCTCGGGCAAGATAGTGGCTGGACTTGATATTTTTTTAAACTACTTATCTAGAAGTAGTTTTATTACTATATTCGTGCTTAGCTGGCTTTCTTTTTATTTCATTATAAGCCTTACTATACTATTTTCTCGTATGGCAGGGCTTAGATCATGGCAAAAAAAAGAACAAAATGCTCTTGAGTCGTTATTAATGGGCGGGTCTAAACATGTTTTAAACGAATCCATTTTAAAGCGGTTCGTAAGCGGCTCGATATCTAGAGAGAAGCTCTCGGTTGCTGTTAGTATCGCTGAGCGAAATGCGACCAGCGGTATTACTTGGCTTAGTATAGTTGCCTCTACGTCGCCTTTTATCGGACTTTTTGGCACGGTTGTTTCTATCTTGGAGACCTTTTCTCAGCTTGGACAAGGCGGCGGAAATTCTTCTCTAAATGTTATCGCTCCTGCTATCAGCGAGGCACTAGTGGCAACCGGGGCAGGTATATTTGTAGCGATACCTGCTTACACGTTTAGCTTGCTTATCAAGAGGAAAGCTTACGAGCTTATGGGCGTGATTAAGCGAGAGGTGGATATTCTCGTAACGCTTAAAGAAGATCAATGATAAATCTTGACGAAACCCCGGAGTTAAATATAACTCCTCTCGTGGATATTATGCTAGTTTTGCTGGCGATTCTTATGGTTACTACGCCTACCATTGTTTACGATGAACAAATTTTATTACCGGACGGCTCAAAGACCAAAGCCTCTTCAGCCCAAAAAAAGGATTTAACCGTTATCGTGGATGCTACAAAAAAGGTTAGGATAGATCAAAGCACTATGGATTTGCGCGAGCTTCCCGATAACATCGTACTTATCGGGGCAAGATACGATAAAAATTCGCCCGTTTACATTAAGGCCGACAAAAGTCTTATATATGACGATGTAATGTTTGTTTTAAAGAGTGTAAAAAACGCTGGTTTTACAAAGGTAGCGCTTCAGACTAATGGATAAATTTGACCTCAAATTTAACACTTCCGGCTACTTTGTGCTGTCGGCTTTTCTTTATTTTTGCATAATAATCGGTATTTTTATCAAGCTTACATACTTTAAGGAAGAGCCGAAAAAATATACCGATACCAAAGATGCCTTTATGGATATTATGATAGTCGAGCGTGAACCGGATGTTACCGTAAAAGCACCAGAGCCTAAAAAAGAGGTAGTAAAAGAATAAAAACCAAAGACTATAAATAAAGATGAAGAGGTTAAAAAAGAAGAGCCCAAACCTGATACCACCAACAAGCCGCCTGAGCCTGATCCTGTACCGCCAAAGCCTGAAGAAAAAAAAGTCGAAGAGCTAAATTTAAAGAAGATTTTTGAAGATATTGATACCTCTAAACTAAAAGAGGACAAGGTTACTAAGAAAAAAGAGCAACCAAAAGAGCCAAGTCGTAAAAAACCTGAAAAAAGTAAGACGACTAGTTCGGAAAAAAAGGCTAGCGATTTAATTAATGCGCTTACTTTAGATCAGGTTGCCAAAACTCCAAAGTCGCAAATGACGGGTGAATATAACGAATATTTTGGCATGATTAGCAGAATTTTGCAGAGCAGATGGAGCGCTTATAAAGCTGATTCTAGCGATGAGGCGGAGGTTGAGATTGTCATCGACATTGACGGATCGTTTAGTTATGATATAAAAAAGTTATCGTATAATAGCGAATTTAACGACAAGGTTAGAGATTTCTTAGAGCGTATGACTTCTGAGAAATTTCCGCCGCCTACTCAGATAGGCAGAGCTGTTAAGCTCGGAACTAAATTGCAAGACAAACTAGAATAACGGAGGAACAATGAAGAAAATTTTACTTTTTCTTACTTTTGTGAGTTGGCTTTTTGCCGTTGATGCCACTATCTCGGTCGTCAACAAGGGCATGGCCCTACCAAAAATCGTGCTTCAAGACGCCACAACGGCCGTCGGAGATCAAACTTTTAAGGGCAAATTTCACAAAATTATGCTGGGAGACCTAAAGGTAAGTTCTGATTTTGAGGTCGTAGACGAGTATGTCGCAAGTAGCTATGAAGGCGACTCAAATACGAACGTTATGAGTGAAAAGGGCGCACAACTAATTTTTAGATATGCACTTGAAGGCTCGCCAAATTCCCCTCTTACTTTAAGAGTTAAGCTTATAAATGCCAAAACGGCAACCACTCAGTACGAGAAAATTTACAATATGAACGACGGAGCAAAGTATCCGTTTATCGCTCATAAAGCGATAGTTGAGCTTATTAACGAACTAAAAATGCCTCCGGTTAATTGGATGGAGAAATTTATCATTTTCGCCAAAGGAACAGGCTCAAAACAAAGCGAGATCGTTATAGCCGACTATACTTTGACCTATCAAAAAGTGCTTGTACGCGGCGGTTTAAATATATTTCCTAAATGGATAGGAGCCGACCAGAGAGCGTTTTACTACTCTGATTACAGCGGTAAAAATTTAGTTCTTTATAGATATGACGTCGCAAGCGGCCAAAAAACTAAAGTTTTAGATAGTAAGGGCGGTATGCTTATAGCCTCCGACGTTAGTCAAAATGGCGATAAAATTTTGCTAACTATGGCGCCTCAAGACCAGCCTGATATCTATATATATGATTTAAATTCAAGAAGGTTATCGCAGATAACAAACTACAGCGGTATCGACGTTAACGGCAATTTCGTAGACGGAGATAGGCGCGTAGTTTTTGTTTCAGATAGGCTCGGCTATCCGAATGTTTTTGCTCAAAACGTCGACGGAAGCGGTTTTGAACAGATGGTTTTTCACGGTAAAAATAACAA
>CAURKB010000182.1:0-3223 GCA_963525315.1 uncultured Campylobacter sp. | reverse complement strand
CTACCAAGCTTAACGAGCTCCTCAAAGCCGACAAACTCCGCCATATCCTCAAGTAATATCACGGCCTCAAAACTGATCTCGTCCTCATATCCGCCCAGATGGGTATAAACGGGTTTTGTGATGGTGTTTTGCTTGTCGAAGTTTATATTTGTAGATTTGGCTATGCTTAGAATATTATGCTTTACTTCAAAGATATAGCGGTCAATGACGATTAACATTTATTGCCTTTTTTGTGTAGGAGTGTAGCAAATTGGACGGCTAAATTTATACACGTGGCAGCGTGCGCAGTCGCTTAATTTCCGATAAATTCGCGAGATACAACGACTTAAAGTCCGCTTAACTAGCGGGTTATTGATTTGCTGAAAGTCCGCTTAACTGCACAGATACACAAAACGCTTGTAACTGCGACGTGGGCGATGTGCGAGCGGTTTATTTTAAAACGTTAGCGTGCAATTCAACTAAAAATATAATGTGCAAGCCACTCTTAATAGCGCTGCAAAATAAGCTCAAATAAATTTAGGTTCTTCCCGAGAAATATTTTAAACTGCGGTGGGCAACCGCGAAAAGTTGAGAGATATAACAAAACTTAAGGGGGTTCGTTTTCGTTTTTAAGGGCTTTTTGTTAGCAAATTTAAATAAAAAAAGAGGTAAAAACTTAAAAAGTATAATTTCATCTAAAAAAATTATAAAAACATTGTTAAAAGCCGTATTTTAGGGCTTTTTTATTTGAATTTTTATCCAAAAAACGCTAAAATAAAGACATCAACAGAGCCACTGACTACAAACCAACTTTTTAAAAAATCATAAAATCAAAAACACAATGGGTAAAATTATAGATATTTTTGCAAATGCAATTTTTATCAAGCCGAGGTTAAATTTAACTCAGTGGGCTGAGAAGTTTAGAATTTTAAGCCGTGAGAGTTCAAGCAACTACGGAAGGTTTAAAGCATTTTCGTATCAGATTGAGCCGATGAATGAAATCTCAAACCCTAAGCGCCGCAAAATAGTTCTGCTTTGGGGGTCGCAAGTAGGAAAAAGTGAAACGATCAATAACGCTATCGGCTATTTTATTCATCAAGAGCCCAGCACTATTTTATTTTTGCTCCCAAACGATACGGACGCCGAGGACTATTCAAAACGCCGTTTAGCTCCGATGTTTCGAGATTGTAGGGTTTTAGATGAGCTCATAAACTCAAACGAGGCAAACAATACGATCCTAATCAAAAACTTTAAAGGCGGTAACCTTGCGCTAGTAGGATCAAACAGCCCGAGTAAACTCGCAAGTAAGCCGATTAAGATTTTGCTAGTGGATGAGGCCGACCGATGCGAGCCTACTAAAGAGGGTGATAGTATCGAGCTAGCCGAAAAGCGCACAAAAACGTTTTTTGACCGCAAAATCATTATAAGCTCGACGCCGACGGTCAAGGGCAGCTCAACGATAGAGGGTGAATATGAGCTCAGCGATCAGCGTAAATTTTATATCAAATGTCCGGAGTGCGGTTTTGCTCAAACGATGAAGTTTGAGTTTTTAGCATGGGACAAAGACGAGAGCGACGCGCCGATCTTTGAGAGCGCGCGCTATCAGTGCTGCGAATGCGGCGCGCTTTTAACCGAGCAGCAAAAAAACGAGGCGGTAAAGGGCGGCGAGTGGATCGCAGGTAATCCGCGCTCGGACGTCGCAGGATTTTTCCTTAATGCGCTTTATAGCCCTTTTTACACGATGGAGGACGTGGTAAAGGACTGGTATCGTTCAAAAGACAATCACCTTAAGCTTCAAACTTTTATCAATACCATCAAATGCGAGAGCTTCGAGCCGCCGGCGATCAAGATTGACGAAAACGAATTTTTAAATAGAATTGAGAGCTATAACGATCAAAGCCTACCGGCTGAGGTTAAATTTATAACCGCCGGCGTAGATATTCAGGACAACCGCACCGAGATAAACTTCATCGGCTGGGGTAGAGGGCTAGAGGCGTATTGTATAGAGCACGTTCAAATTTGGGGCAATACCGACCAGGATAAAGTTTGGGCGGATACGTATAAATATCTTTGTAAGAAATTTAAAAAAGAAGACGGCAGAAGTCTCGTTATCTCGCTTGCTCTAATCGATAGCGGCTTTAATACAGAGCGGGTTTATCGCCTAGTTAGTTTAAATAAAAACTTCATCGCCACAAAAGGACTGAGCGAACAAAGCGGCAAAGCGGCGTTTTTAAATAAGATCAAAATCATCCAAAGGGGCGTTAAATTTATGCCGATTGGAACGTATGCAGGCAAAAACGAGCTCTACCGATTGCTACGTATCGACGAGTCGGGGCCGGGTTATTTTCACTTTAGCGAGAGCTATAAAGAGGAGTTTTTTAAGCAGCTTACGTCTGAAAAAATAGAAAAAACCAAGGATAAAAACGGGTATTTAAAGCTCAGATGGGTAAAAACACGTGATCGAAACGAGGCGCTAGACATTACGCTTTTAGCTTATGCAGGCGCAAAAATGCTAAATTTGGCGCTAAGGGGCAAGAGATGATAAAAGTCCATGATAATCTAAAGATCAAAAAAACGCGATACGATTTTACGATCAGCATTGACAATGCATCCACTTTTGAGCTGCTTTGCGAAGCTTACGAGATGAAGAAGAGCGACATGATAGATCTCATCATAGAGAATTTCGCCAAAGGCAACCTCAAACTAAAGCACCACATCCAAAGCATCGCAGAGCAAAAACGCGCGCTAAAAGCAAAATGCGAAAGCGAATTATCGCTTTTTACAAAATCGGAGGATGCATGCTAATGACATCTATGTCGCTACCATGTGTTAAGGAGTTAAAATGGACGTGACGACTAAAGAGCTAAGCGATATTTTATCCCTTACTCAGCGGCGTATCCAAGATCTAGAAAACGAGGGAGTGATAACTAAGATCGGGCGCAACAAATGGGATCTAAAGGAGTGCGTCCAAAGCTACATCGAATACAAAATCGCAAACGCCACGAGCACCTACGGGCTAACCGAAGCTAGAGCGCAGAAGGAATTTGCCGACGCTGAGATAAAAAAGCTGATTTTGGCCGAAAAAAAGGGCGAAGTAGTACCTATTTTTAAGCTTGAAAAAGATCTGAGCGATATAGCCTCGACGCTGTCAAATAGGCTTTATAACCTCCCAAATAAGATAAAAATGCGCGTAAATTTAAGCGACGAAACGCAAAGCGCGCTAAATTACGAAATAGAAGAAACG
>CAURKB010000181.1:0-3232 GCA_963525315.1 uncultured Campylobacter sp. | reverse complement strand
TACGCTATATATTAATGCACCAAAAACGGGTCTTAAATTTAAAAAAGACGGCAACGATCTTTTTATATCCTCGAGCGACAATCACGATCAAAGCATAAGGATCAAAAACCATTTCCTATCCGATAACTATTCTATAGATAAAATCTCATTTAATCCGCATGGCGAGTATTTTTTAACTAAAGACGATATTAATAAGCTTGCAAATGACGTTTATCTCTCCTCAGAGGGCGGCAACAACTACCTATCGGACAAAGATAAAAAAGATAACGTCTACACATACACCGGAGGCAAAGTAACCATAAGCGATAACGGAGGAGACGATAGGGTCGTATTTAAACTGGATAATCCTGGAGACGGACTATTTTATCTATCAAACGGTAGAGATCTAAAGATAAGTACCAATAAAATAGACGCATCCAATAACGACGTACTAGAGATCAAGAATTTCTTCGTAAACAGAAGCTCCATAATAGAAAACTTCGATATAAACGATTACTGGAGCGTAACGGCCGAGTCTATATATGAGCAGTACGGTAAAACCTTTCCTCCCGAGACTCCAGATAATTCTACCCCCTCTGATCCAGGCGGTAGCGATGAGAGTTCCTTAACCGGAGGAAGCGAAGATAACGTCTTTAACTATAAAGGAGGCATGGTAAGTATAACCGATACCGGAGGAAACGATAAGGTAATATTTAAAAATCCGGGATCAAGGGTATTTTATAGCTCAGACGGAATAGATCTGATGATAAGTACGGCTAAGATCGATGGCTCAAACAATAATATATTGCAGGTTAAGAATTTCTTTGCTAGCAAAGATAGTATCATAGAAACTTTCCAGATAAACGATAATTGGAGCGTAACGGCCCAGTCTATATACAAAGCCTTCGGTAAAACATACCCCGCCCAAGCTACCCCTCCTAACAATAACCCTACTACTCCCCCAAATAGCGATAATCTAATAGGAGGAAAAGAGGATAACGTATTTACTTATACCGGAGGCAAAAAGAGTATAACCGATACCGGAGGAAACGATAAGGTAATATTTAAAAATCCGGGATCAAAGGTATTTTATAGCTCGGACGGAGTTAACCTAAAAATAAGTACGGCCAAGATAAATAGCTCCAATAAAGACGTACTAGAGGTTAAAAACTTCTTCTCGGATAAAAACGCTATAATAGAAAAATTTCAAATAAGCGACCGTTGGACGGTAACGGCCGAGTCTATATATCAGGCGTTTGGGAAAACTTATCCAACGAGTACCGATACGAAAAACGCTCCTTTGGCTTTACTTGGAATCCCAAACAATACGAGCGAAGCAGGCCTAAACGATAATAACGCATCCGATACGTAAGCGTATAAATTAAAAGCCCAAGCAAAACCTAAGCGGCTTGCTTGGGCTAAAATGCTATAAATCCAAACTAATAGCATCCAAGCGGAAAAATTTATTAATATCCCCAAAGCTTTCTTTGACCGTTATACAAGCGCCGTTTGTAATTAAATCCGGTCTATAATGCAAATAATCCCTATGTTCGTAAATTTTTATAAAAAAGATGGTAAAATTACAAACGGCTTAAATTTTTGCTACATAAATTCTAAATTTGCTACAAACTTTAAGCTATATTTTATGAAAGGAAATTGCGATATAAAATCGTAGAAAACTCGTATTTTAGAGCTATTTGGTGTCACGGGGGAGACTTGAACTCCCGACCTCCGGCTTATGAGACCAGCGCTCTAACCAGCTGAGCTACCGTGACGTTAAAGTTCGCAATTATATTCAACGTTTGCTTATATATTGATAAAATATTTTCATTTTTGCGCAGTAGCGCACCCAAAAGTCAAATTTTAAAATTTAAATTTACGATTTTTGGGTACAAATTTGTCAAATTTAAACCAACAAAAATCCAAATTTGAGGCAAAAACGTCAAAAACAAAAATTCGCATTTTCAAGGTGCGGGTTTTGCCGCTCAAATTTGAAACAGCAAAGGCCGAATTTACTTGATAAAATAATCCCCGTCAAAGCTAACCAGCGAATACTTGCGCTCGCTGCCGATGCTACTAACCAGCTCGTCCACGTCCAAAAACTCGAGGCTATCCGCGCCGATAAATTTACATACTTCATCCGGCGTTTTGTTTGCGCTGATTAGCTCCTCGAAGCTCGGTGTGTCGATACCGTAGCGCTCAGGGTATTTTAGCTCGGGGCAAGCGACCTTAAAGTGTATCTCTCTAGCACCTGCGTGACGTAGCAGCTCGACGATCTTTTTAGAGGTCGTGCCGCGTACGATGCTATCGTCCACGACGACCACGCTTTTGCCCTTGAGCAGGCTTGCCATCGGGTTTAGCTTGAGCTTAACCTTGAGGTTGCGCATCTCTTGCGTCGGCTCGATAAAAGTGCGTCCGACGTAGTGGTTGCGCACGATAGCTAGCTCAAACGGTATCCCGCTGGCGTTTGCGTAGCCTAGCGCCGCCGGCACGCCGCTATCAGGTACCGGTACGACGAAGTCAGCGCCAATCTTGCTTTTTTTAGCTAGCGTTTCGCCCATTTTTTTGCGTACTTCATAGACGCTTTTGCCCTCGATTACGCTATCTGGGCGCGCGAAATATATATACTCAAACGCGCAAATTCTAGGCTCTGCCTCAAAAAGGCGTACGCTCTCAAATTCGCTTCTGCCCTGCTCAAAAACCAGCATCTCGCCGGGCTCCACATCGCGGATAAAGGTCGCTCCCACCAAATCAAACGCGCACGTCTCGCTAGCTACGATGTAGCCGCCGTCTTTTAGACGTCCCAGAGAGAGCGGTCTCACGCCCCAGCGGTCGCGGATGGCGAAAATTTTGTGGCGCGACTGGATGAGTAGGCAGTAGGCGCCTTTGATCTGTTTTAGCGCCGCTACGATGCGGTCTTGTAGATGTTCGCTGCGACTTCTAGCGATGAGATGCACGATATTTTCGGTATCCATATTGCTCTGAAATATCGCGCCCTCGGCGATCAGCGCGTTGCGGACTTCGTCTTTGTTTACGAGGTTGCCGTTGTGCACGATAGAGACTTGGCCTAGCGAGTAGTTTGCGGCGATGGGCTGGGCATCGGCGGCGGAGTTTTTGCCTGCAGTGGCGTAGCGGTTGTGGCCGATCGCCATATCGCCTTTTAGGGTCTCGAGGTTCGTCTTGTCAAAGACTTCGGTAACTAGCCCGCGGCCTTTGACGGTCTCTATACGGCCGTTTTCGCATGCGCTGATGC
>CAURKB010000180.1:0-3262 GCA_963525315.1 uncultured Campylobacter sp. | reverse complement strand
TAGCGAGCATTACTTAAAACGCTCGCTATTTAAAGAATTAAGCGCCTATAATAATATGGCTAGCTTTGATGATAGCCGTTACTTCATCGCCCGCTTTTAGAGATAGGTTTTTAGCAGATTCGTTAGTGATGATAGCGCTTAGCTTATCGCCGCCTGCTATCTCGATATCTACTTCAGCGTTTACCGCACCCCCTACTACTTTTACTACTTTACCTTTTAGTTGGTTAGTAGCGCTTAGCTTTAGACCGTTCTCGCCTTTAGCTACTATGATAGAAGAAGCTTTAAATAGATAAACTACCTTTTTACCCGCTACTAGATCTAAAGCCTTTTGGCTATCTACCGTTACGGTTGCTTTTACGGTCTCCCCGCCTTGCAATTTTGCTACGATTAGAGAGTTTACCGCTCCCTCTCTTACCTCCGTGATTTGAGCTTGTAGTTGATTTCTTGCGCTAAACATTGCGTTTTCCTTTGTGATTAAATTTGATTTTGTATTAAAATCTGAGCGAATATTAACAACTTAAACTTTTATAAAACTTAAAAAACAAATATGCAAAAATCTAACTTTATTACTAAAAACGCATACATTAACGATTATCGGAATTTTAGGTATTTTGATAAATGAAGTAGAAAAATTTAATTTCGTAAATTGGAATTTGGGGTAGATGGGTTTTGGTGATGATAGAGTTAAAATTTAGGCTAAAATAACAAAAAAGGAGGCAAAAATGCAAACTCAAAAAGATAAAATCGCCGTCGATATCAGTCAAATCTCGCAAGATGCTCTAAAGAGTTACGATAATTGGCGCTTTGGTAAAAACCTATTTGTCGGGCTTTCCGCGACCTTTATAGTGCTTCTTTTCTCTTTTTTGATAGATGATCTAAACCGCTCGTCTTCGCTTTTTTTATTTGCGGCGGCGTTTGGCGCGTCTGCTGCGTTAATACTCTTTTCATTAAGTCCGCCTAGACGCAAGCGATATAGCGTGTTTTTGTTTATCGACAAGGGCAAAGCCTTTACCTTGATATGCACTGAAACTATAGCGCTTTTTTTCATTGCGGCAAGCTTATATGCGTTATTTTTGGATGCGGCTTTTAGTACGTCAACGACCGTGCAGGCGATCTTTATCATAATAATTATGCTCCCCATCGCAATAATAGCCCACAATGCCAACGACGAATTTGCTGCCGATGAGACCGTGTATCTGCCGCAAAGAGTACTAAAATCGCAAGAGAAAATCAGCAAGTTAGTCGCGGACGAAACGACTAATGGGCAAAATTAAGCCAAGCGCAGACGCAAGACGCCCAAGCCAAAGCGGCTAAATTTGAGCCTAAAATTGACGATGCAAGCCCCCAAGACGAGCTAGCTCAAAGCGACGAGGATGCCGAAGCGCTGGAATACGGCAAAGCTCTAGCGCAAATCCCTAAAAATTTAAAGCGCAGATATCAGCTTCATCGCTTGGTTAGATTTAATTTTCCGACTCTTACGGCATTGGCTTATTGCTTAACCCTGAACTATCTAGGTATGGATAATTTGTATCTAGTCGCACTATCTGCCATTGTTTGTACGCTATTATTTTTAATTTTAAAACGCAAATACAGCAATCTTTTTATTAAAAATCCCGAAAAAAGTGACACGATTTTTGCGGTAGAACATTTTGCTACTTTTGCATTGATTTTTTATCTTCCTATCACTTTATCCGGTAAAAGCCAGCACAACGATGGAGCATTAGGCGCTTTTGGCGCATTTTTGTTACTAGCTCCAATGCTAGTTATAGTGATTGCGGCCTGCATTTATCGCAATCAGAGCGTTTACGAGGAACTTGTAAAGTTTTGTCAGAAATCAAAGTGAGGGAAAATTTGAGCTGAGTGCCTAAAAATAGGTATTGAGAGCAGATTTATCCAAAATCAAAGTGGCGAAATTTTACTTTACATCTTTTTACAAAAACTTTACATTATTTTACACCGCTTTTAACACCCGTTTAAATGGGCATTAAAAGCGTTTTTTTGTTATTCTGCGTTCTCCGTGCCTTGTACCCTTTTGAGCGTAGCGATGAGTTTGTCTCTAAATTTATAAATATCTTCGAGCTTTTCTATCGGATACTTGGTTTCTTGTTTTTCTATCTCGTGGATACCGATGTACTTATTTGTCGTATTAAAGTGTAATCTGGCTATCCATTTACGGTTATTGTCGTCAAACAATACTCCAAAATAGCTTTTTGTATCTCTTGCGTAAATTTTTTCAAGCTCCACGTGCTCGCCAAGTATCGATTTGATGATAAAAAAGCCTTGCAGTTCCTCTTGCGTAGTTACGATTTTAGCCTCATCTTCGCTGTTTTCTTCGTTCTCGTCAGTGATATTTGCCGTTAAACCGGCGCGTATAGAGTTTATCTTCTTCGAGGCAAGATCGGCCACTATCTCGCCCAGGGCGGACTTAGTGTAAGCTCTAAACTCATCTAGTACATTGCCGGTTATGCGCGTTCCTTGCGGGAGTATCCTGACGGCAAACATCCTGGCTAGATCGTCGCTGGGCCTAGCGGTCTCTTCCTCAAATATCTTTTTAATCTCCAGTATATAGCGCTGCTTGTTAGCCATTTCCAGTATCGAGTCGATGTTTAGGCTACTTTTTGTGAAGCGCTCTAGCGCCTTTACGTCGCGCTTGTTTAGCTCGTCGAGATTTACTATAAGAAACGGGCTTTCGTCAAGCTTGTTTTCTTTGTTGATGTCGGAGAAAAAGCGATACTCTACTCCGTTAGTCAGCAGCGCAAATTTAGCGTCCGTAACGCCGAAATATCGATATAGTTGGCTTGAATGCTTGTCTAGTACTTCGGTATGTTTCTTGACCTCTACGATGATGAGCGGCTTACCCTCATGCATGATGGCGTAGTCGACCTTTTCACCCTTTTTGATCCCCACATCGGCGGTAAATTCGGGCACTATGACCGTCGGGTCAAATATATCGTAACCCAAAATTTGAAAAAACGGCATCACAAACGAGTGCTTCGTGGCTTCTTCGGTCTGCACGGAGTCCTTGATACTCGCTATTCTGGCGCTTAAGCGCTGTAGATCCTCGTATAAGTCCATAAAATTCTCCTTTTTTGATTATTTTTTATATAACGCAGCGCAAGACTTTACCTACGATATATACTTGCGCATCGTCATCGGGTCCTATATCGTAGCTTTCGTAGTCTTTATTGACGCTTTTTATGTGTAGCGTGCCGTCGGGGCTCTTTTGCAAGAGTTTGACCATAAAGTTATCGCAGTAGTTGAT
>CAURKB010000179.1:0-3373 GCA_963525315.1 uncultured Campylobacter sp. | reverse complement strand
CAAGCGGATACGAAAAAAAGTCGTACTCCTGCCGTTTGGGACAGATGGCAAAGTATAACGGGACTAATTTTGGCCTGTTTTATTTTATGTCATATGATTTTTACCTCTACCATCTTATTTGGTAAAGGCGCGTTTAACACCGTCGTAGGGTTTGCGGAGGCTAAATTTTTATTCGGCGAGGCCACATGGTGGATCACTAACGTTATAGCCGCGGTAATATTTGCCGTTTTTATCGCTCACGCGTTTTTAGCGATGAGAAAATTCCCTGCAAACTATAGACAATACATTATGTTTAAAGGTCATAAAGACCGTATGAAACACCTTGATACTACGCTTTGGTGGTTTCAGTTTTTAACCGGTTTTGCTCTATTTTTCGCAGCCAGCGCGCACTTAGTCGATATAGTCTTTGGCGGACATATTACTGCAGATAATTCAGCTAAAAATTTCCATCAACTAGAAATTTTCTATTTCGCTTTACTTGTTTTTATGGTCGTTCACGCTAGCGTGGGAATGTACCGCTTATACGTAAAATGGATAAGCATTGACGGAGTAAATAAACAAGAGATGTTCGCAAAAAGAAATAAAGCCAAAACTGCGATATTTGCGGTTTTTGGAGTGCTCGCGGTCATCGCGCTGATCGCCGATTTCGTGTGGATCAGTCTTTAGGAAAAGGAGCTTTAAAAAATGAACGTAAAATATTATGATGCATTAGTTATCGGAGGCGGTCTAGCGGGGCTTCGAGCTGCCGTTGCCGCTGGAGAAAAGGGGCTAAGTACGGTAGTTTTAAGCCTAATTCCCGTTAAACGCTCGCACTCTGCGGCTGCACAAGGCGGCATGCAAGCCTCTTTGGGAAATTCAAAAATGAGCGAAGGCGACAACGAGGATGTACACTTTGCTGACACGGTAAAAGGTAGCGACTGGGGCTGCGATCAGCAAGTCGCGCGTATGTTTTGTCAAACCGCGCCTAAGGCGATTCGCGAGCTAGCGGCTTGGGGCGTGCCTTGGACTCGTATAACAAAAGGCGAGAGAAGCGCTATCATCAACGCTCAAAAAACGACTATCGTAGAAAAAGAAGAGGTCCACGGACTCATCCACTCTCGCGACTTTGGCGGAACTAAAAAATGGAGAACATGCTTTACGGCCGACGCCACCGGTCACACTATGCTTTTTGCCGTAGCAAACGAAGCTCTAAAGCACAATGTCGAAATCCACGATAGAAAAGAAGCTATCGCGCTAATCCACGCAAACAACCGCTGTTACGGCGCAATCGTTCGCGATCTAGTTAACGGCGAGATCACTGCATACGTCGCAAAAGGCACGCTAATCGCTACGGGCGGCTACGGAAGGGTTTATAAGCACACCACAAACGCCGTAGTTTGCGAGGGTATCGGTGCAGCCATCGCTCTTGAGACCGGTGTAGCTCAGCTAGGAAATATGGAAGCGGTGCAGTTTCACCCGACTCCGATCGTTCCGAGCGGTATCTTGCTAACAGAAGGCTGCCGCGGCGACGGCGGAATTTTACGCGACGTGGACGGATATCGCTTTATGCCCGACTACGAGCCTGAGAAAAAAGAGCTAGCTAGCCGCGACGTCGTAAGCCGCCGCATCATGGAGCATATCCGCGCAGGCAAGGGCGTACCTAGCCCGTACGGATATCACGTTTGGCTAGATATTTCAATCCTAGGACGCGAGCATATCGAGAAAAACTTACGCGACGTTCAAGAAATTTGCGAAATCTTTAACGGCATCGACCCTGCCGACACCGAAGTATATACCGACGAAAACGGTCGCCAACGCGGTAAAGGCTGGGCGCCGATATTGCCTATGCAGCACTACTCTATGGGTGGCATCAAGACAAAGCCAAATGGCGAGAGTCCGACGCTAGCGGGTCTATTTAGCGCCGGCGAGGCTGCGTGCTGGGATATGCACGGATTTAACCGTCTAGGCGGCAACTCCGTTTCAGAAACAGTCGTTGCGGGCATGATCGTTGGGGACTATTTTGCCAACTACTGCGGCAGCCACGAGATCGATATAAATACCGCAGATATCGAAAAATTCGTTAAAAAAGAGGAAGACTATCTAAAAAGCCTAGTCGAAAAAGAGGGCAAATTTAACGTATTTGAGATCAAAAACAAGATGAAAGACATCATGTGGGAGCACGTAGCGATCTTTAGAACGGGCGAAGGTCTAGCCGTAGCCGTAAAAGAGCTTGAAGAGCTTTACAAACAATCTCTGGACGTCAAAGTCGCAAATAAGGCCCTATTTGGCAACCCTGAGCTCGAGGAGGCCTACCGCGTACCAAAGATGCTAAAACTAGCCCTTTGTATCGCAAAAGGCGCGCTTGATCGCACCGAGAGCCGCGGAGCGCACTGCCGCGAGGACTATCCGAAACGCGACGACCTAAACTGGCTAAACAGAACTCTAACTAGCTGGAAAGAGGGTGATACGCTACCGACTATCGTGTATGAGCCGCTTGATATTATGAAAATGGAAATTCCGCCGGCATTCCGTGGATACGGAGCTAAGGGTAACATCATCGAACACCCCGACAGCGCCGTGCGCCAAGCGCAGGTCGATGAGATCCGCGCCAAAATGGAAGCCGAAGGCAAAGGCAGATACGAGATCCAAGAAGCGCTAATGCACTATGATCTTCAGCCTAAATATAAAGCACCAAACGAAAGAGCAGGAATAGGATATGAGTAGAAAAATAACCATAAAAGCATTTAAATATAATCCGTTAAGCAAAATTTCAAAGCCGCATTTCGCGACCTACGAGCTAGAAGAAACCGACGGCATGACGCTCTTTATAGCGTTAAACCAAATTCGCGAGAAATTTGACCCGGATCTTAGCTTTGATTTCGTTTGCCGCGCCGGTATCTGCGGCAGCTGCGGTATGCTAGTTAACGGCACGCCAAAGCTTGCTTGCCGTACGCTAACTAAAGACTATCCAGGCGGAGTGATCGAGCTTATGCCTTTGCCGGTATTTAAGCTTTTAAAAGACCTAAGCGTAGACACTGGCAACTGGATGAACGCGATGAGTAAGCGCGTGGAGAGCTGGATACATACAGATCACGAGACAGATATCTCTAAGCTTGAGGAAAAGGTTGAGCCCGAAGTAGCGCAGGAAGTATTTGAGCTTGACCGCTGCATCGAGTGTGGTATCTGCGTAGCTGCGTGCGGTACGGCTATCATGAGGCCTGATTTCATCGGTGCGGTCGGACTTAACCGCGTAGCTAGATTTAAAATCGACGCGCTAGATAAACGAACCGACGAGGACTTTTACGAGCTTATCGGCGATGATGACGGCGTGTTTGGCTGTATGACTCTGCTAGGTTGCGAGGATAACTGCCCTAAACACCTTCCGCTACAAAGC
>CAURKB010000178.1:0-3383 GCA_963525315.1 uncultured Campylobacter sp. | reverse complement strand
GGGATATTTCGCAAAAGCACCTGATAGTCGTTGATGTTTTGATCCTTTAGCCTAGCTTCGGTGATGACGGTTAGCGATTGAGGCGTTTGGCGCGAAGTGAGGTCTAGCCTCGTGGTGCTTTTTACCAGCTCTTTGGCGTTGTATTTGACGTCGTCGCGCCTTTGCTCGCTAGTAACCTCGACGGCCTGCAGCGTCTCTTTGCCCGCTGCGTTCTCGCCGTTTTGGGCGGCTAAAATTTGAACGGACGCTAGCAAATTTATCGCCGCGACCGAAAACAAAATCTTATTTTTCATCTTTTTCTCCTTTTAAAATTTGATCTTTTTATCCATAAGTAAATACCCGAAACGCTGAGCGCAAGCGGAGCTAGCCCGCACAAAAACCAAAAAAATCTAGTCGCAGGGTTATAATCGCCGTAGTGAGCGCGCCTAAACGTCGATAAAAATTTATCCGTTTTGCTTGCTAGCTCGATATCTTTTACATCGATTAAATTTGCGCTGTTTTTATCGTAAGAAACGGTGCTTGAGTACTGGCTATGAAGGAAGCTTTGACTCGGTTTTTGCCCGTAAAGCGTGATATTTGCGCCCTCAAAAAACGGAAAACTAACGTAATGCGTCCTAAATCCTGGCATATCCGTGGCCGCTTTTTGCACGAGAGCGTCGATTGAGATATTTTTATCGTAAATTTGCGGACCGATTACGAATTTAGAGTTATCAAAAGGCGGCATAAACATAAACCTAAGCTCCCACCAAGCCCCGCTAAGCGCGACCGCAAAGATAACGGGCGTCGAAAAAACGCCGATAAATTTGTGCGAATCGCTCATAAAAACCGCCATTCGCGCAAACCGAAGGCGCAGCAAATTCGCCCAAAAATTTCGGTAAACGATAAAGCCGCTAATCGAAATAATAAAGGCGAAAATCGCCGTCAAACCAAGCAAAATTTGACCGCTTTTTTCAAGGAGTAAATTTTCGTGAAGTTCGGTAATAACCCCGATAAATCCGCTATCATGCGGCACTAGGCCGCTTTTTATCTCGCCGCTAAATGCGTCAAGATATACGCACGCCCACTCTTTTTGGCCCGCGCCGTGAGGCAGTAGCCAAATTTTATCCGTTTTTTGAGGATCTACGTCGATATTCCAACCTACGATCTCGTGTTTTGGATACTCTTTTTCTATTTTTTCTCTTAGCTCGTCAAATTTTAATCTACTTTTTCGCTCGGTTTCGTCGCTATTTTTTGCAACGTATATGACGCCTGGCATTAATAAATTATTTATCTCGTCTTTATAAACCAAAACCGAGCCCGTAAAACACGCGATAACTAAAGGAATACAAAATATCAGCGAAGCGTAAGTGTGAATCTTATATATAATCTTTTTGTCAAATATATTCACGTTTAAAATTTGCCCTTTTAAAATTTGCTCTAAATCGGCGCGGATTTTAGTATTTTAATAATTAATAATTTCTAAAACTGTTATCAAAAATATGTCTAATGATTTGCAAAAAAGAAATGCTTTGAGACTAAACTTTAACTAGCTGATTTAACCCTCCGCCTAGCAAACAAACATACAAAAGCGGCTAGTAAATTTATGCCTAAAAGCTCGGAAAAATCGGCCGAGCATGAACGAGTATATAAAAAAGGCTTGCAAATTTAACGACCAAATAAAGTCGGCAAAAAAGGTTAAATTAGACCGTAAGCAAAAACTATTTTGATGCTTTAAATTTGAGTAAATTTTAAATAAAACGCTCAAAAACTAAGCAAAATAAGCCTAGGCGCAATTTAGCCGAGCCGTCAAATTTAAGCACAAATTTGATGCGAGCCTCGCCGAAAAATAGGCCGAAATTTAAGCCCTAAATTTTCTCTCTTTTATAAATTTTACTCACATTTTTATCTATCTTATAGACCGCGCCAAAGAGTGCAGGCACAACTAGTAGCGTTAGCAGAGTAGAGCTAATGAGTCCTGAAATGATCGAGATCGCCATCGGGGAGTTGCCCTCGTATCCCGCACCTCTGCTAAGCGCAAGCGGCAGCATAGCAAATATCATCGCAAAAGTTGTCATCAGTATCGCTCGCAGCCTTTTAACTCCCGCGCGCACGATGGCTTCGTTTAGCGGCACTCCCTCGTTTGCATAGCGGTTGGCGAAATCCACGACCAAAATCGCGTTTTTACCCACCATACCAAAAAGCAAGATCGCGCCGACCATGACGAACAAGCTAAAGGAGTTGCCGCTAAGATACAGCCCGACCGCCACGCCGCCAAACGCCAGCGGCATCGAGATCATGATGATGAGCGGCAGCACGAAGCTCTCGTAAAGCGCGGCCAAGATCATATAGATGAGCACGACGCTAAGGCTGATCGTAAAGACGAAGGCCGCGTTCGTATCGTTCATCATCTCGATAAAGCCCGTCATCACGTAATCAAAGCCGGTGGGCAAAATTTTACCGATATTTTCGTCGATACCCTTTTGCACGGCGCCAAGCGGTACGTTATCGACGTTTGCGACGATCCTGATCTGGCGCTGTTTATTAAAGCGGTTTATCACGGAAAAGGTCTTATTTGTCTTAAACTCCGCCACCGCGCTTAGGCTTATACTCTCGCCCTGCGCGTTTTTGATCTTTAGTTTTTGCAGCGCCTGAGCGTCCTTGCGGTACTCGTCGTCAAACCTCAGTATCATATCGTACTGCGCGTCGCCATTGTCAAAGCTACCCAGCCTATTTTGCCCAAACGACGCGTATATCACCTGCGCCACCGCGCTAGGATCGACGTTTAGGCGTTTAGCTTTGTCTTTATTTACGCTGATTTGCAGCTCGTTTATCTTATCCTCGTTATCGCTGCCCACATCCGTCGTGCCCTCTATCGCACGCACCATGGCGATGGCTTTAGGCAGGATTTCGTCCAGCTTTTCTAGGCTATCGCCGGTGATCGTTAGCTGTACCGGCTCGCTGTCGCTACCCGTATCGACGTAGGGTATCTGCAGGACTTTGACGCTGAGACCTTCAAATTTAAGCTTCTTTCTATACTCGTCCATTATCTGCGTTTGGCGCTCTTTTCGCGACTCAAAGCCCTTTAGGCGGACGTAAATTTTAGCCTTATACGCGTCCTTTGAGTCCGTGTAACCCGCGATCATATAGGAGTACTCGACGCGCGGATCGCTATCTACGGCGCGCACGACTTCGCCCGCTCTAGCGCTCATAGCCTCGACCGAGATGCCGGGGTTTGCCTTTAAAAATATCTCAAACTGCCCCTCGTCCTCTACGGGCAAAAAGTCCATACCGACTTTGCCGGCTAAACTCATACAAAGAGCTAGCACGCCAAAAGTAAGGATAACAAACGCGGTTTTAAACCTCAAAATAAGCTTCAAAAGCCACTCGTAACCGCTCTCCAGCAC
>CAURKB010000177.1:0-3474 GCA_963525315.1 uncultured Campylobacter sp. | reverse complement strand
CCGCCAGCATGAGCGCATACCGCGAAAAGCTGGTTAAATTTTTGGACGAGCATGAGGGTCAAATTTGCGAGGACTGCAAGCGCAGAAAGCTCACAAACCCTATCCGCGTGCTAGACTGCAAGGTAGAAAGCTGTCAGAAAATCTACGCAAACGCGCCGCTGATAATCGGCAGTCTAAACGACGAATGCGCGAGCGAGTTTAAAAAGCTACAAGAAATTTTAAGCGGCAACGGCGTGGAGTTTGAGATAGATCCAAAGCTCGTGCGCGGGCTTGATTATTACTGCAAAACGGCGTTCGAGTTCGTTTCAAACGAGATCGGCGCGCAAAGCGCGGTCGCGGGCGGCGGACGCTACGACAGGCTGGTCGAGTACCTAGGCGGCAAGGCTAGCTACGGCGTGGGCTTTGCGATGGGTATCGAGCGCATAATGGAAATCCTAGGCGGCCGCGAGAGCCATAGCGCAAGAGGCGGCGTATATATCGGCGCGATGGATGCCGATGGCGTGGACGCGGTCTATAAAATAGCGATAAATTTAAGAAAAAGCCTCCCGGTTCTCGTGAGCTACGAGCCTAAAAAACTGCAAAAGCACCTAAACGCCGCAGATAACGCTAATGCTAGGATTTGCCTTTGCGTCGGCGAGGACGAGCTAAAATCAGGTAAAATTTGGCTAAAAGATCTGAGCGAAAAAGCCGAAAAAACGCTTGATTTGGTTGATTTGGAGACGGAACTTAAAAGGATTTTAAATGTATGATTACGGTTTAAATTTGTGGGGAAATAATAACTTCATCGTCGAAAACGGTAAAATTTGCGTCAATACCGGCTCAAAACCCGCCATCATCGACATCGTAAAAAGCATCAGGAGTGAAGGCTACCGAGGCCCGCTATTGCTGCGCTTCCCTCATCTCATACACAAGCAAATTTCGCAAATTTACAAAAGCTTTGAGAGCGCGAAAAACGAATTCGGCTACAAAGGTAGCTTTAACGCCGTCTATCCGCTAAAAGTAAACCAGTATCCCGGCTTTGTGAAAAATCTAGTCCGTCACGGTCAAAAGTACGGCTACGGCCTGGAAGCGGGCTCAAAGGCCGAGCTACTGCTGGTGATGGCGTATAACAACGAAGGCGCGCCGATCACCGTAAACGGCTTTAAGGATAAAGAGATGATAAACATCGGCTTTATCGCAGCTGAAATGGGACACAACATCACGCTAACGATCGAAGGATTAAACGAGCTTGAGGCTATCATCGCGATCGCAAAAGAGCGTTTCGCGCCAAAGCCAAACATCGGTCTGCGCATCAGGCTGCATAGCAGCGGATCTGGTATCTGGGCTAAAAGCGGCGGCATAAACTCAAAATTCGGCCTAACCGCGACCGAGCTAATCGAAGCGGTAAATTTGCTAAAAGAGGCAAATTTGCTCGACCGCTTTAATATGATCCACTTTCATATCGGTTCGCAAATCACCGAAATCCACCCGCTAAAAAAAGCTCTAATCGAGGCCGGAAACATCTACGCCGAGCTGCGAAAAATGGGCGCGAAAAACCTAAAAGCTATAAATTTAGGCGGCGGTCTAGCCATAGAGTACTCGCAGTTTAAGGAAAACTCAAGCCGAAACTACACGCTTAGCGAATACGCAAACGACGTGGTCTATCTACTAAAAACGATGGCAACGCAGCGAAACGAGGTGGAGCCAGATATCTTTATCGAGAGCGGTCGCTTCGTCTCGGCTTCGCACGCGGTGCTGGTCGCGCCTGTTTTGGAGCTCTTTAGCCAGGACTACACCGAGGAAAAGCTCGTACTAAAAAAGAAAAATCCTCAACTAATCACCGAGCTAAACGACCTGCTAAGTACAATAAAGCCGTCAAACGCGATAGAGTATCTGCACGACAGTATCGATCATATGGAGAGCATTTTGACGCTGTTTGATTTAGGATACGTCGATTTGCAAGATCGCTCGAATGCTGAAATTTTAACCCACCTAATCATCAAAAAAGCGGCTAAAATCCTCGGCACCAAGCAGCACAACGCCGAGCTTTTAAAGCTGCAGGAGGAAGCGCAGGAGCGCTATCTAGTAAACTTCTCGCTATTTCAGTCGTTGCCTGATTTTTGGGGGTTAAAGCAAAATTTCCCTATCATGCCGCTTGACCGCCTAGACGTGCGCCCTACCCGCTCGGCGTCGCTGTGGGATATCACTTGCGATAGTGACGGCGAAATAGGCTTTGACGACGAGGAAAATCCTCTGTTTTTACACGACGTAGACGTGGAGCAAGAGGAGTACTTTTTAGGATTTTTCCTAGTCGGAGCGTATCAGGAGGTGTTAGGCATGAAACACAATCTCTTTACCCACCCAACCGAAGCCACTATCGAGATAGACGCAGAGGGATTTAAGGTTTCGCACCTGCTGGAGAGCCAATCGATCCTTGATATCATGGAGGACCTTGACTACGACATCTACGAGATCCAGGACATCCTAAACGAGCGTATCGAAAAGTCAAAGCTCGTAACCGACTCGCAGCGCAAGCAAATTTTAGGCGAAATGTATCTGTTTTTAAACGATAATGGCTATCTAAAAACTATATCTTAAATTTACAAAAAGGAGTAAAAATGCTATCAAAAAGAGTTCAGGTGCTAGGCGAGAGCCTAACTATCGAGATCAGCACCAAGGCAAAAGAGATGAAAGCCCGCGGCGAGGACGTGATCAGTTTTGGCGCGGGCGAACCGGACTTCGACACGCCCGAGATCATCAAAAACGAGGTAAAAACAGCCCTAGATAAGGGCTGCGGCAAATACACCGCCGTAGCTGGTACGCCCGAGGTGAGAGAGGCGGTCGCCGCAAAGCTAAAGCGCGACAACGGCCTAAACTACGCGCCAAATCAAATCATCACCAACGTCGGCGCCAAGCACTCGCTTTTTAACGTATTTCAGGCGCTAATCGACGAGGGCGACGAGGTCATCGTGCCGAGCCCGTACTGGGTGAGCTACCCGGAGATGGTCAAATTTAGCGGCGGCAATCCCGTTTTTATCGAAACTAGCGAAAAGACCGGCTTTAAAATCACTCCCGAACAGCTAAAAGCGGCGATCACTCCTAGAACTAAAATTTTAGTATTAAACAGCCCTTGCAACCCGACGGGCGCGATATATAGCCGCAAAGAGCTGGAGGCGCTGGGCGAAGTGCTAAAAGGCACGAAAATCATCGTAGCTAGCGACGAAATGTACGAAAAGCTAAACTACGAGGGCGAATTCGTCGCGACTGCGGCGGTGAGCGAGGATATGTTTAACCGCACGATCACGATAAACGGCCTAAGCAAGTGCGGCGCGATGCCGGGTTGGAGATTTGGCTACATGGCTAGCCCGTTTAAAGAGCTAAACGCCGCGGTAAACAAGCTACAAAGCCAAAGCACGAGCAATATAAACTCCCTAACGCAAGCCGGCGCCATCCCTGCGCTGCTCGGCAAGGCGGATGAGGATATCGCGTATATGA
>CAURKB010000176.1:0-3503 GCA_963525315.1 uncultured Campylobacter sp. | reverse complement strand
ACAAGAAAGGTTAAATTTAGTGCACAACGCTAAATTTAACCAAACCAAATTTAGCACCTTAAAGATGCGGGTCTCGGCAGATAAAATTTTCGACGAAGTTTAACTATAAAAACGGGAACCAAAACGCCAAAAAAGTAAAAAGGAAACAAATGCTAGAAGCTCTTAGCTTAAATTTCATGCAAAACGCCCTGCTGGCGGGCATCCTCGTTAGCATCGCTTGCGGCGTGATCGGCACGCTCACGGTCATAAACCGCATGGTTTTTATCGCAGGCGGCATCGCTCACGGCGCATACGGCGGGCTTGGCATCGCGTTTTATTTTTCGCTCGAGCCGCTGTTAGGTGCTAGTCTGTTTTCGCTGTTTTTGGCGCTACTCATCGCCACCATAACGCTCAAAGACAAAAGCAAGATGGACTCCGTTATCGGCGCGCTGTGGGCGTTTGGCATGGCGTTTGGCATCATCCTTACCGACCTAGCGCCTGGCTACAACGTCGATCTCATGAGCTATCTTTTCGGCTCAATTTTAGCCGTGCCGCAGGGCGATCTTGTTTTCATGGCGATCGCAAACTGCGTCATACTCGCCTCGGTCGCGCTGTTTTACCGTCAGTTTGAGGCGCTTAGCTTTGACGCAGAGTTTGCGCGGCTTCGCGGGGTGAAGACGACGCTGCTCTACTACGCGCTAACGTGCATGATGGCGCTAAGCGTCGTGATGACGATACGCGCGGTGGGGCTCATACTCGTTATCGCGCTGCTCACGATCCCGCCCTACATCGCGGGCGCGATATCAAGCCGCCTGGGCACGATGATGCTAAACGCTGCGCTCATCTCGGCCGCGTTTTGCGTGAGCGGGCTGTGGCTGAGCTTTGAAGCAAATTTAACCAGCGGCGCGAGTATCATCCTCATCGCTTCGGTTTGTTTTTTTATATTTACGGCGGTAAAAAGACGGTAAGTTCGGCGTTTCGGGTTAAATTTGGCTTTCGAATCCGCAGCGACGGACTGCGCGGCACTCCCGAATTTACGGATTGATTAGCTTTTGCTTTACGTAGTAGCCTAGGTGCTCTTGCATGAGACGGTCATTTTCTGAAATCTGGTATAGAGAATTTATCAAATTTTTATACTCGTCGCTCTCCTCGTCCACTACGCAGTAAAAGAGAAATTTTTTATTTTCATAAAAAACAAAGTTCGACTTTAAACGATACCCACGAATATCCAGAGTCAAAATACCTAAAATACACGTCGCCGATACCGACCGTATCGCCGCGTTTGGTTATAAAGCGCCTGTTCGTAACGTAGAGCTTTTTGGCCTTGGCGGTTTTTATGCTTTGCCGCGCAAAAAGGCAAAATAAAAATGCGCAGCCCGCCGTCATGGCGACCCAAAAGACGCCTACGTCAAAGCCCTTGTCACACGCGTATAAAAGTAGCATCAAAAGACAAAGCGCGGAGCCGACTTCTTTGTGGACAGTATGCGCGAGCTCAAATTTGCACAAAATCTCCTCGTCCTGCGCAAGTATGGTGTGCTTTGGCGCCGCTAAATTTTCATCCTCGTTCATTTTTTCCCTTCCTTTGCGCGGTCAAATTTACGCCGAAATTTTTAAATTTAAACGTAAGTTTGGGCCGCGCACGTCAAATTTCGCTTTCGATACGCCCAAATTTGAGCAAAATTCGGCGCTCAAATTCGCCGTTAAAACCTTAAATTTAAGCGCAAAATTGGGCCGCTCCAAATTTAAGCATGCAAAAGCCGCTAACTCAAATTTTCCCGCGATCTTTTGTTTTTATAGTAGCTGCCGACTTCGCTAACGACGATTCCAAAGAGTATGAGTCCGGCTCCTGCTGTCTGCACGCCGCTTAGTATCTCACCACCAAAAAAATACCCCACGATCCCCGCACTCACGGGCTCAAAGGTAAATATAAGCGAGGTTTTAACGGGCGTCGTGTAGCGCTGCGCCGCGGTTTGCACGAAAAACGCTAAAACCGTCGCAAAGACCGACGTCACCGCGACCGCGACGAAAAACGCCTCGTCTAAAACGGGCACGACGCCGCGAGGCTCGAAAATCTGCGCGGCGACGAAACAAAGCGCCGCGACGACCGCAAACTGCGCGCTCACCATCCAGTAAAGCTCGCACCTGCGCACCAAAACGCCCGTGAAAATGATATGTAGCGCAAAACCTAACGCGCAAACGACGCTAAGTCCCTCGCCCGCGCCAAAACCAAGCTCGCTGCCCGTTAGAAAATAAAGCCCCGCCGCCGATAAAAACGCGCCGATAAAGGCATAAACTACGACCTTTTGTCCGAAAAACGCGAGCGCGATAAACGGCGTAAAAACGGCATTTAGCCCCGTGATAAAGGCGACGGTGGAGCTTGGGGCGTATTTTAGAGCAAAGGTTTGAAGCGTAAAGGCCGCGAACAAAAGCGCGCCTAAAAATGCGCCGAATTTTAACGAATTGCGGTCGATCTTGCGGGTAAATTTGAGGCTTATTAGCGACATCAGCGCGGCCGCGATCAAAAATCGCCAAAACAAAAGCGTAAAAACGCCGTTGGTCTTTAACGTCTGCGCCATCGGCAAAAACGTCACGCCCCAGACTACCGCGATCACGAATAGCGCGAGGTCGGCCTTAAATTCGGTTGATTTTTTCATCTGATTTCTTTAGCTAAATTTAAGGGGCAAATTTAACGCAATTTCTCTAAATTCGGGCTTTATCGCGTCAAATTTGAGAGTCGCCGCCCTCTTGCTAGCTGGCAAAAAGGGCGATAAATTTAAGAAAGAAAATCGCCGCGAGAGTAAATTTAGCGGCGATTTGATAAATTTTATTTTATGGCGGATCGGCGCTTTGAGCAAAACGCCAAAAAACGCCGAAATTTAGGCTAAAAAGGAAAATTTAGCCTAAATTTTCCTTTTTAGCGCGCAGGTAGCTGCCTATCTCGCTGATCAAAACTCCGACCAAGATAAGCGCCGCGCCGCAAAGCCTATACGCGCTGATGTCCTCGGCACCGACGAAATACCCCATCGCTCCGGCGGTTACGGGCTCTAGTGTGAAAAATATCGCCGTTTTAACCGGCGTGGTAAATTTTTGCATCAAGGCCTGCGCGAAAAACGCAAACGCCGTGCCCAGCACGCCCACGACCAGCATCGCTATGATAAATGCCTTGTCCACGACGGGAGCGATTTTAGCGTCCTCAAAAACCAAAATAGCCGCAAAACAAAGCGCGATTAGGGTCAAAATTTCAAAATAAACCATATTTACGAGGTTGCATTTTTGCACTAGGCGGTTGGTGAGCACGATGTGAAAAGAGTAGGCGCACGCGCAAACCAGAGCCAAAATTTCGCCCAGGCCAAAGCCGACCTTCGTATCGCCTATCATATATAGCCCCGCCACCGCAAATGCCACGCCCACGTACGCGTAAGAGTAAATTTTATGCCTAAAAAGCCCAGCCGCGATAAAAGGCACCAAAGCCACGTTTAGCCCGATGATAAAGGCTACGGACGAGGTGTCGGCGTATTTAAACG
>CAURKB010000175.1:0-3525 GCA_963525315.1 uncultured Campylobacter sp. | reverse complement strand
CTACGACAATAGCATCGAAACCCGCCATCCAAGGCTCTGGTATAGCAGAACCCATATGCAGGATATCGACCCATACGCATCTAGGGGTAGCTGGACGTCAAACAGAAACGTCCCGTTTACGACCGATAACAAACACCGCGCGATCAATCACGGCGTGTTTTTCGAGGATCTCATCAGCCTTGACGATACGTATAGATTAATGCTAGGCGGTAGGTTTGATTTTTATAAATTTAAAACCAGAAATATAAGAGGCCAAACAAACAGCTACACCGGCGACTCGTTTAGCCCGAGGGTCGGCTTTTTATGGGACTTCGCGACCGATCACACCGCTTATATCTCTTATTCGCAGAGCTTTGCGCCATACGGAGGTAGAGGCAACATCGGCATCAGCACCGAAGATACGTCAAGGCTGGATCTAAAACCGCAAAACAACGTCCAATACGAAATCGGATTAAAAAGCACTTGGGCGGATAATAAATTTAGCTCAAATATCGCGGTGTTTCAGATCGAACACAAAAATATCCGCTATCAGCCAGATCCTACGAACGACCCGTATACTTGGGCGGTACGCGGCAAGGAGCGCAGCCGCGGTATCGAGCTAAACGTGCTAGGGCAAATTTATGAAAATTTATACCTGCGTAGCTCGCTTGGCTACACGAACGCTAAGGTTACTAAAGACAACTCAAACCCGCTAAACGAAGGGCTTAATCTAAATGAAACCACGCGCTGGCAAGGTAACGTCTTTTTACGCTACGTAAATGCCGACAAATGGTACGTAGAAAGCGGCGTTACCGGCTACTCCAAACGCTACTCCTACTCTACTAACGGCGGCAGGATCCAAGAACAACACTTACCGGGCTTTGCTAGAGTGGACGTGAGTGCGGGGTATAGCTTCACCGAGCATGCGCAAATGACGCTAGCGATAAACAACCTCTTTGATAAAAAATACTGGCGCTCAAGCTCGAGGCTAGGCGACGAGAGGTCGTTTATGGTGAATTTCCACTATAATTTTTAATTAAAATTAAGCAGGCTCGTCGTGCGGTTAAATTTACGCGCGCGGCCCGCAAACTCGCCTTTATCTCGCTCTTTTATACGATTCTTAGCATTAAGCTAAATTTAGATACATTTAAATTTTAAATTTTAGGAGGATAAATGAAAGCTAAATTTTCTATCATAGCCGCTGTTTTGGCGCTAGTTGGATGCGGCAATAACAACATAGATACCGTGAAAAACTACACTCTGCCGCAGAAAAAATCAATGACGATAGGAGCGGCCGTAGACGGGTATGAAGGCTGCAAAAACGTCAAGTGGGAGGATGTCAGCGCAAAGGATTTAAAAGCGGTCGAAGTAACCTGCGAGGTCTCGGACGTTATCCTCAAAGCCCAGTTTGACAGCCAAAACGCTAGATACGAGGAGGCCGTACAAAAAGCCAAAGACGAGGCGCAAAAAAACGTAGACAGGGCGCTAGAGCGGATAATGCAAACCTATAACGACCTAAAAACCGAGGCCAGCGCCGATGCCAGCAAAGAAGAGCTACTTGCGTTAGCGAATAAATTTTGTAAATACGACGAAGAAAAAGAAAAGAAACACACCTTCGGCGCGCCGGTAACCTGCGATAACGACGCCCTAGCTGGCGAGCTTTTGGATAAACATAAGCTAAACGGAAAATCTTTTATATTTGCTACTTTCGTAAATCAGTTTCAGTGGGCTGCGCTTGACTCACAGCGTCCGCCAAAGCCTATATTTTTCGGAGATATGCCAAAGAAAATCGGCTCGCGTTCGTATGAGATTAAATTTATCATAAACACGGATAAAACTGTCGATGTAGATCGTAAAGCTGCGATGATAGAAGACGGGGAGCGCAGGGATATTAGCGGTAGCGTGCTTAGCAAATTTTACGATAGATAGGGTTTGGCCGCTTGCGTCATTAGACGCCTGCGGTGAGTATTTTGGATTACGTCTTTAAGGATCGCCGCATCTTCTTAACGCCCGTAAAGTTGCGTAAGATTTACCGAGCATGAAGGCTTTTTGCCGGTAAATTCAAGTGATTAACTTTAGCCTTTTTGCGCTTTAAAATCGCGTTTAAATTTAGATTTTTCTAGCGCAAATTTTATCCGCTCTAGTTTATCTAAATTTAGGCGATTTAAAACGTAAGCGTTAGCCTTTATTTACTTTATTAATTATTGGCTTAGCTTAGCGCCCAAATTTATGAGGCGGACTACCGACCTCGCGTTTAAATTTGCAAGCTTTTACAGGCGATTTAGCTTTTGCGATATTTGCGCGGTTGCCGCAAACTAAATTTACGCTCAAATCCGGCCCGAATTCGACTTTTAATGGACCAGCAAAATGCTTCATATAAACCTTGCTAAATAAGCGCGAATTTACGCTTGCAGCATCAAAATCAAAGATACGCCGCCTCGTTTTGTTTTTGTAATTTTGCGCTATTTTACCGCTTTTGCGAATCGGGCGGACTTAGCCAGCTAGTTTTTTTAGAAATCGCATAAATTTAAAACCCTCAAATTTACTCTGGCGGCTTTTTGCATTTACTTTTTTGGCTTTATATGCGCCGATGTTTTAGTTTGTTTTTTACGCCGCGCTTTCAAAATTTGACGACTACTTCAAAACCGGCAACAAACGCAACCCAAATTTAGTCGCTACGTCAAGGTAAAAAAATTAAAAATTTAGCCGCGAGCATAAAGGCTCAAAGGGCGGCATCCAAAGCAAATTTAACAAGCTTAAAAAGCGGACTCGGCAATAAGGCTTTGCATTTTTGCAGGTCGGGTTTTACGGGCAAGCATAAAATTTAATACAAAAATATAAAGCTTAAAAATAGCGACCGCACAGAGTACCCGCCTACAAGCCAAGCTTAAAAAGCATAAAAATCAATGGAGAACAAAACTCCCGATTAGAAGAGATTAATTTATAAAACAAGAAAAAGAGGCGGACGAGAGGCAAAGCCAAGCGCCCGCGTAAATTTTAGAAGCGCTGTCCGATAGTAAATTCAAACGTGCTCGTATCGTCGCCGTCTTGCTTTTTGAGCGGTTTAGCAAAGATTAGCTGAAGCGGTCCCATAGGCGTTACCCACTCGATACCAGCACCCGCGCTGTATCTGCTGATGCGTCCGTCGATATGATCTACGATACCCGGAGCCGTGACGTTTGCGATCTTGCCGTGGATCACGCCGTAGTCAAAGAACAGCACGCCGCGCATCTTTACGCGCTCTATTAACGGAAAGCTAAGCTCGGCCGAGCTATTAAACGACATATCGCCGCCTGTCTCATACCAGCTGCCGCTAGAGACTTTGACTTTAGGAGAGACCGTTCTACTCTCAAATCCGCGTAGATTTCTGATACCGCCTAGATATAGTCTCTCGTTGATAGGCACCCAGCCGCGATCCCAAATTTTACCGAAGCTTGATTTAAACCTGAAAATAAGGTCGTAGTCCACCCACTCTCTAATGCCCTGATACCAGTTAAAATTCGTTCTGCTCTTTAAAAATTTCTCGTCGCCGCCCACGCCCGCAAA
>CAURKB010000174.1:0-3533 GCA_963525315.1 uncultured Campylobacter sp. | reverse complement strand
TAAGGGTGGCGTTGTTTTCCTCGTATTCGTCTATATCCCAGTATCTAAAAGCAAAATCGTCCACTTCCTCTTGCGTTACGTATTTGACTAGCTCGGAGTTTGGGTCTATCTTGGTGTCCGGCGTGATAGTAAAACCTGTCGGCACTGTGCTTGAGCCAAATTTATCAAATTTAACTCCCAAATACGAAAGATAGAAGAGGACGGCGGTGAAAGCGGCGAGTATAAAGATAGATTGCAAAAAGTTTTTCAATCCAAATTCCTTTAAATTAAGATTACATTTTGTATTTTACTACTAGCGTCTTTAAACAATTCTTTTAATATTTTTTTATAATATTTTAATAAAATTTAAAAAATATACGACAAAAATATCAAATTTGAAATTAAATTTAGCTTGATTTTATAATCAAAGTTGTAAAATCAACTTAAAAAATATTTAAAAAGAATAGATATGAGTAAAATTAGTGATTGCCTAAAGACAGAGCGTTATATAAACAAAAAATCCTCTAAATTTAAAAAAGCATTTACAATGTTAGAACTTGTCGTTGTTATAGTCGTAGTAGGTATTTTAGCTTTAGCTGCTTTGCCTAGACTAGACCGGGATCAGTTAGGCTCCGCCGTAGACGACATCATGGCTGCCGTTAGAAGAACTCAGCTTTTAGCGATGGAAGATAACCAATTTGATCCGGCTAATCAGACTAATCCGACATGGCATACGAGACGTTGGAGGATTAGTCTGAGCAGTAATAGCTACGTGATAAGTCAAAGTCGAACAGGAAGAGAGATAGAAGGGGTTTTGGATAAAAAATACGGTGTAACATTTGCCGATATCGACTGCCCTGCCATTAATCCGGGGGATTCAACGCCGCATTATATAGGCTTTGACGAATACGGTCGCATACTAGAAGCTAACGGTATAATAAGAGGATATGGTTATGATGGAGTAAACAGTGCGCTTTACCAATCTCCTTGCGTAATAAAAGTTGAAACAAAGCATAGAAAAGCCACGATAACCGTTGCTCCGGTTACCGGCGCAATGGCCGTAAGCTACGAAGATATCTGATTTATTTGCCGTTAAGTAGCTGCCTGTAAAACTAAATCATACAAAGATATTAGACTATATGTAAACGCAAGTGGAGCGTTAAGCTACGATGAAGGTTGCATCCTTAAAAATGAGTACAGCAAAGTCAAAAACAAGTATATAGTCTATTCCAGAATTTCTAAAGTTAAATTTAGAGAAATTTACCGTATTTTTCATCTAGTATAGAAGCTGTAAAAATAGCAAAAATTATTAAAATCCTAGAAAAACAATTAATCTTGCGCTTACCTTTAGTAAGCCGGGTGAATGTATACTAAAAAAGAAAACTTCCAAAGCATAGTGCAATGATAACGACCGCATAAAAGCTAAGTAAAAGTAAATTTCTTGCTTCATTTTAAGAATGCAACATGCTATATGTAGTTTAACTATGGATTTAGAGAAGCGGGGTAAAGGCGGGCTAAATTTACGCCAAAGCCCGCCAGAGCCAAATTCGGCTTGATTAAAATTTATTTTTCCTTACGTCTGCGACTATAGTTTTAGCCATGTCGTCGATTTGAGAGGTGATTTCGTTCGTGGTGCTTACGATACCGATATTTTGCTTGGTTATATCGTCTATCTGGCTCACGCTTTGATTTATCATATTTATGCCCTCGCTTTGCTCCCTGATGCTCTCGCTCATCTCGTTGATGCTTTGGGCTAGTACGTTTGCGTTAGCTTCGATCTCGCCTAGGCTCTTTTGAGTTCGTTCGGCTAGTTTGCGTACTTCGTCGGCAACTACAGCAAAGCCGCGTCCGTGTTCGCCCGCTCTTGCTGCTTCTATGGCGGCGTTTAGAGCGAGTAAATTCGTCTGATCGGCTATATCGCGGATGATGACGATGATATTTTTGATCTCCTCGCTTTGTCGGGTTACGTCCTGCGCTTTTTGGCTGATCGCGTTCATCGAGCTACTCATCTGCTCGATCGCAGCGGCGCTTTCGTTTATCGCGCTTGCTTGTTTGCTCGCGCCTTGCGTCAGCTCTCTCATGGAGTCGGCTAGGATTTTAGCTTTTTCTTCTAGCATTTGAGCTTCTTTTAGATTTTCTCTTAGCATATTACTTACGGCGTCTCCCGCGCTTTGCAAGCCCACCATCATATCGCGCAGATCGCTTTCTATATCGTCTTTTAGCTCTATGCGAGGCGTATAGTCGTTTTTGTTATACGAGCTTAGTACAGCGGCTATACCTTTTAAATTTGACGAGATGGAGCTAAAAAAGCGGTTTAGCAAGTCTTTTAGCTGCACTAGAGCCGGATTGTTCGGGTCTGATTTTATACTAGCTCCCATGTGGCCTTTTATCATGAGATTTGCGATGCCGTTCATCTCCTCGATTAGGGCGCTATCTTTTTTGATACCGGCGATGACCTTATCGATATTTTCGTTTATCGCGTAGCTCATGACGCCAAATTCGTCCCTAGCGGTTACGGCTAGCTTTTGCGGAGCCGGAGCTTCGTGGGCGATAAATTTAAACGTATCTTCTAGCTTTTCTTGGATGGTTTTTATCGGACTTAATGATTTTTTGAGCAATATATAAACAAATGCGCTAAGAGCTATGATAAATATAGTCGCTAAAATGAGCTGAGTGCGCAAAAGCGGCAAGGTGTTTGACGAGAAGGTATCCGCGCCGATAGCCGCTACTGCTAGCCAGCCTTCATCGTTTATAGGGATTACTTTAGCCGTTACGTTTTGGCCGCTTGTGTTTACGTAAGCGATCAAGCCGTTATTATCGAACTTTTTGGCCGCATAGCCTTCGGCTACGGTTTTACTAGCCGTGCTAACCTTACCTATGCTAGAGAGATCGGGATGCAGCAAAATCAATCCGTCGCCTTTCATCAAAAGTACGTAACCGTAGTCGGTTTTGCCCATCGAGATTATCTTTTCGCTAAGATCCTTTACGTCTACGTCTATGCCGGCTACGCCCATAAATTTGCCGTTTTTATTTATCGGCGTTACGAATGTTATAACCAAATCGCCCGTAGACGTCGTTCTAGGCTCTAAAAATACCGCTTTGTTTTCCTTTACGGCAGTTTGATACCAGCCCCTAGTCCTTGGGTCGTAGTTGTCCGCTACGGTCGTTCTTTTGCCGTCTGATTGGAAAAAGTCGCCGTTTTCTTTAGCGAAATACACGTATTTGATGTACGAACTCGCAAACTCCTTTTCTAGCGCAACTTTAGCCATTATCTCATCATCGTCGCCGACTGATTTTTCAAGCCTTGAGCTGATTTTACCCAGTATCTCAAGGTGGTCGTTAAAAAAAGAATTCGTCGTTATTTTAACGTCGTCTAGGATTTGATCTTGGGTTTGACCGACCAGTTCTACGACTTTATTTTCAGCCGTGTAGTAGCTGACTGCCGAAATAGCGGCAAATGAGACGAAGAGTGCAATGATTAGCATCAACGCGATCTTGTTCGTGATTGAGCGCATTTATTCTCCTTAAATTTATTGTGAAGTTTCATTTTACAA
>CAURKB010000173.1:0-3548 GCA_963525315.1 uncultured Campylobacter sp. | reverse complement strand
GACCTTGCATGATATATTTGACGTCTATCCTGTTATACATCTGCCTTAGTTCCATGTTTTTGCCCGTTAGATTGTCTATGAGTCTTGGAGTGCCTACCAATATCACTGGCGTACCTGTCGCGTCATACAGCGTTCTAGCTGTCTCAAGCGCGCGTAACGGCAGATTTTCGGCCTCGTCTATGATTAATATCTTGTCGCTCTTGCTAAGTTCAGCCATCACCGCTTTTAGTTTTTTATAGATAGGTCGCGGGGGAGTGATTTTTAATACTTCGCAAAGCTCATCAAGCAGCACCGCAGCCGTCGTGTGAATATTGCTTTTTATGTGTATTGCATTTGGATTATGCTTGCAAAACTCCTTTATCGCCGTAGTCTTGCCCGTGCCTGCCATCCCGTAGACCAGACCCAAATCGTGCTCGCTGGCGCACTCGTTAAATACATACGTAGCATTTTTAAAATCCTTTGAAACGAAGATCTCATCTCTATTCTCTTTTTGAGAGCTTTGTTGCGCCTGAGTTCTTCTCCTGTGGTTATCCATATAGTCTTTTAGCTTGGTTTCAACCTTGCTTCCGTCGCTTGGATAGGTGCCGTTTAAAATTTGGCTAAGTCTTGACTGCGTCACGTTTATCGAGCGACATACGTCAGCCTGTTTTAATCCGCTTTGCTTCAAAAACTCGTCAAACTCTTGTTTTAGCGTTTTCATATCCGTCCTTTCATAAAATTTAAACACTTTTAAACGTCTTTAAAAGAGCGTTTAAAACTATTTAAACGGCTTTAAATTTAGCTTGCGCCATAGCTTCAAAACCTAAAATCTCTTTTTCTTTTTTCTTCTTGTTTTTTGCAGCGAATTTCATATACTCATCATCCAGCTCGGCGCTTTTTCTTTGGGCGTGATCTAGCTCTATGCGAGCAACTATCTCGTCATTAGCCCCCTTGGTAGCAGGCTGTACGGCGCGACTGGCCTCGACGGTTTTTACGTAGTCTGTGAAAAACGCCTCTACCTCGGCTCTATCTTTGGATGATTTTTCTTTGAGCGCCTTTACTCTTTTATGCACTATCTTTTGAGCGGCCTTTGCCGCCTCTACGCTGCTGCCCTCTTCAAGGTCTTTTGGTGTGGCTATGCAAACAAATGTATCGTTCTCGTCAAACACGAATTGCTCTTTTACGTTATCAAGGTTTGCCCTTACGAACACCCTTGAATAGTTATATAGCATCTCGTTGCTAAACCACACTCCATCCACGCTCACGCCTTGTTTTAGCACGCATTTGTCTTGTTTTTGAGCTAGATACAAGCTTAGCTCTAGCGCGTTCATAGGTTCGGCCTCTTTTACTTTTTCGTTGTAGGCTTCCCTGCATGTCTTGCCCAGCCTATCAAGATATCGGTTGTTTAAAAATTTCTCCGAATAGTCGTCTATTAAAGAGTTTATCTCGTCGATAGAATTTAGGTCTTTTAGATTGGTTTTAAAGCCTTTTTTAAGTCTTCGCTCCTTTTTAGAAAAGAAAAACTCTATGGCTTGGCGTTGGTTTATGTTGTGGCCGATGAAACCTTTTAGCCATTCGCTCAGACCGTTTTGTAAAGAGCCGAAGTTTTTTTCTACATACGGCTTTAGCCAGCCGCTATAGGCTTTTACGGCCTTATACTCTACACCTATGGCACCCAAAAAGCTAAAATTCGCCTTTGATTTGAAGGCTTTGCCGTTATCTCCTTTTATGACTTGCGGTTTGCCGTAACGAAGTATGTATTTAGCCGTAGCTCTTGCTATGCCCGAGCTGTTTTCGGTGCTAGTTACGTGAAAGCTAGCTACTCCGCTATAGGTGTCTATGAGGCCTATTATGGTATATCTTTGCTGCCACTCCTCGACGAATTTTTTAAACTCTTCTTTGTCCTTAAAAACATTGTTTACGCTATTAAAGCCTATCTTGTCACAAAGATCGGATGCCGAGCAGATGATATCAAGCGGGCTGGCGTCTATCTCTACGATCTGATTTATGCTATATGCGGCCCAGTTACTCTTGCCCATGGCGCTTAGGTATTTACTTATCACTCCGTCTTCGCCTTTTTCTATTAGCGTTTTTAGCATAGGGTTGGCTTTTAGATATTTTTTTACAAAGCGATTTACCGCTTCGTAGCTTATTATTTCGTCTTTTTTGCCTTGAAAATCGTCGTGAGAAAGCAAATTTTCGCTCACGGCGTAGTAGTTTAGCATCTTATAAATATTATAAGAGTTTATGCGGCCGCGCTGAGCGTGGATGAGCTTAATGGCTAGTTCTCTAAGCCCCAGCCTTTCTATTTCGCACTCTTTAGTACTTGTTCGATCGTCTATCAAAGCGTCTATGCCGCCTGCTTTGTAAGCTCTTTGCCATGCATAGAGTTTGTTTGCGGTTAGTTTTATAGAATATATATTCTTCGCGTTTATATACTCTATAAAATCAACCTCTTTGATCTTGCCTTTGGCCTTATTCCACTCGTCTATTATCATTTTTTTGATGAGAGCGAGCTCTTTTTTGGCTTCGCTGGCGCTTGCGAATTTGCTCTGAGCAAAAGAAAGCGTAGCGGGCAAATTTAACCCGCCTTGCTCTACCACCTCGCACTCTACCGCCTCGTCTTTGACGGCTATGCTGTTTGCGCGCTCTTCGCCCCCACTCTGAAGCCATAAACCCCGTTGCTCGTTATTCGCACATTCATAAATCCCATTTGCTTCATACGCTCTGCTATATGTTCTCGCTTCTCTTTGCTCATAGTATTGTTCGTATGAGCTATCGCTCGCGTAGTTACTTCCTTGGTTGCGTCCATCGCCTCTATTTGCATCGTTTGTCCTTTGGTTTGAATTTATTTGCGTCTGCTCTTGATCTCGTCCACTACTTGTATTAGCGAAGCCAGCGCCAAAAACGCCACCGTTGCGGCCCCGAATATCGACACTATCCCTAGCGTCCAACTTAGTATCTGCATAGATGTCTCCATCGCTCTCCCCGTTAGTGAAATTTAGCGGACGGACGGATGCGGTATTAACCAAATTTTCCGCGGAGGCTTTGTCCGCCCGTGAAATTTCGCTGTTTTTATCGTTGATTAGATCGTCGTCGATCCAAATTTGGAGAGTTTTACCGCCGCGACCGATGCCGTCGGTATAAGTAAAGTGGCATAAATGACACTTAATAGTGCAAAATTTTTTACAGCTTTTTGTGGCTCGAAAAGCGGCTTTTTCCACGCTTTTGTTATTTACACCCAAAATTTCAGCGGCCTGCTTGGAATTTACCCACATATTACGCTACTTTTACGCCCAGTTTTTTAAAAGCGTTTTGAGCTTTTTTTGAGTAGTATCCGTTTAGGATGCTACCATAGCTAAGCTTATTGTCTCGGCAAAACCTTTTTAGCGTCTTGCCCGTTTTTACCTGAACCTGTTCCGCTACTCCGCCTTTTTTGACGTTGCCGATTAAATCTATCATCGTTTAAGTTTCCTTTGATATAATTTTGGTATAAATGTCGAAATTATAGCACATATTTGACACCTTGTCAAGGATAAAGGAATTCTTATGACACTTTTTGAGAATAT
>CAURKB010000172.1:0-3596 GCA_963525315.1 uncultured Campylobacter sp. | reverse complement strand
AAAAGAGTAAAAAAATGAAAACATCAACTAAGACTTTTATGATCATTGCCGCGGCTATTATAGCAATAGTCGTAATCGTAGATGCATTAAAGGGTTAAAAATGAATTTTTTAAGCGTTAAATTTATGGTATCAGTCGGCGTCGCTTTGCTAATAGCTTTAGGCGGCGCCGGGCTTGAAATTTGGCGATTAAACGGCGCGCTAAATAGCGCAAAAGCCGAGATAAAAGAAGCAAATACTAAGCTAGCTTTAAAAGATGCAGCCATCGAAGTTTCGGCATCAAATTTAAACGAATGTAACCTGCGTATCGATCTACAAAACGCTAAATTTGAGCAGTTAGAAGTCAAAAAGCAGGACGCGATAAGGGCGGCAAATAAAGCAAAGGCGAGATTTGAAAAGATGGCTGTGCCGGCAAAAAATGCCGCTTGCGGGGAAAAGTTAAAATTCTATGAGGAGCTAATGAATGAGGCGAATAAATAAAGCCGTTCGAGCTGTTCGGAATTTCCGAACAGCTGCATTGATTGCTAGCGGGCTATTACTAGCAGGATGCGCGGGCAAAGATCCGCAGGTTATCATCAGAACGGAGTATAAAGACGTATTCGTTCCGATACGTTGTATAAATAAAATGCCAAATAAGCCAAAATACGATCATGAAAATATGCAAACCGCGCGCGAGTTGATGCAATACTATAAAACTTGCGAGGAGCTTTTAAAGGGATGCGCGTCGCAAGATAACGAAAAAAGCAAGGGAACAAGCGATGAGTGAGCTGGTAATTCGAAAAATCATGGGCTTTAGGATCGGCAAAAAAAGAGTGCTAGAGGTAGCTTTAGCGATCTTGCTCGCTTTGATTTTCGGGGCGGCGATAGGATGAGCCCTCTCTGTAAAGAATACCTATATCTGCTCTGGGTATTGCTAGTCGGCGCGATCGGCGGCATTTTAGGACTACTCAATGAAGACGGAGAACCTAGAAAACATCGCACCAAGTGGGCTTTTACCGCTGCTACTTTTACGGCTATGTTTCTTTGTTGGGCTACATTTGCGATCGTGAAATTTTTTATACACGACGTTGAGTTTGCGCTAGCTATCGGTGGGATTATCGCCTTTATGGGTGCAGAATGGGTTAGACGAAAAATCAACAAAGCCGCAGATAAAAAGATAGACGCAATCGCCTCAAAAGACTACAGCGATGAAATGAGCGACTATGAAAGGAATTTAAAATGAAGCTAAAAATCACGAGATTTAAAAATATCAAAGACGGCACGCTCGGCGAATTCGAGCTACTTTTTAATGATAAAGTCTTTTTAAATGGTTACACGCTAGAGCCTGCAGGACCAGATACTACAGCGCGCGGCAAAGATAGACGCATACCTGAGGGCATTTATGACGTGTTTTGGCATCATTCGGCGAGATTTAACCGTGTTTTGCCGGTGCTTTACAACGAAAAAGTGCCTAAAGACCGTTACATAGAGATCCATTCGGGTAACTACCCTAAACATACCGAGGGATGCATACTTTTAGGCTCTACGTTTAGCGACGAGGGCGTTTTAAACAGTCTTAGCACCCTAAAAAGTTTTTTAGCTCTAACGTTAAACAAAGAGCTTCAAGTAGAAATAATCAATAAATTTTAGAAAGTGAGGTAAAAAAATGCCAAGTAAATACGGCGTCAATGTCGAGCTTTATAACGGCTCGCTAAACCCATACGAGATCAACAATCGCCGCCCGATCGCAATAGTCGGCGACGATAGCAAGCTAGTCGCAGGGCTTTACGTTTATAGCACCGTCGAAGATGCGCTTAAGGAGGTAGAGGGCGGCACGATAAAAAACGCGCTTGAAGACCTAAAGGCATGCGGAATTCATACGCAAGTAGTATTAAGCTCGTTTAAGCAAAGCACAAATAGCGACGCGAGCGCAAAAAAGCAGGAGAATTTAACATCTTGCTTAAACGCTATCGACGCGCTCAAAAAAGCCGAAAACGTAGTAATGGCAAAACCTAAATTTATCGCCGCGCCTGAATACAACGACGCAGGAGTTTATGAAAAACTTAAGCAGCTAGGCGAATATCTAAGAGCCGTTTATGCTATCGAAGTCGATGCGACAAACGAGCAAACCGCAAAGGCCGCAGTTCAAACGTTAGCCACAAAAACGGCGATCATAACGTTTCAAAAAATTAAAAGAGTAGATAAGGTCATTCGCCCGCTTAGCATGTTTTTGATCGCTCTTTATGCCAAAGTTATGAGCGAGACGGAATACGGATTCTCGCAAACGTATTCAAATAGGGTAATTCCGGGCATTACCGCGATCGTGGATAACGTCGAGTTTATCCAAGGCGTGGACTGCGAAGCCGATAGGCTAAGAAGCGACGGCATCACGATAGCTTACGTGGACGACGGTATCAGGGCATGGGGCGGCGAAACGCGCGACGAGGATTTTACCAGCATGCACACTTATGTTATATTTTACACGGCAATCGAGACGATATTTGAAGCACAAAAGCGCGCGATCGATAAGAGGATGCGCGACGTGCTCAAAAACGTAGTCGATAGCCTTGAGGCATTTTATCGCCGTTTGGTGGCGAACAACGTCGCCGTAGGTTTTGAAGTGACAGTGCCGCTTGATTTAAATACCAACGAAACGATCAGCGAGGGCAAAATTTACATCAAACACAGAGTGCAGGAGATGCCGCTAATCAAGAATATCACGAATAGAATTTACCGGGTCACGGACTATTCGCAAGTTTTAATCGAGGAGTTATAAGATGAAAGCGCAAGCAATCACGGGCGGGAATTTCTTTATTGACGGGATCGGACTTTTTGGCGAGCTTGTAGATTTTGAGCCGCCTAAATTTGAACACGAGACGATAGAGGCCGCATCGGAGATCGGCAAATACGAGCTGGTTTTACCGACCCTCAAACCTCTATCGGCAAAATTTACCGTTAATAACGTCAGCGAGACTTATTTCGGGCTCTTAAACACAAAGACCAAGCAAAAAGTCTACATCAAAGCCAATCATAGCGGAAGCGAGGGCAAACACGTGGCTATCGTGGCGACGTTTGAGGGCAACGTCAAAGTACTCGAAGCGCCTAAATTTGAGATGAATAAAGAGGCTAATATGAGCATAGAGATGAGCTGCTACGTCGTAAAATACGAAGTCGAAAAAAAGACCACGCTATCATACGACGTAGAAAACAAAATTTATGCCGTAAACGGCGAGGATCTTTACGAGACCATCAGGAAAAACATATCTTAAGGAGAAAAAATGGCACTTAAAAAAATAGAAATACCAAGAACTGAATTTGTTTTTGGCGACGGTCAAACGGTGGAGCTCAAAGCTCCGACGCTAGCGCTCATCCAAAGCGTCCAAAACAAGACAAAAGACGAGATCGAGCAGGCTAAATTGATGCTAATCGAAATGAGCGACGGCGAGATGGATAAAGAGTTTTTAAACTCCCTGCCGATGAACGAATGGAGCGTGCTATCAAAAAGAGTTAGCTCGTTTATGGGCATCGACGTAAAAAACTAACCGAGGGGATTGCTCTAATAGGGCACTCCCTGCACTTTACCCTAAAAGACATCATGAGCCTCGAGTTTAACGTGTTT
>CAURKB010000171.1:0-3735 GCA_963525315.1 uncultured Campylobacter sp. | reverse complement strand
ATGGCGGCATTATCGTCGTGGAGCCAAATTTGGTTCGCGCTAGCGACGAGGATAAAAAGCGCTGGAAAATCTACGAAATTCCCATCATCTCCATCGCAAAAGACGAAGTGGGCAACGTAATAACCCAAAGCGTAGTCGCGCTCGCCGTGGCCGTGCAGATGAGCGGCTGCTTGGATACCGAGCTAGTTAAACGCGTAATGCTCTCAAAAGTGCCTAAAAAAGTCTACGCCGAGAATGAAAAAGCCTACGAGCTGGGGCTTAAATACGCCGAAATTTGTATAAAAAACGGCAAATAAAAGCGTGATTTAAAATAAGATAAGTTAAGTATTATTTCGTTATACTTCGGGTATCGATTTATCTAAATTTAAGGAGAGTAAAATGAGTATCGGCATATTTTACGCAAGCGCAAAAGGCCATACGAAGACTGCTTGCGAGTATCTAGCAGGTAAGCTCGGAGCACAGCTAGTCGAAGTAAAGGGCGCTACTGCACAAGATTTTGCTAAATTTGATGTTATTATCGTAGCGGCACCTAGCTACGGCGACGGCGAGATTTTTGCTGATTGGACAGAGAAACTACCGCTTTTAAAGGCAGGCAGTAAAGGTAAAAAAGCCGCCATCGTAGCCGTGGGTAATCAAGCCAATCACCCCCAGACGCTTTTTAGCGGCGCGGTGGACTTTTTGCCGTATCTAAAGGACGCGCAAATTTTCGGCGCTAGCGATGTGGACGGATATAAATTTAACCACTCTGCGTTTTTCATTAACGGTAAATTTGCAGGCCTAGCTCTAGATGTCAAGGGCGATGAAAACTATGCAAAACGCATCGACAAATGGGTCGAGGAAAATAAGCCTACTATCTTAAATTTATTCTGATTTTCTTACCGCCTTGTCTAAAACGGGCAAGGCGGATCTTTTTATACTTGATATACAACTGCGATATCGTTTGCATCCCTTTTTTTAGGTCTGATTTTAATTTGCGTATAAATTTAACCGGTAGTAGCGGCAAAATAACGCTTGGTGCGGCAAAATCCCAAATAAGCCCAAACGGCGCAAACGGGCTATTTTGTAAAAAAACAAAAAACTAGTATGCGTTAAATTTGCTCGATATTTTTAAATTTAGATTTTATGGAAGCGAGTAAATTTAGCCTTTAACCGTGTTGCCGTATCCTAAAAATAAGCTAAATTTAGGCGGTAAAAGCTAGGTATAGTTTTCGTATTTATAGCGGTTAATTCAAAATTAAAGACCTATAAATTTAAAGAGTAATAAAAACGGGGCCAAAACCTAGCCCCGTTGTACGAATTTAGCTTAGCGTCGTATATCCGCCGTTTACGTCGCTAAAGCTAGCCCCGTAAGCCACGCCAGCGATTTTTACGAGAGTATCGCTGTCCTCTTGGTAGCCTTCTACGCCGTCCGTATTTAGCGCCAGGTACGCGTCAAATTTATTTCCGCCCACGTTTTGTAAGAAATAAGCCCCTTCGCCCGCTTTCAAATTTGCTAGTTCGGTTTGCAAATTTGATGAGTCGGTTCCGTCTGCTGCTTTTGAGATTTTAGTGATATTATCAGGTAGTTTTATCTTCTCGCCTTTTGATATCTGCATCATTTTGTTACCTGCGTCTATCGTTATCTTTTTAGCATCAGGATTTTGAGCGAGAGTCTCTTTGACGTCGAATTCCTCTTTGTTTAAAAACGATCCGTTGCTGCCTTTAGCCTTTGAAATGAGTGAAATTTTATCCGAGTTTATATTTTCGTAAATTTTAAACGTCGTTTGCGTATCGCCGACATTAGCTACGGCTTTTTTATCTAGCGCCTTATCGGTTATGGTCGCAGTACCTTTAAAGCCTTTGGTTACGTCATTTCGCAGGCTTAGATCCCAAGGCGTAGATAAATCCATAGTAAGCGCGGATTTTGTTGCTAGCAGGGAAGCTTCATTGTCGGAGCCGACGTCAAATTTAACCGTTTTATTGGCATACTGGGCGCTTGTTACTACGGCTGATTTTACCTGTTCGTTCTCGTAGGTTACGTCTACGGTTTTATCGTTTTTACTATACATGTCGTCTTGGAGCGTTTGTTTTATGAGCTTGCCCGATGCGTCGTAGGTCTTGGTTACGGTTTCTATGACTCTGCCGCCTTCATTGTTATTTAGGCTTTTTATAACCTCGACGTTTGGGGTGGATTTGTCTATCTCGTAGACTTTAGCTCTGCTTTGCCAGCCGGTTGCGTTTATCGGATTGTCGTTTTTATCGAAAAACACTCCGTCTGCAATTTTAAATCCGCTATTTTCGTCTTGCTCTTTTACAAAAACGATTTTATATTTTTACGTAGAGCTAGCCTCGTATTCCCAAATTTTACTTTTTCCGCCGGTCGCGTCTTTGGCTACTGCGTTTTGGAAAGTGGACGGAGTAGGGACGGTAAAATCAGGCGTTAGTTTGTTATAAATCGATGTCGCGCCGTCTTTTAACTGTTTAAAATTACTTCTATACTCGACGTCTTTTATCTCTATCAGGGTATCGCTGCCGTCTTGATAACCCTCTTTACCGTCCGTGTTTAGCGCCATATAGGCGTTAAATTTATTTTCGCCTACGTTTTGCAAGAAATACTGCGCCTTACCGACTCCAAGCGTAGATAGCTTTTCCTCGATGTTTTGCAGATTTACGCCGTCTTGGGCTTTTGATAGTTCGGTGATATTTGATGGGAGCGTGATTTTATCTTGAGCGTTATCTAGCACGCCAAACTCCGAGCCGTTTGCTAGGTTGCCGGTTTGAGCGTCTATGCTTATTTTTTTTAGATTCGCATTTTCTTGAAGCGTTTGAGGTATATCAAAATTTTCGACTCCGTAGTTGTTGTGAGTAGTGTATGCAGCCTTTGACACTAGTTTTACGTCGTCTGAAAATCGCCCTTCGTACGCCCTATATACAACTTCGTCTTTTCCGATATCAGCCGTCCATTTCGTATCTAGCGCGCTATCTGTTACGGTAACCTTGCCTTTATAGTTAAAGTGCGGATTAAGGATACTTAGATGTTCGGGCGAGTTTGCGTTTAGATATAGCGTGCCTTTGTAGTCTAGATTTTCACTATCTTTGCTGATTTCAAAGTTTATATCGGTATTTGCGTACTCGGGGTCGGTTTTTACGGCATTGCTTAGCTTGCCGTCCTCGTAAGATAGAGTGAGTTTTTCGCCGCTGGATCTTTCCAATATTTTTTCCTCTAGCGCGCCTTTTTCGTCAAATTTATCTCTAACGATATCGCCTGATTTCGATGTGCTTGGAGTGTACTCTTCGGTCACTTTGTAGCCGCCTTTTTCATAGATTTTATAGGCTTTGATCTTGTAGTCTTTGATTATATTTTCGCCGTTATAAAATTTACCGTCCGGCATATTGACTTTTATATCCGAGTTTTCAGGCTGAGCGTCCCTTTTACCAAATTGTATTTTATACGTTATTCCGGTGCTATCGTTTACGTATTCCCAAGTAAAAGCCTTACCGTCTTTTATATCGGTAGGCGTCATAGTCGCTTTACCGGTTTTTTCCTCGACTTTATAGACGTTGTTATCTTTATCGTCCTGCGATACCAGGTCTTTTATGACGTCATACTGGGCTTTTATTAGCTTTATCTCGCCGTTATCGGAGCTATCTAGGGTTTTTACGCTATCTATGAGGGATTTTATTTGATCGAAGTTTTTAACGATATTTGCCGAAGTATCTTTTAGCGTAAATTTATCGCCTCTTGCGATTTTATGC
>CAURKB010000170.1:0-3747 GCA_963525315.1 uncultured Campylobacter sp. | reverse complement strand
GGCTATATCGTTTCCGCTATTTACTCTTTTTATGAAGTCTATATCTTTTTTACCTTGTTCTATATTGAGTATTGAGTAGGTTTTTATCTGATCGGTAAGCTCAGTTTCCCCGCTATCGCTAGCTTTTGGTTTAAAATTCTTTAAAAATCCTACAAATACGCCTTCTTTGCTGTAGCCGCCATCTGTTTTATACATAGACATATCGGGGTTAAATCTAAGTCCGCCTCCGTTATCGCGTCCGATTTCGCTGGAGCTAAGATTTAGCCTATAAGTGTAGCGAGGCGGAGTGAGCATGCTTAGTTCGCGCTCCAAAGCTTTTGCTTCGTCAAATTGGTCGCCCGTTTTGTAGACGTTCGTAACTTTGTAGCTGCTTACATCCGGCAAATAGTTTCCATTTTCAGCGGCGTCGTTACCGCTGATGCTAAAGCCTTTAGGCAGCCTATTTAGATCTTCGCTCGTATATGTTTGCTTGTCGTTTGAGCCCACTACGCTTTGAAATACCTTGTAGTATTGTTTTATGGTATCGGCCATATCGATATTTTCAAAAGTTTTAGCGGTATATGTAGGCTTGTGAATATAGCTTCTTTCGTTAAAATCGTAAATTTCATCAAGAGTGCTTTTATGTATTTTAAAATCCTCCGGAAGTCCGGCAGCTTTGTTAAAGTCCGCACCCATAAAACCTTGGCTATCGATGCTATATCCGTATGTATTGGGCGAATACTTAACTTGATTTATGTTTGATTGCAGATTAGAATTTAATATACTGCTGTCGTTAAACCCGCTTGTTCCAGCACTCGTTACTCTAGCGGTAGCTTGCGATACCATGCTGGCCTGAGCCATTAGCTCCAGATCATAGCTTTGGGCTAAAATTTGAGCTCCAAAGGCCGTTCCTCCAGCCTCTTTTTTGGCCTTTAACTCTTTTGAGGTTGATATTACGGAATCGTATTGTTTTTGTAAAGAGATTTCGTTCATCGCTTGCTCCTTATTGGACTATAATAAGGCGCAAGCAATATTTATTCCAATAAAGTCGAAGATGACGATAAAGCCGACTACAAGATAAAAGAGAAGCAGTTTGTAAAAATTTACGCGCAAATGGCGTCAATCATGCCTTACGAGATAGTAGAGTGCGAGAAGCTGTTTTGGTTTTTGAAATTTCTAACACCTAAAATGGTCGTAAAAGATAAGGATAAAGATAGGCTAGACGAGCTTTTAAATGCAGTCGATCTTTCTACTTACGGACTAGAAAGAGTAAAGCTTGGCGCAAAAATAGAGCTAGATCCAAGCGAGGCGGAGTTAGAGCCGCAAAATCCAAATTTAAGAGGCGCTCACGCCAATGATGAGAAAAAAGATCCGCTAGATGAGGTAATAAGAAATTTTAACGAGAAGTGGTTTAAGGGCTGGGACGCTACGCCTGATGAGCAAAGGGCCAAATTTATACACATTATGGGTAAAGTAAAAGCGCGTAAAGATTTTGAGGAGAATTACGAGAAAAATACAGATGAAATCAACTGATGAATTTAAATTAGGGCCAATGAAAAACATTGAAAGGGCTTTGAACGCAAGAGTTTAAAATATAACGTATTTGTATTATATTTAGAAAATATTTACTATAATACTTGACTTTATATTGCTACTTTTGAACCACTGGGGTAATTTATCAATTATTATTTATGATAAACCATATCAAATGTACTATATTTAAATGGTTAGTTTGTATCTATGTTTTGCTAAAATTTCTCTTAACTCTCGCATTTGCTCTTTTTTATTTTTACTAATAGGGCGAGCATACTCTACGTGGCCACGCAACGTTACCGTTTTGGCCCCGCGAGAGGCTCGCAAGGAGAGCTTGCCGCTCCCTTGACCCACGCTTTTATCCAGACCGTATTTATTAAAGTAGCCGAGTTAAGTAGGCTATTTTAATAAATATTTAAGCTTACCGGCGTATCTCCGCAAGAACTCGGGAGGCAGTCGATTAATTTTTTATTTATAAGTGCGCATAACAAGATAATAATATTGGTTTAGCGGGATACGCCTAGACTAATCCAGGCGTATCTGATTTTATAGTATTTTCTTTCTCGGTATTTTTTACGGTACGGCGCACGCCAGTCATTTTTGCATGCTCGCATTCATCTATAAATTTTCTACATCTTTTTTCAACTTCTCGTAGTCCATCTGCAAAGAATCGTATTTTACCCTCAAATTTTGCAATTCTTCTTCCGACCGTCTTAATCTTTCTTCTAAACGTGTCATTAAGTTGTCGTACATATCTTTTTGTTTTTGCAAAGCATTCGATAAGGCATCGTTGCAATCGTCGCTCAAATTCTTGACATACTGCGCTAACTCGGTTGCTTGTTGCTGCAAATTCGATAACTCCTTCTCGTATTTTTCGATCAAGGCTCTCTTCTGCGATTCGTGTTCGTTCCTTTCGCTCTCGATCATCTGTGTCAAGTTCTCGTTTTCTTCGAGCAATGCTTCTTCTAATGTCGCCATTTTCTACTCCATTCTCATAGGTATGTAGTATTTGTCGTTTTGCTCGAAGATCTCCTTGCTCCGAGGGATTGCTATGTAGTAGTGCGTCTGAGCCCCGTCCTCGCTGGGCTGTTCGTGTCTCCAGCCTTTGGGCACCAACCAAGCCGTTTCCAAATTTTGCCTCGCTCCTTGAGCCGTCCAGCCCGCCGCTATTCCGATTATCAGTGCTATCGTAGCCGTGAGTGTTGATATCCATCTTTTGCTCTTGCTTTGGATCGATATTATCTCTTGAAAGCGAGGCTCTAAATTTTCGGCTATTGAATTCATCTCGCTTTTTAACAAGCTCCTCAAGCTTTCGCCTATTTCTTTCGCGCTCTGCTTGTATGTCTCTATTATGGAACTCTCGAATTCTTCTGCTTGAGCTTTGGCCGAGTTCTCCAAGTCCTTGAGCGCCTGTGAAATTTGCATCGTATATTCCTCCTTTGAGACGATTTTTTGTTTTTTGATTAGGTAACATTACGGTTATGCTTTTCTTTGTCGATCTAGTTACTTCTATGCCGCTTTGATTAAGAAGCTCAATCATATGATCTCTATTTTTGATGTAGCCCTCTCTTACTAGTTCATGCAGCTTTTTATCGAATTCTTCTAAATTTTTATAGTGCCCGATATTTTTCTTGCTAGCCGTTATCGTTTGCTCTCTTGCGGGATCGTCGGGGCTAGAAAGGTTATACTCGTCATTAACGATTCTTTTAAACAGATCGATTCTACCTTGATCATACTTGTCAAAGTAGGGGTTAAACGATTTGCCGGTTACCAAATCGATTTTCGGGATCAAGAAATTTAACTCGAGTCTTCCGTCTTTGTCGGAATGTTCGACCCAGAGTACATTTACCCGCTCTAGCATATAATCCCCGAGCAGCGCGCGCTCGAAGTCTTTTATTATTTTTAGCTTTTGCTCTTCGGTTAAAAAATCGTGCTTCTCCTCAAATGACAAAACTCCAAAGCATGTTTTTTGCTTAAAGTCGATTCCTTTAATGATAGCTCTAGTTAAATTCTCGTCGCCCTTTACGACCCTAGCAGTTCCGGCCACTTTTCTTTCGTTTAGTAGATAGTTTATACTTCCAAGACCACCGCCCGTATACGTAGGAAGAAATTTAACTAGCATAAACAACCCCGTCGTCTATCTTTTTGCGATAAAAATATAATCGAAAAAAGGCAAGCTTTATAATGACTTCCATTACTTTCCCAACATCTCGTAAATTCGACGCAAGATAGTAT
>CAURKB010000169.1:0-3813 GCA_963525315.1 uncultured Campylobacter sp. | reverse complement strand
GTCTCAGACATACTTAGCGGGCATTCGGCGAATTTAAACATTTACGTCAGCGGCTGGGATTACGGCGAAACGCTACAGCCGACAAAAGAGCTGGCAAAAGCCAAAATCAAGCTAAACAAAAAAATCTATAAAAAAGGCGACGAGCTAATAGCAGACGTAAGCTCCGTGCTAAAAAGCGGTATCGCTATCGTCACGCTAGAATCGGGCGACGTCAAAAAATATAAAGTCGTAAACGTCCAAAACAACGTCGCAAGCGCTAAATTTAACCTTGATTTCGACTTTGAGGGACTTTACGTAACGGCCTCGGTCGTGCGCGTAGCGGACAACGATACTCTGCCTTTTAGAACCTACGATAAAATCTACGTAAAGGCCGATAAATCCTACCGCAGAGCAAATACGCTCATAGAGGCGCCAAAAACCGTAAGGTCAAACTCCAAATTTAAAGCTAGCGTAAAAACCGAGCCAAACGCCGAGGTTACGATATTTGCCGTCGATGAGGGCGTACTGCAAATCACCAACCAAAAGCTAAAAAGCCCGCTGGAGTTTTTCGATACGATTTTAAACGACGGGGTGCTTGATTACGACTTTTACGCAAATTTAAGCGGATTTAAAAAAGACGGCAAGGTGCTAAGCTTCGGCGGCGACGCGGCGAAGGCTCTTTTAGAGATGAGGATGGCTAAATTTGCTAGCCCGGTAGATAAGAAAAATATACAAACCTATATCAAAATGCAAACGGCAAAAGCCGGTGCCAACGGCGTAGCAAATTTCGAGATAGAAGTACCTAGCGACTTTAACTCCGAGATAAATTTAGCCGCGCTTAGCGTCGCCGGCGACAAACTCGGCTTTAGCGTAAATGCCATAAAAGTAAAAGACGACGTCATCCTAAAACCGACTCAAACTGCGTATCTTATCGAGGGCGATAAGATAAACTACTCGCTAAGAGTGATAAACACGACCAAAGAGCCAAAAAAAGTGGCCTTGAGCCTAGATACCAACCTAAATGCGAAACTAGGCGTAGATAGTATCGAGCTAAAACCCGAGGAAAACGCCAAGCTAAATTTCACTCTCGATGCTAACGCTACGGGCAAAGCGTATATAAATTTCACCGCAAACGACGGCAAAGAGGGCTACTCCTACTCGCAAAAACTAGATGTCATACACGCCTATCCGCTAAGCACTTACGCTAAGACGTTTTACGCGAGCGAGAAAAAGACCTTTAAACTGGACGAAGAGTTAAACGATATCACGATAGACGCTTCAAGCTCTATCAAAGGCGTGCTAAGCGCAAATAGCGATAAACTCGTAAATTACCCTTACGGATGCGCCGAACAACGCTCTAGTAAGCTTCTTGAGCTAAATTTCCTAGTGCTTGGAGGCGGCGACTCCAAAGAGGCTAAAGCAAGAGAAGCCGATAGAAAAAGATTCGTCCTTTCCGGCATGCAAGACGTAATCAAAATGCAAAAAACAGACGGCAGTATCGGCTACTGGAATCAGCTAAGCTATACGAACAACTTCGCCTCCGTCTACGCTATCGATATGCTACTAACGCTTGAAAAATCAGGCTTTGCGCTAGATAGCGGAGTAAAAAGCAAGGCTCTTGGCTGGCTTAGGGATTTTGATCCGGTGAATAATTTCCAAGCGCTATACGCCGCATACATCCTAAGTACGCAAGGCAAGCTAGATAGATCAAAACTAAACGCGCTTTACGATCAAAAACGATACGAAGGCGGCGCGTTAGAGGGTTACTTGATGGCAGCTACGCTTAAAAACGAAGGACTAAACGAAGAGAGCAAGAAGGTGCTAAAAGGGGTCGGTAATAATTTCTTTAACGAGCAATCAGACGATCCGTCGGATTTTGGCTCAAGCGTGAGAAATAAAGCCTTTATCCTGCTTCTTCACGCTAATCACTTCGAGAAGAACGAATTTAGCGACTCTTTAGCCGACTTTTTGATAAAAAACGTAGACAAGCTTTACTCCACGCAGGAGCGCGCGTTTACGCTAAGGGCGCTAAGAGCCTATATCAAGGACGTCTCAAGCGAGAATAAATTTAAGTTAATAGCAGACGGCCGCGAGCTAGACTTTAGCGGCAGAGGCGCTATCAACGTCACTCCGAAAAAGCCTGAAATCACCATCGTGCCGGAGGGTAACGCTAGCGTGTATCTAGGCGTTAGCGCATCAGGCTATAAAAAGCTAGCCATAAATCATAAATTTGACAAAAGAGGGCTTGATATCTATAGAACTTTCGTCGATAAAGACGGCAAAGAGATAGATATTAATGCGCTTAAAGTAAACGACGTCATCTACTCTAAACTTACGCTAAGAACGGATAAATTTATCAGAAACGGCGTGATAAACGAGACGATTAGCCCTTGCTTTGAGGTGATAAACGAAAACATCGTACCAAATGCAAGAACGGAGGATACGAAAAGCTCTTTAACGCTTGAACACCAAAATATCGAGGACGATAGGGTTTTGAGCTTTTACAGTCTTTACTATAAAGACGATAAAAATACGCTTTATACGCCTCTTCGCGTAGTTATGAGCGGTAAATGCACGCTACCTGCGGTCATCACGGAAAACATGTACGATGAAAGCATGAGCGACTACGATCTATCTCAGCACGAATTTATCGTCAAATAATCCTTCGCGGAGCGGTCTTTTAGCCGCTTCGCTTTCTTTGTCTAATCTTAAAAATAACCCGTTTTAAACATCTTATTAGCAAATTTGTAGTAAAATCAAGCATTTTTTAAACGATTATTAAGGATAAAATATGGCGGAATTTTACGACGCAAAAGAGATAGAAGATAAATTTTATAAAATTTGGGAAGAGCGCGGATATTTCGAGATAGATGCGAACAAAAACATCCGCAAAGACGGCCGTAAATTTTGCATCATGATGCCGCCTCCAAACGTAACGGGCTCGCTTCACATCGGGCACGCGCTAACCTTTACCTTGCAAGACATAATGACGCGCTACAAAAGAATGGACGGCTATAAAACGCTGTGGCAGCCGGGCCTTGATCATGCCGGTATCGCTACGCAAAACGTCGTTGAAAAGCAGCTACTAAATCAAGGCATCAAAAAAGAAGAGCTCGGACGCGAAAAATTTGTAGACAAAGTCTGGGAATGGAAAGAAAAAAGCGGCGGTATGATCGTGCATCAGATGCGCAAACTAGGCATCTCGCCGGCATGGTCGCGCCAAAGATTTACGATGGATGAAGGGCTAAGAAAAGCGGTCAAAAAAGCCTTCGTAAATCTCTACGAAAAAGGGCTCATCGTACGCGAAAACTACATGATAAACTGGTGTACGCACGACGGCGCGCTCAGCGACATCGAGGTCGAGCATAAAGAAAACAAAGGCAAGCTTTATCATTTGAGATACTATTTTGCAGATAAGCCAAGCGAATATGTTGTAGTCGCTACCACCAGACCTGAAACATATTTCGGCGATACCGCCGTCATGGTAAACCCGAACGACGAACGATATAAAAATTTGATCGGCAAAAAAGTCGTTCTGCCGATAATCGGTCGCAAGATAAAGATCATCGCCGACGAGCACGTCGATATGGAGTTTGGAACGGGTCTTGTGAAAGTCACCCCGGCGCACGACACTAACGACTACGAGGTCGGCAAAAGACATAATTTAGAGTTTATCACCGTTTTTGACGAAAAAGGCATCCTAAACGAGCAGTGCGCGCAGTTTAAGGGGCTAGAAAGACTTGAGGCTAGAGACGTCATCGTAGCAGAGTTAGAAAAGCTCGGAAACGTCGAGAAGATCGAAGACTACGAAAATCAAGTCGGCTACTGCTACCG
>CAURKB010000168.1:0-3896 GCA_963525315.1 uncultured Campylobacter sp. | reverse complement strand
TTTCTGTACCGATTTATTCTTTGAATGGTTCACTCTATAATGGACACTAATATATCACGAACTTTCCAGCAATCAGAGCATACAGTAGAACCATCAAGCTTGCCATAATGAGGTAATATGAGTATTGGTTCATAACCATCCGGGCATCACATTTTAGTGTACCATTTTGCTCTACCCCACTGCGTTTGTAGCATTTCAATACACAGTTACGAGCGAAGCGAAGTAAAAGTAGCTTTCGTTAGTCTCAAAGTGAAGCTTCTAGATGAGCTTGGAAATCTCGCTGCTAAATTTACTTTTTTCACGTACTTTTTAGGATTTAAAATCTATCGGCGGGGATTTCTAAAATTTTGATTAAAAAATAGTTTGCAGCAGGACGTCAAAATAAGCTGCAAACAAAGTAAATTTTAAGCCGCTAAAGATAAAATTTACGCACGAGATCGTACAAAAATAAATCAAAAGCGAGCGGATACATAAAGCGCATAAAGGCCGCCGCAATCGAGGGAAAATGAAAATAGACTGGGAAAAAACGGGCGGACTTTTGCCCGTCGTTGTTCAAGATGTCGCGAGCAGCGAGGTTTTGATGCTTGCTTATATGGACGAAGAGGCGCTAAATTTGAGCCTAGAAACGGGTTTTGCGCACTATTTTTCGCGCACGAAAAACCGCATCTGGAAAAAGGGCGAACAAAGCGGCAACACCCAAAAGATCGAGGACGCCTATCTTGACTGCGACAACGATACGCTGCTAATCAAAGTCGAGCAACAAGGCGGCGCGGCATGCCATACCGGGGCGAAATCTTGCTTTTTTAGGAAAATCGCAGACGCGAATTTAGGCGGCGAGAGTGAGCAAAATTTGACGGGCGCAGACGGACGGATTTTGGCGGGCGAGTTAAATTTGGCGGAAAAAAACGGACTAAATTTAGAGCGCGAGCAAAATTTAAGCGCGTCCGAGGCGCAAACTAAAAAACCTGCCTACGACATCATCGACGAGATCTATCACGTGATCTTGGAGCGCAAACTAAACGCCGATCCGCAGACTTCATACGTGGCAAGCCTGTTTAAAAAAGGCGAAAATGCCGTCTTAAAAAAAGTCGGCGAGGAGGCAGGTGAGCTAATCATGGCGTGCAAAGACGCAAGCGCGGCGAGAAGATTTGAAAATTTAACTGAAAAACATACGAGCGAAAGCTCAAATCTCAAAAAAACGCAAGCGGACGAGGCGCAAATTTTAAGCCGCGACGAGCAGGATTTAAATTCGAGAAATTTAACGCAGGGCGCAAAAGAGCAAGGCGAAAAAGACGAGCTCAAAAAAGCCCTAGACGGAGTAGTTTACGAGGCGGCGGATTTATGCTTTCACTCGCTCATAGCACTTGCCGCACACGGCATACACCCAGAGCGCGTTAAAGCCGAGCTTGCGCGCAGGTTTGGGCTTAGCGGTATCGAGGAGAAAAACTCGCGCAAAGATTAGCGCGGCTAAATTTGGCACGCTTTATGCAGGCGGATTTTAAATTTAGCTCGCAATAAGCAAACGAGATGAAGAGGCAAGATGATAAACGAACTAAAACAAGGCTTAAATTTTTACATAACGCACCTTAGCTGGGCGGATTTTGCGGGCTATATCTGGATGTTTTTGACCTTTTTGGCGGTTCTTGCGCTTTGCATTTATATCGCTTCAAAGTCTTATTTTGCCGGTTTTGCGCTCACGGTCGTTAGTATCGCGGCGCTTGGGTACGGAGCGCATTTTATGCCTAAATTTTTAGATCAAAATTTGCGGGCGCGAGAGCTGGAGATAGTCTCCACCAAGCAGCTTGAGTACTCAAATACGCTTCTTGTGGATATGCGCCTTAAAAATCTTTCAAAAAAACCCTTTAACTACTGCGAGATCGGACTTGTTTTTTATAAAAACTCGGACAATATCTTGCGCCGCTATGCCAATGAGCTAAAGCCTTTTTTAAAGGAAAATATCGTACTAAAGGACGTGCTGGACGTAAATGCCACGCGCGAGATCACGCACGTCGTAAACGATTTTCGCGTAAATGACTACAACGTCACGGCAAGCTCGGAGTGTTTTTGATGCAAGGGTATTTTAACGTCTTTCACTTTATCGCGCTCGCGGTTTTGGCGCTGCTATCGGTACTTTTTATGCTTCTTTCGCGCGGAGAAAAAGACCCGAAACTGTTTAAAATTTATCTCTTGATAAACATCGCCGCGACATTGATAATGGGGTATTTTTTTATGTTGGTCGTGGATAAATACACTAAAAGAGCCGCTCTAACCGAGTTTGCCGCTCATAGGGTGCTTAGAAACGAGACCGTCGTGTTTAAGGGCTCGCTGAAAAATACGGGCGAATTTAGCATCGCAAACTGCGACCTAACCGTCAAGGTCGTCAATAATCCGGTCAGCAAAGACACGATCGCCGGCGCAGTTTTTAAGCCTAGCGGATGGTCGCTATTTTCGCATGACGAGCGCACGAACGTCGCTGAGATCACGGCTAGCGTCGCCAAAAACATCGCGCCTGGACAAATGCGAAATTTTAGCCTTTCTATGCCCTATCCGCCGCATTTTACAAATACCCAAACGATAGCGAATTTAGAGTGTAGATGAGCGCGGCCTGCGGGCTAGATAAATTTACGGCTTGCCGGATAGTCGGCGTAGCTATTTGTTTTAGGGCGAATGACGTTAGGAGCATAGCTATTTTTGCGGCTTATCTTTGCGCGTCTATACCTGCTTGGCTTTATCCGCTTTGTACGTCCGTTTCTTTGCGTGCGCGCTAAATTTAACGTCTTTTTCAAGTTATCCTTAAAAAATAGCTTAGCAGCGACTTTACTCGCGTCTTTCCTAAAAATTAAAGACCTTTGCGCTTCGTTATCGCCGTAGTTTTCTTTTTGCTTTCTGTAAGTTGTGGCATTGCGATTTTTATCGCGGTGGATATAGCGCCGTCTTTTAGATTTATTTACGCTGTTAAATTTAGGGTTACCGCGATTAGAAAACTCGCTTCGGCTTACCAGTTTAAAGCTGCCTATGTCCGCAGGGACGCTTGTCTTCTTTTGATTGGACGCCACAGAGCCTATGGGCGCATTAGCCGTGAGGGGGGGGGGATACATCCTCGTAAACTTTGTCCATACCGCCATTTCAGCGCAGTCTAGCTTGCGGAAAAAGACTAGAAAGCTCTTGCTGGGCGACTTTGGGCGCGTCGCTCCCGAGCGAAAGTTAAGACCAATGCTTGGCCTCTCTAGTGCCCGCATAAATTTACTCATTTCCTCTTTTTATGAGTTAAATTTTAGTCTTATATTTTTTATTGCTTTTGGGATTATGCTTGAATAAAATTTCCTTTTACGAAACTCTAAAAGGCGAATACTTAGAGAAAATAGTCGAATTTAAGCCCGAGTGGGCTTAAATTTATAGGTCTTCTTTGACCTCGTCGTTGCTGCGAACGACTAGGCCAGAGCCGTGGATGACGCTAGGGATGCACGCCGTGCAGATATCGACCTCTTCGCCGTTTTTATGGGCGCGTACGAATACTGCGTTTTCGTTTTCCGTGCTTTTTTGTCCGCAGACGTTGCAAACTACGATATTTTCGGTTCTCATTTGACTTCCTTCGTAAAAAATTCGGGCGTATTTTATTTAGTTTTTCGCCGATTTGAAATGATTTACGTCAAGCGCGAAGTCTCGCGTAAAAAGAAAAAATGCGAAAAATAAATAACGAAAAAAACCTGCAAGAAAAGCCCGAAAATAGGCACCAAACATAGCAGGTAAAAGCATAGCGCGGCGGCTTTAAATTTATATCCGCCGTAGTCCAGCAAATAAAGCTCGAATTTGTGCCGCGAGAGGGCGTTTGGCGCGACGTCGATGAAAAGCAGCGAATAATAAAGGTAAAAAAACGCCGGGTGCAGAGCGAGGAA
>CAURKB010000167.1:0-3979 GCA_963525315.1 uncultured Campylobacter sp. | reverse complement strand
ATCAATAGTTGTAAGCAAGAATCGCCATAAAACGGCTAAATTTGAGATAAATTTTAGCCGTTTTTCACCGTAAATTTAAAAAGCCGCCAATTCCGTCAAATTTGCAAAGCAAATCTCGGATTAGGCGGCTCAAATTTAGCCTATTTTAGGCTATCTCTTTAGGCTATTTACGATCGAGAGCATATCGTCGCTCGTAGTTATCGCCTTTGAGTTTGCTTCGTACGCGCGCTGACCCGTGATGAGGTCGGTCATCTCCTCAACCAGCTGGACGTTACTCATCTCGACGAATCCCTGTCTGATCGTACCCAGACCGTCAAGACCCGCCGTACCGACTACAACCTCGCCGCTAGAGCCCGTCGGCAGATAGAGGTTGTCGCCCATAGAGTGTAGGCCTGCAGGGTTGATGAAATTTGCTAGTTCGATGCGGCCCACCTGCGTCATCTCCGTGTTGCCCGGCTGCAACACGGAGACTGTGCCGTCAGTGCCGACTGAGACCTGCGTGGCATCAGCAGGGATAGTCATCTGAGGCTGGAGCACGTAGCCGTCGGAGTTTACGATCGTGCCCTCGCTATCTAGCTTAAAGGCGCCGTTTCTAGTATACGCTGTCGTACCGTCCGGAAGCTGCACCTGAAAAAAGCCGTTACCCGCTATAACCATATCGAGGTTGTTACTCGTTTCTTTAAAATACCCTTGCGAAAATATCTTCGTTATCGCCGTCGGACGCGCGCCCAGACCCACCTCGATACCCGTTGGACTTTTCGTCGTGGCGCTGGTTGCCGTGCCAGCATACTCCATGACCTGATACATCAGATCGGCAAACTCGGCGCGATTTTTCTTGTAGCCGATAGTGTTTACGTTTGCGATATTGTGCGACGTAACGTCGATCTGGGTTTGTTGGGCGATCATACCGGTGGCGGCAGAATAAATAGACCTCATCATTTTCGTGTTTTCCTTTCTTAGCGCGTTGTATCTTGAGCGTATACTTCGTTGGTTTTTTCTCGGCATCGGTTACGTATCGCATATACGCGCCCTCGCCTCGCAAAAAACCGCCTAGTCTCCATCTCAAGCTACTGCCGCTTATCTTTATGTATCTAATAAGCGGCTCATCGCTTTTGCCATTGCAAAATATATTCCAAATTTGCAGTCTTAAATTTTACGCTTTTGCATAAAAACCGTCTAAAATTTACAAATTCGGTGCGATTTCTCGCATTTATTGGGTATTCAGCAAAAGTCGTTCCAAATTTGCAAATTTAGAAATTTTAAAACATTTTGGCGGAAGTATTTTGAATTTATATTAGCGGCAGGTATTTTAATGTATGGCAGTTTATGCTTATAAAATTTAAAAATCTTAGCGGAAATATCTTTGAGCGGATTTGCGAGCTGTGCAAATTTTTATGAGCAAGACTAGGCACGTAGCCTGTCGCCGCGAGTAAAAATTAAATCTCTCGCAAATACGCCAAAGAGATAACGCTAAATTTAGACTTTCGTGTTAGCGAGCTTACTTATAGCTTCCTGATTCAGATCATCCATATGGCTCGTCATCACCTTTTGATACATCTCGACAAAGCGCTGCGTCTCGATCAGCCCGACCATCTCGGTCACGGCGTTTACGTTGGAAATTTGGGTGTATTTCCACGCGACCGCGTCTATCTCGCCGCCCACGTCTTCAAGCTCCTTTAAATTCGGCAAAACGTAGAGATTATCACCCTCTTTGGTTAGATTTCGTATCTCTTTTGGCTGCGCGATATAAAGCCTAGCTAGCGGCTCCTCGTTTGAGTAGAGATTGCCGTTTTTATCGGCGGAAAAGCGCTCGCCCTGCGGGATTTGGATACCTTGAAAATTATTCGTAAAATAATCGCTCGGCAGCACTTTATAGCCCTCTTTTGTTACCAAAAATCCGTCCTCGTCGAGATTAAACGAGCCGTTTTTGGTTAGGCGCACGTCGCCCGGTTTCACCTCGACTAGGAAAAACAAATCCTCTCGCTTCATCGCAAAGTCAAGGTCGTTGTTTGAAAATTTAAGCCCGCCCTGGCTAAAATCCACGTATTGCTCTGAAATTTGCGGCACTCTGTCGATAGTTCTGTTTAGAAATTTCGCCGCGTCTTTCGTGTGATTTTCTATCGGAAGCTCATCTCGGTACTCTTTAAAAATCCTCTCAAAATCCCCCACCACGACGTCGTCGCGTTTAAAACCGATAGTGTTTATGTTCGCTAGATTGTTTGCGATGACGTCCAGGCGGTTAAACTGCGTCACCATGGCGCCGGTTGCTTGGTAGTAGCCGTTGTTCATTTACTTTTCCTTATCTTACGCGTCGTGTCTTAAACGCATACTTCGTTGGTTTTTTTGCTCAGCTTCGGTTACGTATCATATATACGCGCCATCGCCTCGCAAAAACCCGCCTCGTCTGCGTCATAAGCTACTTCCGCTTGCTTTATTGAGCGTTAAATAGCAACTTCCGTTCCAACTCAAATTTAATAAAATTTTCAGCAAATTTAGCTTTCGTATTTATATCGTCTTTATAACTAAATTTAGGATAACGATTTAGATAAGTTGATAGTAATCATATCAAGTTTAAAGATATTCTTAGCACTTTGTGCTATAATCTGCCAAAATTTTAAAACAAAGGACGAAAAATGAGCGAAAAATTTGAATTTCAAACCGAGGTAAACGAGCTGTTAAATTTGATGATACACTCGCTTTACTCAAACAAAGAGATATTTTTGCGCGAGCTAATCTCAAACGCAAGCGACGCGCTGGATAAGCTAAACTACCTCTGCCTCACGGACGACGCGTACAAAAGTCTAAGCTACTCTCCGCGAATCGATATCAAAATAGACAAAGAAAAAAAGACGCTAACGATCAGCGATAACGGCATCGGTATGGATAAAAATGAGCTGATAAACAATCTCGGCACCATCGCTAGAAGCGGTACAAAGGGCTTTTTAGATAAACTAAGCGGCCAAGCTAAAAAAGATAGCGCGCTCATCGGACAGTTTGGTGTCGGATTTTATTCGGCATTTATGGTTGCGGATAAGATCGAGGTCGTGAGTAAAAAAGCGCTTGGCGATGAGGCCTTCATGTGGAGTTCGGATGCGAAAACATACGAGATCTCGCCCGCGCAAAAAGATAGCCACGGCACCTCGATCACGCTTTATCTAAAAGATGGCGAGTTTGCCGAGTCCTACCGCATAGAAAACATCGTCAAAAAATACTCCAACCACATCCCGTATCCGATATTTGCGGATAAAGAAGAGTACGTACCGCCTAAAGAGGGCGAAAAAGATGGCTCGTACGAGACCAAAAACGTGCAGATAAATAAAGCCTCCGCGCTTTGGAAAATGAGTAAAAGCGCGCTAAAAGACGCCGACTACAACGACTTTTATAAGCAAATTTCACACGATAGCGAAGATCCGCTACTTTACGTGCACACCAAAGCCGAGGGCAAGATCGAGTACACTACCCTATTTTTCGTGCCGGCTAGTGAGCCGTTTGATCTATTTCGCGTGGATTATCAAAGCGGCGTGAAACTCTACGTCAAAAGCGTATTTATCAGCGACGACGCCAAAGAGATGCTGCCGCCTTATCTTAGATTCGTTCGCGGCATAATCGACGTTGAGGACCTGCCGCTAAACGTCAGCCGCGAAATCCTGCAAGAAAACAGCATAATGCGCAGCGTAAAAGAGCAAAGCGTCAAGAAAATCCTGGGCGAACTAGCCAAGCTAAAAGAAAAAGATAGAGAAAAATACGTCAAATTTTATAAAATATTCGGCAAGGTGATCAAAGAGGGGCTTTACGGATTTAGCAGCGAAAAGGAGCAAATTTTAGACCTTTGCCTCTTTAAATCAAGCAAGCGCGAGGGGCTAGTCAGCCTAAAAGAGTACAAAGACGCGATGAAAGACGGTCAAAAATCGATCTACTACATCAGCGGAAATAACGAAACGATGCTAAGAAATTCGCCGCTCTTAGAGAGCTTTAAGGC
>CAURKB010000166.1:0-4019 GCA_963525315.1 uncultured Campylobacter sp. | reverse complement strand
TATAATAAAAAATATAACTGGGAAGAACAGGTAAGTAAAAACGTATTTGACCATAAAGCAAGAAAAATCGCAAAAGCTTTAAATATAAATATTTGGAACGATTTATTTAACTACGCAATGCAAAATGATAATTTCTCGGATTGGTATTCGTTGGTTCAAACGGATAATATTGCTGAATTTAGAATGGTTTGTATGCTTGCTGAGAAGCAGCTAGATCTTAAAAACATATCTGCCGGTATTGGTGACGAGCTAGGCTTTAACGGAAATTTCGGAAAACACAGCGATTTGTCTATTATTTTGCAAAAAATGAGAGAATTTAATCAAATCGTCAGTATTGAGTTGGTTCAAGCCGGTTTAAACTGTCCCGTAACTAACACTAGAAACGCTGCCCTACGCGTAGTTGCATCATGCTATGATGTTCCCAGAGAAATCATTCAAACAATCGCTCGCAATAGAGACAGGGAGCCAAATAAGGGTTCTATGGAGTATTATAATACTATCTTAAACATTTCAAAATGCAAATGTTGCGATAATTATATTAAGATCAATACCGTATACGATATGCTAAAAAGAGTAAAAGATTACGTGGAGTCGGATAGAAAGATCGCTAAACTTTTAGGAGATCTGATGCTTGATGCCGATGAAGTTGGAATAATGCAAGAGTGTTCAAGGCTCCAAAATCTAGTAAAAAATTCTAACAATGAATGTTATGAAAAAAAATATAGATGCATACGTTTTAGCGATTCGGGCATATATCTCAAATTTAATGAAAATTTTACATCCTTGCTATCTATCGAATTAAGCATAAAAGAGCTATTTGAAAAAGATATGTTTTTAAAATTTAAATCAAATGATGTCAAAAGAGGTTATTATACAAAATTTAAAAATATGACATACGATAGCAGGGTAGAGTTTTTGCAAAATGCATTAGGAAATTATGACGAAAACCTAAGAAATGCTTATTTTGAAGTTATTCAACTAGGAAAACAGGGCAAAAATGGATATGCAGAGTATCCAAAAAATAATCATGATGGATGCCCGTATTTTATATATAATACTCTAAATAATACGAATAAAGCAAATATAGAGCTGGTCGTTAATGAGGAATGGAGTTATATAGACGAGCCGATATCAGGCTGGCTACATCAATTTATCGTAAATATGTATCCTGATTACGGCGATACTTATTTGTGGAATGAAGGTTCTGCTAGCGGCATATACTGCTTTAAAAAGTATGATTTAGAAGGTACGTTGCTTGATAAAGAACTTAATGATTGGGAGCATGATTTTATGTTAAATTCTGAAAATTTTAATGATTTAGACTGGGATCGATTTAATAGCCGGGGTAAGGTACTACATAAAAATCTGCAAGCTATCGTAAAAAATGACTACATAGTAGTATATGCAATGAGCTTTGAGGAGCAATATGGCTCGTTTAACGGTTAGATGCGGCGCTATAAATTTAACCTTGTAATCTTTTTAATTGCAATTTTCAATGAGATAAAATAACCGGAAATGATTTTGTTATATTACTATTCGATGAGTAATAATTAGCTAAGGTCTAGCTAATGGTAAAAAGTTTTTTGCAAATAGGCTCGATTTCTGAACTAATATTTTCATCAAAAACAGAGATATTTTTTATTTTTACGTCCTCTCTGGCCGCCCTTAGGTTGTGCGTATCGCCGTTTATGCTTATGGCTATATTTACGTCGTTGCTTCTAGACATAGCGGACTACTTTATGGTAAAATATACATAGAAAAACGAAAGGAGCTAAGATGCTAGGTTTAGTAAAATACGCTTTGCTAGGTTGCTTGATAGCGCTTGCGGGAGCCGGGTTTATTTTATTTATTATTACCGATTTTAGCGGCTTTGTAGGCTTTCTTAAAGTTTGTGCGGCATATATCGCGGCGTCTTGCGTAGCTGGAGTGATTTTAGGCATCAAGCAAGGCCTAAACGACATTAAAAAATCTAAAAATTTATCTTTATAATTCATCTTTACTCCCGTCACTCCCTCTTATTTAAAACCCTATTAAACGCTTTTGAGATTTCAAACATCCATAAAAAATCTATTTTAAAACGCTTGCAAAAAGCCTTTAAAACGATTACCTCGCATTCAAAATATCCGCCGTTAAAGTCTCGTCTAACTACGCTTGCCGTCTGAAGTCCGCGAAGCATAAGAGCTTCGTAATAATCAAGCCCGAACTCGTCCAGGCTCATTTTTGCTTCGACGCAGGCAAGCAGTCTTTCTACTTTTTTGAGCGCTCAGCCTCTATAGCGGCATCAATCGCGCCCATAATCGATAGATAGCTTAGACCCTTGTCTTCTATTTCGGCTTTGAATTTTTCAAGATCGGCGCCGCCTAAGGTTAGATCATATCTCTTCTTTGCTGCGACGTCAAGATCTATCGAGGCGCTAGCTAGCTCTTTTTGCTCCGCGCGTTTTGCTTCTATCTGCTCGATGAGCGCTTTAAAATGGCAACGAGTAGGGTCGGATAGATCTACTTTCAGATATCCAGGCTAGCCTTAGCGAGGCCTATAAAAAGGGGCAGGGCTTTGGGGAGTGGCGAGATAACATAAAACCCGTTTTAGCAAAGAAAGGCTGGCTAGGAGACGTAAGCGTCACAAATCCCAAGACCGGAGAAACGAAACAAATTTATGTGGGCTCGCGGCGACTAAAGCGAATTTTCGAGACCAATATGCGCGTAAGCGTCGCAAAGGTAAGATACGAAAGCCAGATGAGTAGCGCGGGCGAATACTTCCGCTATAAAGCCGCACTAGACCGCCGCACGCGACCATCTCACGCAAAGCTGCCCGGCATGATCCTACCAAAAACGCATAAATTTTGGGAGAAAAACTACCCGCCAAACGACTGGGGATGTAGATGCCAGGTGCAAGTACTCACGCAATACGAGATGCAAAGCTACGGATTTAAGCCCTATGCCGGCACGCCTTTAAACGTAGCTAGCAAGGACTGGGCGTATAATCCGGGTAAAAGCGCCCAGAGCCTAGATAACGTCCTAGCGCAAAAAGCTAAAAATTTAAGCGGCGAACTAAAAAATATCGTAAAAAATGATCTTAAAAACTACGAGCGAGATAAGAATTTATACGTTTGGCAAAAGGGGTTAGATGAAGCCGTGGATGAACTTTTAGTAAAGCAAGATAAGACAAGTCCTATAAAAGCGTTTCAACTCGGAAAGATAGATGCTTATGTCTCAAAAAGGATCTTTGAGATTGCGGGCATAGAGTTGGCCGATAGTTTTGTAGCCGCAGATAAAAAATCTATACTACATATCCGTCCGTCGCGAAAAAAAGCGTATAATCAAGCCCTAAGCATCGATGAAATCAGGCAAATCCCAAACGTGCTTTACGAAGCAAAGAATGTTAGCTTTGATGCCAATGAGGGAAATTTGGTTTATTGGTTTGATGATAAAGAAGATGCCGAGAAAATCAACAAAATAATAGTAAATTTAAACTACGCTTTAAAGAAATTTAGAGTAACGAACTATATGGTAACGATAGGTAAAGTAGATAAAGACGGAAATACTCGGGATATACCCGGTAGAGGAGTCGGTTACAACGCTAATATAGGTTTTTATAGAGGAATAAAAAAAGCGTTAGATTCTAACGTATACAAAGATAAAGAAGTCGTTGCAGGTAAACTAGGTAGGTTTATAAGTGGAGTAACTTCTGCTATGTCCGATAAAGAAAAACAAGAGTTTAAAGAAGCTTTGTATGATGCTAAAAACGGTAGATATGCTCAAGAAGTCGTAGGAACTTTGTCTTACATATTATCTACTACCGGAGAAGACGGACTTAATTTCCAAGGCTCTCCGGGAGTCGGTAAGGCTATACTTGCTCTGATGAAAAATATAGACGATACGAGCTATAAAACAAATCTAACTAACGGAGATATGGCTGTATTTGGTTCGGCAGCAGCAGATACGGCTCGTACCTTAGAAGATATGAGATTATCTATAAAAGAGGCTTCTCAAGATAGCTCTAAAGACGGTTCATTTAAT
>CAURKB010000165.1:0-4035 GCA_963525315.1 uncultured Campylobacter sp. | reverse complement strand
CTAGCCAAAGAGCCGACGTACTCGCTAAACTCCTCGCTGCCTACCTCTAAACTCGGACGGGCAAAATCGCCTAGCAGCGCTACGCCAACGCCGCTACTGCTCTTTGGCGTGTAAATTTTTAGCTCGGCGCTATCCTTAAAAAGCCCTACGCGCTCTAAGCTTTGAAACGAGCCTTCGATGCCGTTTTTCCACGTCTGCGCCTCGCTAGCGGCAAACTCGTCCGCGCTCATGCCTTTGTTTTGCGCTTCGTTTTCATCGACGTACGGCACAAAATCCTGCGCGCTCATCTGCGGAAACGCTAAGGCAAGGTTGGTCATATCGCCTTTGGGGTCGATTATAAAGGTCGGGATGTTATCGATGCAGGCTTCTTCTAGGATGCTGATGCCAAGGCCCGTTTTACCGCTACCCGTCATTCCGATGATGGCTGCATGCGTCGTGAGGTCCTTGTTTTTATAAAAAAACGGCTCTTTGTTTTTGAGGCCGACGTAAAATAGCTTTAAATTTTCTTGGATGGTTTTCATGTGCTTCCTTGTAAATTTTGGGCTATTTTACTGATTTTTGATTAAATTTCGGGTGAAGCTGTGGGGTAAATTTAAAATCGAGGTGGGTAGAATTTAAAAAAGGCAAGCTCAAGGCTCGCCTTTTAATTTTGCGTTAAATTTATTGGTAGGTTTTTAGCTGCTCTTTGAGCTCTTCGAGAGTTTCTATTACGCGTCTTTTCGTAAATTTCGCTATATCTTCGCCCGTAGTATCGTCATTACCGGTTAGCTGGCAACAATATCTCATCGCCCCCTTATATCTTAATGCAGCGACTAGTTTTAGATCGGTATCTATATTTATGCTTTTGTTAGAGTCGCCAGCTTCGTCCGGTATGCTTAGCTCAAATTTAGCATTTATAGGCTCGCCCTCTTTAAACTCGCCGTCATCCAAGCTAACGACGCCCAGGCCGCCCCTTGAGATATCGTATAGATTGCCGCTTATTTCGCTACCGTTTTGCGTCAAGATCACTCTAGTATAGCGATCGGGATAAACGCGCTGGTGTTTTCTTAGGTTTGCGTGCAGATTTTGCATATACGTGAAATTTTGTAGCGTAACGGTTAAATTTGTGAGATCCGATCCGACGATGTCGGCTCTTAAATTTTCCGGAAAATATTCATCGCGTACTACGTAGGCGTTTTTTTCTTCTTTTATAGCTAAAATTTGCTCTAGAGTTACCTTGCAGACGACGGCATCATCCTCTGCGTGCTTTACCTCGCCCATACACTCTACTTTCACGCCGTTGTAAAGATTTAAAAAATGCACCTGACGGTTGTCTTTCATAGCTCTAGCAAATACGTTTACCGCATCCTCGCGCATAAACGAGCCGTCATTATACGTAACGTTCATCTGAATTATAATTCCTTCCGAATAAATTTGAATTTTAAGCTAGATTATAGTAAAAAAAACTTATTTTTTGATTTAATTTTTGATATTTTGTATTAAATTTGCGATATTTTAATCTAAAAGGATCAATAAGGGCGAGAGTTCGCCCTTAAATTTAGATGATTATAGCTTATCTGCGTTGTGAGATAGATAGTCTGCAACGCCTGCGGTATCGGCTTTCATGCCTTTATCGCCTTTGTTCCAACCGGCAGGGCAAACCTCTCCGTGCTCGTTGGTAAATAGCATCGTATCGACCATTCTTATCATCTCGTCGATGTTTCTTCCAAGCGGAAGGTCGTTGATAACCGCATGACGAACGGTGCCGTCTTTATCAAGCAAGAAGCTGCCGCGAAGCGCGACGCCCGCATCCTCTAAAAGTACGTCAAAACCGCGAGCGATAGACTTCGTCATATCGGCTACTAGCGGGAAGCGAACTTGACCGATGCCGCCTTTGTTTACCGGAGTTTCTTTCCATGCAAAGTGAGAGAATTGGTTGTCTGTCGAAACGCCGATAACTTCGATACCGCGAGCTTTAAACTCATCGTATCTCTTATCAAACGCGATGATCTCGCTAGGGCAAACGAAAGTAAAGTCCATAGGATAGAAAAATACTACCGCGCCTTTCTCGCCGATATTTTTATATAGGTTGAAATCGTTTACGATTTGATTGCTTCCTAAAACCGCTGCAGCCGTAAAATCAGGCGCTTTTTTTGTTACTAACATTTTTTCTCCTTAATAATTTTTATTTGTAGCGAAATTATATCATCTAAAAATTAAAAAGAGATAAATTTAATCTTTTGCAATGCTTCAAATTTTACTCCGAGGTCAAAACGCCGCTTTAATATACGATATTTGGCGTTTGTCTACTAAATTTAACGCTAGGCTAGGGCAAGCATAGATCGTCCGTAGTTTAACTTGCAGTTTATTATCGTAGATTTATTTTTTACGCGTCATGATTTTGTCTGGTATTTGCTGTAGCGTTTTTGTCTGCATATTTAAACCGCAAACTAGTGGCCTAATAAATTCCGATTTTTCCCGTATAACGTCGCATAAAACCTAAATTTTAAAGCTACTTATGAAGTTGCGTTTTTCTTTAGAAGGCGCGCAGTGGTATTTTACGGCGCGGCGATAGCATGCGTAAATCGGTTTAAGGCGTGAGCTTCGGATTTTTGCTTCGCACCTCTTCGCGCGCTCATAAAAGCAAAACAAGGACTTTTAACGGCGCCTTCGTTTTTTTAGCAAAGGCTCAGATACCGATGCCTTTAAAATATATCGGTAAAATATTTGCTAAATTTGGCGTAATCTAATTCTTTGTCAAGAACCGTAAGTTCCCGGTTTAGCTTTACACAGCCGTTATTGTCCAAAACGACCTCTATAGCCGCAGCACAAAATTTACCGCTAGGGCGTTTATGTATTCCCCCGTGCAAACCGCTGATTAAGATTACGGATAGCGTTTATCGGTTGCATATTTTTAAGCGGCGGATTCGCCTTGATAAAAGCGCAGCATTTATCGCGTCTTGGGATTGCACGACGCCGAAATTTTGATATTCGTTTTTGGTAGGTTGCAGCGTAACCGGTATTTGCGATTTAAAATCGATCGGTAAATTGCCGTTTGTCTTTTTTCGGATTATTTTAGCATCTAGCGCGGGTAGTGCGTTTCGATACTAATTTTGCTCAAAATTTCTGGGTATTTTTCTTAAAAATCATTTTATCTAAGCCTCTAAAAAATAAGTCGCTCCATTTTGCGGTCTATTGCCGATACGGCGGTAGTTTACGCTATCTGCGACTGCGTTAAATTTGTCGGTTAAGAACCTGCCAGATGCTTGCGGTAACTATCGTTCGCATCGTCGCCTAAACCGGGGATTATGAAGTCCACAGCTTTAACCAGTATCTTGTCGTCGCAATTATAATTTAAACTCAAGCATAGACTCTCGTTTGATATTTAGCTCTACATCTTCACAAGAAAAAATTTCGTAAATTTTATTTACCATCATATCGCAGTCCTTGGAGAAATAATTTGCATATCATATCTAAACTGGGCTAATTTTTTTAAGCAAACTATTTTTATCTAAAATAATCTGAATTTATAGAAATTATCGCATTTTTAGAAATTATCTTTTGTAGTCTTCGCCGCCGAATTTGAGTAAAGCCGAACCCCAAGTAAAGCCGCCGCCAAAAGCATCCAATAAAATCAAATCGCCGTTTTTAAGCCTACCGGTCTCATAAGCATCGTTCATTGCCATCGGTATGGAGGCCGAGCTAGTGTTACCGTATTTTCCGACGGTTACTACGCATTGTTCGTCTGAAAAATTTAAACGTTGTTTGACCGCTTCAATAATGCGCAAATTTGCCTGATGCGGGATAAAAAGATCGATTTTGTCGCTGGGGATTTTATTTCTTTCTAAAATTTCTACGACGTCTTTGGTTAATGTTTGAACCGCAACTTTAAAAACTTCGTTACCGGACATTTTAATAAATTTTTCTTCGCCGCCCGGCGTGATAAGCAGCTCGGCATAGTTGCCGTCGGCTGCGGTATGCACGTCTATAATCTCATTTTTACTATCGGCGCTTACGACTGCCGCGCCGGCTCCGTCGCCAAATAGTATACAAGTC
>CAURKB010000164.1:0-4096 GCA_963525315.1 uncultured Campylobacter sp. | reverse complement strand
GAGGCGATAAGAGCGGACGGGGGGCGCGTAAATTTACCCCGTTGGGGTTTGAAACTGGAACAGCTCATAAGATACTATGAGAAAGCTTCTGCGTAAATTTACCCCGTTGGGGTTTGAAACTCGCGGTGGAGACCAAAAAGCCCTTTATGGTCGGCTTGCGTAAATTTACCCCGTTGGGGGTTTGAAACAGGCTACCGATGAGCGCAGATACGCCAATAAACGCGCGTAAATTTACCCCGTTGGGGTTTGAAACTCCAAACAAGGAGAGGCGACCCACGCCGAGGTTAAGGCGTAAATTTACCCCGTTGGGGTTTGAAACTTGATGAAACAATTTTATTTTTAAAAATCTTTGTAGTGTAAATTTACCCCGTTGGGATTTGAAACTACCAGCCCCGATTTATACGCCCCCCACAAGGCATGTGTAAATTTACCCCATTGGGGGGGGGTTAAACACCCAACCGATCCAGCCGCCACAAACCAAATTCATACGCCAATCGGCATTTAAACGTCACCCATTTTTTGTTTTGAGGCAGATTTAAACCGACGAGCAAATAGACGCGCCGCAGACTGCACCGCCTCTAGCGATGATTTACGCGCTTAAGCTCACTTGCTAGGGCTAAATTGGCTTTGCTTGCAGAGGCTGGTTTTGCGTCTGCCTTAATCCCTTTTTATGCTTTTGATGATATAATTTCTCAAAAATAAGACTTTTGCGATTTGGAGCAAAATTTAGGCTTTGGATCAAATTTAGCGCGATTTTGGCGGCTAAGTTCGAGTCTGAAACCGCGCCGCAGCGAGCTTGATTTGCGCAGGTAAGCTTAAATTTAACGCCCTAAAAGCGCAAACGCTCTAAAATTTATCAAAAAAGGAGCCAAAATGAAAACGCTAGTAGTTTTATCCCATCCAAATTTCGCCGCTTCTCGCCTAAACAAGGCTCTGGCAAACGCCGCCAAGAGTGAGGGCGCCGAGGTTCGCCACCTAGAGGGACTATACGGCACCGATGCCCTTAAAATCGACGTCGCAGCGGAGCAGGAGGCGTTTTTACGCGCCGATCGCATCGTGTTTTTGTTTCCGATGATGGGCTTTAACGTGCCGTCGATGCTAAAGGCCTACATCGACTACGTGCTCAGCCGCGGCTTCGCCTACGGGCAAGGCGCGAAGATCGCGGGCAAACAACTGCAAATCGCCGTGAGCGCGGGCGGCGGACTAGGCGAATATTCCAAGCACGGCGCGATCAAATTTAGCCTAAACGAGATTTTGCTGCCGCTTCAGTGCTGCGCGGACTTTTGCGAGCTCGTTTACGGGCGCATTTTTGCTAGCTGCGGCGTGGAGCCGGGCGTGCCTGATAGCGCGATAGAGGCGCATGCGGCGAGATTTACGAAGCTCTTAAACGACGAACTTGAAGAGCACGAGTATCAAATTTAATGGCGCAAAATAGCGCGTCCTTGAGCTAAATTTGCCTCGCTGGCGGTGATTTCCTGCACGGAGTCGCCGCTTTTCAAATTTAGCTTTAAAAAGATAGCTTTGGATCTAAAGCTATATGGCAAGCTCGGCGCGTTTTGGCGGTTTTTCGTTGCCGTATTTTGGGGCGATTTCTAGCTGGCCGGACCCGCACCTTTTTGTTGCTTTTTTCGTCGCGGGCGTATTTACGGTGCGAATCGGTCAAATTTGCGCTATCGCAGCAAGGCTTGCAGCCCGTATTCTTGACGCGGGCTATGATTTGGATTTTACGAAAATTTATTTTTACAGACTTGGTTTTTGGTTTTAAATTTAGCTCTTTTCGCCGCATTTTAAAACGGCGCAAATCCTTATAAATTCGGAGTTTTTTTATGATTTTTGGCAAAATAGACTATCTAAATTTGCTTCCTTTTCACGTATTTTTAAAGCGCTCGCGCCTAAGCACGCAGGATAAAAAAATCATCGAATTTAAAAAAGGGGTGCCTAGCAAACTAAACCGCGATCTGCGCTGCCGCAGGATCGACGCAGCCGTGATCTCGAGCATCGAAAGCTGTAAAAAACGCTACAAAAAGGTGAGTCTTGGCATCGTAGCTAAGGGTGATGTCAAAAGCGTGCTCGTGCGAAAGGGCACCGCCGCACGCCCGGATCCCGCGTCTGCGAGCTCAAACGCGCTAGCAGGAGTGCTGGGGCTTGAGGGCGAGGTACTCATCGGCGACCGCGCGCTAAAAGCGTATCTGCGGGAGGGCGAGGAGGCGTTTTACGATCTGGGGCGGGCGTGGCGCGAGCGGACGGGCTTGCCGTTTGTTTTCGGGCGATTTTCCTGCGTGAAGGGGCGCGGCGCGTATGAGCGGCTGGCGCGCGAGTTTTTGCGAGCAAATGTCAAAATCCCAAACTACATCCTCGCCAAATACGCCCAAACTAGGGGCATCAGCGCGTATGATATCAAATGGTATCTCAAATTTATCAGCTACGAAATCGGCGCGAAAGAGCAAAAGGCGCTGCGGATATTTTTCAAAGAAGTGCGAAAAAACGGGCGGACGGCGAAGCTTTTGGCATAGAGCGTATCGTAAATTCTAGCTAAAGCGCCGTTTAGACTTGTGCCTTTACAGTGTCTATAATGCGCTCTAGCGCTAAATTTACTTCGCGCGCCTTCCAAAAAAGCATTTAGCGAGCAAGGCGGTAAATTTCCGCTAAGGCCAAATGCGCAAGCATCGGCTTGGTTTTTGGCTCTCCCGGCAGGCAAAGCGGAAAGACGGGCTTGGTCATAGCGGCTCTAGTAACCAAGATCGCCTAGGACGCGACGCTAAAGGTATGCTTGGTCGCTGCCGGCTTTTTTACGGTGCCGTTTTACCTGCGTTAAAGGCGCTAACTCAGTCGAGCTGCCGCGTGTCTTGGATTTTGCCGCCTTTGTAAATGATACGCGTGCATCAAAGACGCAGCGATTTTGACCGCTACGAGACAACGGCGCCCAAGTCCGCCCAAAAACCATCGCTACGTCGTTTGCGGCAAATTTATTAACCCGGCTTGTCGGTTTTATGCCGATTTATCTACTTTTGCGGCTTGCGTTTACCTATTTTTGCTCGCATTTCTTTGCCAGTTAAGGCGATAAAGCTTTTTGTAAGGTTCGCAAATAGCGATATACTCGCATTTTAGATTTTTCGAGCGGTTAAATTTAGGCTATTTTAAGGCCTAAAAATATAAACTTTTATCGCAAACAGTCCTAAATATGAGTATTTTGGCGCTGTGTAAATTTACCCCGTTGGGGTTTGAAACTTTCAACGCCCATAATAACCCCTTACGTGTATTGGTGTAAATTTACCCCGTTGGGGTTTGAAACAGATTTCGTATGCGATAAGTTTTAATTTTTCTTGCGTGTAAATTTACCCCGTTGGGGTTTGAAACATAATTGCTGTATCACTCGCCAAAATATCCAAAAATGTGTAAATTTACCCCGTTGGGGTTTGAAACTTTTCTCTTATAAATTTTTTTAAAATTTCTATGAGTGTAAATTTACCCCGTTGGGGTTTGAAACCAGGATTGATCGCCCAAACCGTCTGAAGCACCTTTGTGTAAATTTACCCCGTTGGGGTTTGAAACGCTAAAAAAATATCAAAATCAAAGCGAACGGCGAGTGTAAATTTACCCCGTTGGGGTTTGAAACGCTTTAGCGCGTCTAGCCGTTTTTCAAGCGTAGCTAGGTGTAAATTTACCCCGTTGGGGTTTGAAACTTTTGAGGACTTAGGCCATCTTGAAGCGAGCGAGGTGTAAATTTACCCCGTTGGGGTTTGAAACTCCTTTCAAATTTAAAAACCTAATATTTTTTATCGTGTAAATTTACCCCGTTGGGGTTTGAAACATAAAATCCCGTTTACGCACGTAGCAAACGAAAGTGTAAATTTACCCCGTTGGGGTTTGAAACAATCTATCGCACGCATACACGCTCACGGCTCTAAGTGTAAATTTACCCCGTTGGGGTTTGAAACCGAAAGGTATGGCCAACGCTTGTATCGAGTGGCTACGTGTAAATTTACCCCGTTGGGGTTTGAAACGGCTACACCGCTTCTTGTCTCAAAAATTCGGACTAGGGTGTAAATTTACCCCGTTGGGGTTTGAAACACCGATATGCTAAAAATCGAAAAAA
>CAURKB010000163.1:0-4115 GCA_963525315.1 uncultured Campylobacter sp. | reverse complement strand
CGACGACATACACGCCCTCTCTCCTTAATCTTACCGCAAAGATATCGCCGATTTTAGTGACCCATTTTCTTCCATTAAATTTACTTTGCGGCGTGCGTTTAGCGCGGCGGCAAGTTTAAATCGCCGCTAAATTTGCTTTTAAATTTACCTCCGCACCGCCCACAAATAGCCGCTCGCAGCCTTTGGCGTGTAAAATGAGCATAAGCGGTAGCTGCGCCGCGTCGGCGTCTGCAAAACCGCCGTAGAGAGCTAGGTCGGCTAGCTTGCCCGTTTTTATCTCGCCTGCGTCCAAATTTAGCGCCTTTGCCGCGTTTTTCGTCGATGCTAGAAGCAAAATTTTAGCAAGCTCAAGCGGATTAAAATCCGCGTGAATAAGCAAATTTGCCCGCAGTTCGTCGAGGAAATTTAGGCTGATATTTGAGCTAAGACCGTCCGTGCCGATGTTTATGTTTGCTCCCACGTCCAGAGCGGCTCGTAAATTTAGCGTGCGTTTGCTAAGCAGCCTGTTTGAAACCGCGCAGTGCGTGAGGCTGTGAAGCTCCGGGTCAAAGCTCGAAAAATCATCCGTCCAAACGCAGTGCGTAAAGAGCGTGCGAACGCCTGCAAACATCGCTACAAACGAGCTTGGCGTATAAAGGGGACGCGCAGCGGGGTTAAATTTGCCCAGCCACTCTTTAAAACCGCCCGTGCCGCCCTCTAGCCAGCTTTTTTCATGCTCGCTCTCCATAAAATGCGTCGAAACGACCAGCTCTCGCTCGCGGGCTAAATTTAGTGCAGCAGCGGCCAAATCAGGGTGCGTAGAGTAGGGCGAGTGCACCGAAACCGCAGGCGTAAAAAGCGGACTTTTGCGCTTTTGCGACGCCTCAAAGCAGGTGGTGAAATTTGCTAAATTTTGCTCTAGCACGGTTTCGTTTGTGCCTAAAATTTCGTTAAAAAACACGACTCTGCCGCCGCAGTTCGCGCACGCGTCTAAATCCCCGCCAAAGCTCGACACCGCTCCGAAGCTCGCTACGCCGCTACGCTGCATGGTTTTTATCGCGGAGGCGATGACGTCCTCGTTTGCTGCCTGCGAGAGCGCGCCGCGAGAGGCGATAACCGAGCTTAGCCACTCTAAAAAATCGCCGTAAACGAGGCTGGTTTTGTTCGCGCTAAACTCCAGATGCACGTGCGGGTTGATGAAAGCAGGCGCCAAAACGGCGTCCGGATACTCGAAAAACTGCGCGCCCTCGTATCTTTTGCGCAGCTCCTGGGCCTCTGCAACCGCCTGGATACGCTCATCAAAAGCGACCGCCCCGTCCTCTAAAACGGTAAATTTTTCGTCGCATAGCATTGTAAATTTGGGTTTAACGATGATCATTTTTAAGCTCCTATTTTTCGTGATTGTAGCGAAAATTTAGCTTAAAAAATGTATAATCAAGCCTAAATTTAAATCTTTTAAAAGGCTAAAAATGGAAACAAAATCAAAACTAATGGTCATCCAAGGCCCAAATATCAACATGCTCGGTACGCGCGAGACCGACGTCTACGGCTCGATGAAGATGGAGGATATCCATGCGCAGATGAAGCTTTTTGCCGAGCAAAACGATATAGAGATCGAGTTTTTTCAGAGTAATTTTGAAGGCGAACTCGTCGATAAAATCCAAGAGTGCTTTGGCGAATTTGACGGCATCATCATAAACCCAGCCGCCTACACGCACACATCTATCGCGATCCGCGACGCTATCGCAGCCGTCGGGCTTCCGGTCATCGAGGTGCATATCAGCAACATCCACCGCCGCGAAGAATTCCGCCAAAAAAGCCTCATAGCGCCCGTAACTGCGGGGCAGATCGTGGGTTTTGGGCCCGTGGGCTACCACCTAGCTATGATCGCGATGCTGCAAATTTTCGAGCAGATAAAAGCCGTGAAAGCCGCAAGAGCGGGCGAAAAAGCGGAGTAAAACGAGGCAAAATTTGAAAAATTTTATCCTAAAGGACGAAAACGCCGTTTACCATGAGTGCGGATACAGCTGCGACAACGCGGTATTTTTAAGCCTTGCTGGGCGCAAATTTTTCCTCACCGATGCGCGTTATAGCATCGAGGCGCGCGAGCTTTGCCAAAATACCGAAGTTGTCGAGGTCGAGCGAAATTTGATAAAAGATGCGCGGCTGTTTTTGCGAAAGGCGGGCGTAAAGGAGCTTGGCTACAACCCGCATGATTTTAGCGCGGGCGAGTGGGAAGCGCTAAGCAAAGGGCTTGGGATAAGATTTAAGGCGCGGGCGAATTTTTCGCAAATTTCGCGCATAATTAAAACCGAAGACGAGATAAAAATTTTAAAACAAGCGGCGCAGCTAGGCGCGGAAAGATTTGACGAATTTGCCGCGTTCGTGCGCGCCGAGGGCGAAGGCATGAGCGAAGAGGAGCTGTTTTTTAACGCCGAGCTCATCTTTAAGAAAAAGGGCGAGCTAGCGCTTAGCTTTTCGCCTATCGTCGCGATCAACGAAAACGCCGCTAAAGCGCACGCTCTGCCGAGCAAAAAGCGTTTGCGGCAGGGCGATTTGCTCCTGCTTGACGCGGGGGTTAAATTTAATCGTTACTGCTCCGATAGGACGCGCACGGCATGCTTTGATGAAAATTTTAACTTCGGCAAGGAGCAAAATTTTAAAAACGCGAAACGGCAAGAAATTTACGAAATCGTAAAAGAGGCGCAAGCTCTGGCGATCGCGGCGGTTATGCCCGGCAAAAAAGCGAGCGAGATCGACGCGGCGGCTAGGGATTTTATCGCCGCTCATGGTTACGGCGAAGCGTTTTTTCACAGCACCGGACACGGCGTCGGAGTCGACATCCACGAGCTTCCGTTTATCTCAAAGCGCGGAGATACCGTGCTAAAAGAGGGTATGGTCTTTAGCGTGGAGCCTGGGATTTACTTGCCCGGCGAGTTTGGCGTGCGCATCGAGGACGTCGTGGTCGTGCGCGAAAACGGGGCTGAAATTTTATGAGAGTAGCGGGGGCGAGGCGCTTTAGCAAATGCCTCTTTTTCCCGAAGGTTTTTGATTTTAAACCCGGCTTTAAAAATAGCGTTATTTTGGGGCTTGGCGGTAATATCGGCGATGTGAAAAAGCGCTTTAATCAGCTGCATTTTAAGCTAAGCAAAGACAGCAGGTTTCACTTCGTCGAAAACTCGGCTCTCCTCATCAACGAGGCGTTTGGGTTTAAGGAGCAGGCTGATTTCATAAACGCCGTAACGCTCGTGCAAACAAGCCTTGCCGCGAGGCAAATTTTAAAAATAACGGCAAATTTAGAAAAGCGTTTGGGGCGCGTGCGAAGCTTTAAAAACGCGCCTAGAACGCTTGATATAGATATTTTGTATTTTAGCGGACGAAACAGAAACGATACGCGGCTAGTGCTACCGCATCCGGGCGCAAGAAGCAGAGCCAGCGTGATTTTGCCGCTTGGGACGATGAAGCGCGTTTATGCTTGCGGTATTAGATTTTGCTAAATTCGGCATTCTAATCTTTGTATTTGCGGACTCGGTTTTGATCGAATTTATAAACTAAGCGAGATTTGACCGCCGTTTTTAGAGATAAAAATAAATCGGCGAATTTTCGTTTAAATTTTTATCGGCAAAATAGCGGCGACGTCAAATACGAACTAAGTTAAGTTTAGCCGCAAAGCATGAAAATAGGCAAAACCTCGGAACGAAAACTGCTTGCGCGTAGGCGCTAAAATTTAGAGTTTTGAGGTTTAGCGAATTATAAGTTAGGTTTGGATTTGCGGGTAAATTTAAAGAAAGCTAATAAACGTAAAACAAAACCGCAAAAGCTAAGATGAAATTGGTCCGAAAAAGGCGGCTCGGACGATAAAACGTAACTGGTAAGAAGGAGAGAAATTGGCGACAAAATTTTACACGTTTACCGGCGAGAGCAGTATGGAGGCTCTCAAAAAGGCGCAAGACGAGTGCGGCGAAAGGGCGATTTTGGTAACCACGAAGCAAATTCAGCCAAAGACGATAAACAAAAAGCCGCTTTACGAAATTTTAGTAAGCGTCGAAGAGGACGAGGTAAAGCAACCGCCAAAGCCAAATGTAAAAGCAATAAATTATGAAAATGCCTACTCTAAATTTAGTAAAAACTACGAG
>CAURKB010000162.1:0-4208 GCA_963525315.1 uncultured Campylobacter sp. | reverse complement strand
GTAAACGAGGGCGAAAACGACATCTTTAAAATCCACAAAAACTCGCCGCCGCCTTGTCCGCTGGGAGGCAGGATCGAGGCGCTTTTGACGCCTAAATTTGCATCCGCGCAGCAAGCGATGTTTGATAGCTTGGCGGGCGTAAATTTGCAAAATTTGCTAGACGAGCTTGGCGTAAAAAGCGTCGCTGAAATTTAAATTTACGGCAAATTTTTTCTTTGTTTTCTAATAAATTTATATATTTTAAAATATAATTCGTAAATTTAATCAAAGGAGTTTCAAAGTGGAAGCAGACGTAAAAACCGTCAAATCAAAAAGCCTAATCAGAAGGTATTTTGAGATAAATTTGCTCTATAAAATTTTAGCGGGGCTGATTTTAGGAGCTATATTTGGCGCCATATTTCAAAACGCAAACGGCGCTATCGCGGTACTAGAGCCGTTTGGAGATATATTTATAAGACTGCTTAAGATGATCATCGTGCCTATCGTTACCGCCTCGCTCATCGTGGGCTGTAGCTCGATCGCGCCGTCTGATCTGGGTAGGGTAGGGGCGAAAGTGCTGCTATTTTACCTTGCGACCTCGTTTTTTGCGATACTTATAGGCCTTGGCGTGGGGATATTTTTAGAGCCCGGAGCCGGCCTTGGTATCACGGGCGCCGCGTCTGCGCAGGCTAAAGCGGCTAATGCGCCTTCTATGTCGCAAATTTTAGTAAATCTTTTCCCGACCAACCCCATAGAAGCGATGGCAAAGGGTGAAATTTTACAAATTATCACCTTTAGTCTATTTTTCGGCGTCGCGCTTTCGTTTGTAAAAGACAGCAAGGACGAGAGATTAAGCAAACTGGGGCATCTCATCTACGACGTATTTGACGGGATAAACCACATAATGTTTAAAATCGTTGGTTGGATAATGCAGTATGCCCCTATCGGCGTTTTCGCGCTGATTTTTATCGTATTTTCAAAGCAAGGCGTAAAGGCTTTCGGCCCGCTGCTAGGCGTCACGATTAGTACGTATATCGGCTTTATCGCTCACGTGGCGCTGATTTTTACTTTGGCTTGCCTAGCTATAAAAATCAGTCCTTTGAAATTTCTAAATAAAGTAAAATCTCCGATGATAACGGCATTTGTTACCAGAAGCTCGGGCGGAACGCTGCCTATATCGATGAAAACCGCAGATGAAGATATGGGGATACCGAGGCAAATTTACGGCTTTGCTCTACCTGTCGGAGCAACCGTAAATATGAACGGCACGATCATATATCTTGGCATCTGCGCGATATTTATCGCAAATGCCGTCGGAGTGCAGCTTGACATGGGAGCAAAGCTAACTATCATTCTAACGGCCGTCCTTGCCGCCGTCGGAACCGCGGGAGTGCCGGGAGCGGGCGCTATAATGCTTTTGATGGTGCTTGAATCAGTCGGTCTAAAAGTAGAGAGCGGAAGCGCCGTAGCCGCAGCGTATGCGCTGATTTTAGGAATAGACGCGATCCTTGATATGGGGCGCACGTCGCTAAACGTCGGCGGAGATATGTTAGGTGCTGTTTTCGTCGCTAAAAACGAAAATAGTCTTGATATGAGCAAATGGGAGTAGTTTGCGGCTAGAATTTGGCTATAATCAGATAAAAATTTAAAAAGGATTTATATGATTTTTATCGATGCTTGTTTGAAAAAGCCCACGCCTTATACGCCCGTTTGGATGATGCGCCAGGCGGGTCGGTATCTGCCCGAGTATATGCGAGTTCGCTCTGCGGCGGGGGATTTTCTATCGCTTTGCAAAGACTATAAAAAAGCAAGCGAAGTCACGATCCAGCCGGTTGAAATTTTAGGCGTGGATGCGGCGATACTTTTTAGCGATATCCTAGTCGTGCCGCTTGAGATGGGTATGGATCTGCGCTTTGAAAAGGGCGAGGGGCCCGTTTTTTCAAATCCTATAAAAACCGCTGAGGATTTGGACGCTTTAGACGTAGATAAGGCGGTAGAAAATTTATCTTACGTTTATGATACGATCGGGCTTACGAGGCAAAATTTAAGCGCGGATAAGGCGCTTATCGGATTTTGCGGAGCGCCCTGGACGATAGCTACTTATATGATAGAAGGCGGCGGAACGAAAACTTACGCCGTTTGTAAGAAGCTGCTTTATACGAACCCGGAGTTTTTGCATCAAATTTTAGCTAAGGTCGCAGACGCGCTTACGCTCTATGTCAAGCGTCAAATCAGAGCCGGAGTAAATGCGGTGCAAATTTTTGACAGCTGGGCTGGCGCGCTGGAAGATAGCGCGTATATGGAGTTTGGCTGGAGGTATATCATGCGTATCGTAGATAGCGTCAAGGCCGAGTTTCCGGATATTCCGCTTATCGTATTTCCAAAGGGAATTAGCGGATATTTGGATCAAATTTCCGGAAATTTCGAGGTTTTGGGCGTTGATTGGAGTACGCCTTTAGAGCTTGCTAAGGCAAAACTTAGCCCCCGCTACGTCCTTCAGGGCAATATGGAGCCTACGCGCCTTTACGATAAAAAGGCGATTGAAACGGGCGTGGAACGAATTTTGCAGACGATGAAGAGCGCGCCTCATATATTTAATCTCGGACACGGCATATTGCCCGACGTCCCGGTAGAAAACGCGAAATACTTCATCAAACTAGTACAAGAAAAAAGCGCAAGATAGCGTAAAAAAGGAGGAAAAATGAACAATCTGGGTATCAAATTTAAGATCATGACGATAGCCATCGTCGGTCTTTTGGGGCTTGGCATAATGAGCGCCTATATGCTAAACAGTATCGCAAAAACTCGCGCAAAAGCCGAGTATAGCGAGCAAATCGTGGATACGATCACGAATCAAAACAGCTTCATTCACGAGCTACAAAAAGAGCGAGGATTTAGCTCGGGAGTGCTAGCGGGAGGAGATAACGTTAAGCTACTGGCACAGCGAAAAAATGTAGACGCAGCGCTTGAAAAACTAGCCGAAAAAAGCGAAATAGCTCCCGAGCTAGCTAAAATCCGCTCCGAGGTCGACCAAAAAGGCAGCGATAATCCAATCGGCCGTATAACGAATATTTTAAGAAAAGAGGTTATCGCGATAAACGGTTATAGCGACAAGCTCGAGCCTAGCCTCGTAGACGATCTAAAGCGCATTATTATCGTAGGCGAGATAAAGGAGTCTTTCGGTATCTTGCGAGCTACGCTAAATGGAGTCTTTACTAAAAAAAGCATAAGTAAAGAGGATTATAACAAGGTAGTTGCACTAAATAGCGTCATAAACAAATTTATGCAAGACTTCGACGAATACAATCCTAAAGAATTTAGCGACGAATTTGATAATATCGCTAGAAAAAAGGCAGACTTTAACGACGCGATGAATATCATAAAAAACGTCGTAGCTACCGAGGATGCCTCTTACGATGCGCCTAAATGGTTTTCAAAGATAAGCATCTCTATAGACGCGATGAGAGAACTTGAGCTAAAGCTGCTAGAAGGTATGCAAAAGGACGCGAAGCAAATAAAAAGCGACGCGAATACCCAGATGATCGTTAGCGTATCGGTTATCGCGGTTTGTATCGCGCTAATGCTGCTTGTATCTATCTTAATCGGTAAAAATTTAATCTCCGGCATCGACTCTACTAAAAACGGGTTGGTTAGATTTTTCGAGTTTTTAAACAACAAAACAGATAAAGCTCAGCTTCTAAATCGCGGCGGAAGCGACGAGATCGGACAGATGTGCGCGCTGATAAACGAGAATATCAAGCAAATCGAGGCGAATTTGGCGGAGCAAAACGGGTTTATCGTCGAGGCAAACGCATTCGTAAATCAAATCGGCAAGGGCAACTATGCGGCCCAGCTAAACGCAAATACCTCAAATCCGGCGCTTAGCCAGCTAAAACAGACGTTTAAAGACTTACAAATCGCGCTAAAAAACGCTATAGCAGCAAATGGCGACGACGTGTTAAATTTACTCGAAAGCTTTAAAAAGCAAGACTTTACTAAAAGGCTTGACGATGAGGGCAAGATGGCTACCGGTATCAACGCTCTGGGCGATGAGATAGCGGGTATGCTAAGAGCGAATTTGCAGCAAGCGCACACTCTTGAGGAAAAGGCGGAGTTTTTGGCTCGCTCGATGCAGCAAGTCACTCAAGGCGCTAGTTTGCAGGCAAATTCTTTACAAGAAAGCGCCGCCGCAGTCGAAGAGATGTCTAGCTCTATGAGCGCTATTAGTC
>CAURKB010000161.1:0-4342 GCA_963525315.1 uncultured Campylobacter sp. | reverse complement strand
CTGCAAGATAAGCTGCAAAATGCGGCTAGAAAGTTAAATTTCGCCCTGCAAATCGCCGATAAAGCGGGCTTTGAAGCAAAAAATAGCTTAGATGAAGTCGGCAAGCTAATCAAGCAGCAAAATATCGCTCGCGGCGAGCTTGGCGCAGTGACGCAAAAAAGCGCCGAAGAGACGGCAAAGGTACTGCAAAACGACGTAAAAAACGCGCTTTTAAACATGCAGTCAAAGTCTCCGGACGCTAGCCCCGTAAAAGACGCCGCCTCAAAGCTGCTCGCTCAAATCGAGATGCACCAGCTAGCCTCCGCGGTCGTCGGCGGAATGCAGACCTATCTGCCCTATGTCTGGGAGGGCGTAGAGGGCGGAAACATCAGGTTTAAGCAGGGCAAAAAGCAAAAACACTACGCGCAAATCGATCTAAATTTTCAAAATTTCGGCCAAATCAACATCATGGTGGCGCTTAGCGAAAATAAATACATCGACCTTGCTATCGCGACGCAAAAAGAGGAGTTTAAGGAGCTCATCTTAAGCGGCGCGAAGGAGCTAAAAAGAGCTATCGGCGAGCAGGGCTTGATAGTGTCGAATTTTAGTCTAAAAACTATGCCTAAACTGCGCCTTAGCGGCGTTTACGGCGGTCTGGATAAGCTTGATATGGGCTTTGATAAAAAGGCGTAAATTTGGCAAAAGTACAAAAAACTAAAAAAGCCGTGGCTCTTGGCTACAACCGTCACAAGGATAATGCCCCTAAGGTTCTAGCTACGGGTTCGGGCGAAGTGGCGAAAAATATCATAAATCTAGCCAAGTCTCACGACATTCCGATCAAAGAGGACGCCGATCTAATCGAGGTTCTAAGCAAGGTCGATCTAAACGAGGAAGTCCCGCCAAATCTCTATAAAGCAGTCGCCGAAATATTTAACTTTTTGTATCAAATGACGAATAAAAAATAGGACGCTTGCGGCAAAGTAGAAGCGAGGGCAGGCTTATTGCAAGTGCAAATTTGAGCGCAAACTAGGAAATTTAAATGAAAAAGACGGTCGGAATAATAGTGGTTTTAGCCTTACCTTTTTGATCTTATTTTCGGCTCTAGTTTTTGCTAGCGGTAACGGCTCAAAAGGTGCAAACTACCCAAAATACGTGCTAGAAAAAACGGTAACGCACGATAAAAAAGAGCCTCATCTAAAGAAAATAAAACCGCCCACTATCAAGTAAAATTTGACGACTATTCCGCCGCTACTGCAAGCGCAAAAATCTCGTCCAAAATTTGCCGCAGCATCCAGTTATCATAAAATTATTTGCATTATTTTATGTATTTTTGCCTTATAGCTAAATTTAATACGAATAAAGATAAAATAACCGTAAAATTAACTTAAAAAACGGAATAAATTTGAAACAAAAACTGGTCTTAGTCGGCGCCTCGACGGGCGGTCCGGGACATTTAAAAAGGCTTTTTAAGGGGCTTGAGCTAAACGGAGCTAGCGTCGTTATCGCGCAGCATATGAGCCTAGCTTTCATCCCTAGTTTTATCTCGCAGTTTGACAAGGAGTGCGCGGCGGAGGTCGTGATGCTGGGCGCACCCGCGCAGCTAAAAAGCGCGATATATATCTGCGAGAAAAACTCCGAGATAACCTCTGCTAGCCCCCTCATGGCCGGCATGTGCTCGCCGACAAAGGAGACCACGTATAACCCAAACGTAGACGTGCTTTTTCACTCCGGCGTGCAGGCTTGTAAATTTGCCGACGTCATGGCTATACTGCTAACAGGCATCGGCGATGACGGCGCGCGCGGACTAAACGAGCTATATAAAGCCGGCGCTAAATGCATCGCCGAAAGCGAGGAGAGCGCGATCGTCTACGGCATGCCAAAACGCGCGAAAGAAATCAACGCAAATTTGAAGTCGCTACCCATCGGCGGTATAAGAGCGGAACTAGAAAGGTTTTTACATGCTTGAAAATGCAAATTTGACGCCCGCTCCTAGCGATGCGGCGGGGCTAAATAAATTCGTCGAAGTCATCAAAAATATGTGCGGCGTGGATCTGGAGTCCAAAAAGGACATGATAAAGCAGCGCCTAATAAATTTCTGCCAAGCAAACGGCATTCCAAGCTTTGAAGCGTTAAGCTCAAAAGTCCTCGTGGACCGCTTTATGAGGCAAGAAATCGTAAATTTGATCACCACGAACGAGACTTATTTTTATAGAGAGTTGCCGCAGCTACAAGCCGCGATCTACTACGCCAGAGAGGAGCTTGATAGCGTGCGGATACTGTGCGCGCCGTGCTCGACGGGCGACGAGGCGTACTCGCTAGGTATGCTAGCGCACTCAAATTTGCTCGACGTAAATCGCGTCAGCATCGTGGGTGTCGACATAAACTCCGAGGCCATAGATAGCTGTAAAAAGGGCGTTTATAGCGAGCGCTCACTGCACCGCCTAAACGACAATCAAAAAAATATCTACTTTACAAAACGCGACGGCAAATACGAAATCAGGCGCGAGATGCTGCCTAGATGCGAGTTTAGCGTGGCAAATATCTTTGACGACGCGATCTTTAAACTCGGTAAATTTGACATCATTTTCTCGCGAAATATGATGATTTATTTTAACGAGGAATTTAAGCTAAAAACGGTCGAGCGCTTTCATAAAATTTTGAGCGATCACGGCAGGCTCTACGTCGGACACGCCGATCTGGTGCCGTTTACGACGCTTTATAAAAAGCATATTTCAAACGGAACGACTTATTACGCCAAGGCCTGAGCGGAGTAAATTGCCGTTAAATTTGATTGATAAATTTGACCTACCGAGACTGCTACGTTTTTGATGCGGACGGTAAATTTGCTCGCTTAAATTTGCCTTGCCAAACCAGCGCCGCAGAGTAAATTTACGCTAGTTCGTCTTTATAAATTTTACGCACGAATACCCAATAAATCGCTCCGGCAAAAAACATACAGCCTATCAGCGCCGTGATCAGCCAGAGGCTAAGCCCAAGCTCAAAAAGCAGCCCTATACCGCTAGAAATCATTGCCGCGACGCCTAAATAAACCATATCGTTATAGGCGATGATGCGGCCATAAAATGCGGGATCGCACTTTTGCTGGATGAGCGTGTAGGTGTAGCTCCAAAGCGTCGAGGTGAAAAATCCCGCGCAGAAAATCCCGATAAATCCGATATAGAAGTTAAACTGCAGCGCGCTCCACGCGATGACGCCCAGCCCGTGACCGACGTAGATATAGACTAGGTTGGAGTTTGAGACGAATTTGCTAAGCACGAGCGGACCGACGATAAGGGCGATGGCGCGGCAGGCGTTTATATAGCCTATGATGAGCGATGCCGAGAGTAGGCCCGCGTACGGATAGTCGGCTAGCAGAGCCACGAGCGCGTCGTAGCTGGTCACGCCCACCACCGCGTGTAGCATGATGAGATGTGCGATGAGCGGATTTTGTTTTACGTATTTTAGGCCGTTTTTTAGCATCTCGCGGACTTTTTCGCCGCCTTTTTTGGCTCGCACGGCGATGTCTGTTTTGAGCAGAACGATAAGCGCCGCGCCGTAAAGAGCGCAGTCAAGCAAAAAGGCGCTTTTGATCCCGAAAAAATGGATATAAATGCCCGCTAGCCCCATACCCGCGGTGTATGAAAACGCCCAGATGAGCGAGTGGATCTCGTTTGCGGTTTTTATCTCGTCTTTGTTTAAAATTTTGGGAAACAGGCTCATCTCGACCTGAAAATACGTTCCGCCGGCCCCGACTCTGATAAATATTATCGCAAATAGCAGCCACATCAAGGAGAGTTTGTCGATAAAAACGAGCATCAAAACAGTCGCCATCTCTACGACCGTGAGCGCTATTAGCATAGGTTTAGGGCTAAATTTATCCACCACGATACCGCTAAAAGGCGATAGTAGCACGCCCGGTACGAAAGCAAGCGCAGCCGCCGCCGTGATAGCCCAAACGGGCGCATCAAGCTCGATAAGTAGCGTGAAAATGCCCGTGTGCGAGAACCAAACGCCGAAATAGCAAATCAGTTGTATGAGCGAGAGGCGCGCGAAAACGGGTTGCGTTTTTAGCAGGTCGATAAATTTATTCATTTTGGCTTCGGGTCAAATTTGAGCGCTAAATTTGCCGCTTAGTTAGCTTCTAGCTTTTTGTAGACGCGCTCCTGGGCGAAATTTTCTTTGATAAAGCTGTTTTGATTGTTTATCTGGCGCAATGTATCGCCGTTGATCTCGAAATTTAGCTTTTCGCGGTATTGATTCGTCACGCTTAGGGTGTTGCCATCTATCTCGTATTTACCGCTTTGTAGCTCTCTTTGCGCGATCTTTTTTTGATAAACGGTGTCGATTTTAAACGTCCCGTCCG
>CAURKB010000160.1:0-4369 GCA_963525315.1 uncultured Campylobacter sp. | reverse complement strand
AGACATAAAAGATATCGCAAACGCTGGCATCAAAAGATGCGAAAGTCCGCCGGCGCCAAAAGGCGGTAAAATTTTAAGATGCACGGAAAATAGCAAAATCAACAAAAATCCTAGCCAAAAATTCGGCGTACAAACGCCCAAAAACGAAACAAACCTCACGGCGTAGTCGATAAATTTATCATTATAGATCGCTGAAAGTATGCCCATCGGAACGGACAAAACAAGCGTGAAAAATAGCCCTAGCGCAGCTAGCTTTAGCGTGGCCGGAAAATAGTGCGCCATATCCTCGCTAACAGCCCTGCCGGTGATGTATGACGCACCGAAATTTAGGCTAGAGGCGTCTTTTAGCCAAACCGCGTACTGCTCAAAAATCGGCTTATCTAGGTTAAGCTGCGCTCTAGCGTGAGCCAAAGCCTCGTCCGTGGGCGCGATACCAGAGGCGTTTAGATAGCTCATAGCCGCGTCCGTGCCGTTTAGCCGCAGTAGCGCAAATATCAAAACGCTAACCGCAAACATGACGGGAATAAGCAAAAGCAGGCGTTTAACGATAAATTTAAGCATATTTAGGCTCTAAATAGTATGCAAATAAGCGCGGCGAAGAGTTAATTTTATCTCCGACCGGCGCATAAATTGACCAAAACACGACTCGAAAAAAACAAAAACGAGCGAAAAATGATTGCCGTAAAGAAGCGATTTACGCATTATTTTGCAGCGTCCAGGCTCATCTTTTCAAACGGTATGCGATCTTTTAATGCATCAAATTCCACGCCTTTTACGCGTTTGTTCCAAAGCGCCTTAGTCGTCTCGTAAACGATAGGAATGTACACCGCGCTCTCGTGCAGGCGCGTTAAAACATCGCGGGTTAGATCGCGTCTTTCTTTTGCGTCCAGGCTAAGCGCGATACGTTCGATTTCCTCGTCGATTTGCGCTTTACCTGTTAGTCCTAGCTGAGCTTGATAATCAGCGTGCGCGGGCAGTCTCATCGAAGCTAAAAAAGCCTGAGGATCGTAAGGCGCGCCCCAAGTGGAGTTAAATACGGCGCCAAAATCGCCGGTTTTTTGCTTTTTATAAAAGATAGTCGCCTCGTCGGCTTTTAAATTTAACCTAACGCCGATTTTAGAAAAATTAGCTCTCAAAACCTCTCCTATAGCCTTTTGTACGGCGTTTGAGCCGATATATACGAGCTCTATCTCAAGAGCTTTTCCGTCTTTATATCGCACGCCGTCCTTGCCCGTCGCGTAGCCTGCGGCATCTAGGATTTGATTTGCCTTTTTAACGTCGAAATTATACGCGCTAGCGTTTATGTCGGCGTTTTGAACCGAGGCGTCAAATAAAAAATCAGCCTTTTTCGCCGCGTTAAAAAATATTTTTTGAGCTATAGGCTCTTTGTTCGCGCTTAAATTTAACGCCTTTCTAACCGCTTCGTCGTTCGTAGGAAATTTGGCCGAATTTAATGCGATAACTAGAGTAAAAACCGGCTGAGAAACCGCCCAGCCAAACTCTTTTTTAAGCTCGTTAAAGCTATCTATCGGGATCTGTTCGCCGCCGTACACGAGATCGACCTCTCCCGTTTTTAGCGCGATGATTTTGGTATTTGGCTCCGGTATCACGCGCGCGACTATTTTAGAAATTTTAGGTAGCTCGCCGTAGAATTTATCGTTCCTCACAAAAGTATCGCTAACGCCCCGCTCGGTGGCGACTAATCTCCATGCGCCAGTGCCTACGGGCTCTTTTACGCCGTCTTTCGTGCCGCCGTCCTTCATTGCGCCAGGAGCGATAAATCTAAACGGACGTATGAGGCTAAGCTCGCGTAGAGTCGGTTCGTAGGCGTTTTTTAAGCTTAGTTTTACTTCAAATTCTCCCGCTATCTCGCAACCGTCTATCAGTCTAGCAAGCTCCAGCCACTCATGGCGCTTGCGGTTAGCCAAAACGGCGTCGAAATTTGCTTTTACCGCGGCTGCGTTAAATTTTTCGCCGTTTGAAAAAACGACGTCTCGGCGTAGCTCAAACGTATAAATTTTGCCGTCGTCGCTTACGCTCCAAGACTTGGCCAGCCAGGGCGAAATTTTGCCTCCGTTTTCAAATTTAACCAGTCCCTCGTAAACCATATCTTGCGCGAACATTTCATTTGGCGAGTATAGATGCGGATTTAGCTCGCCGACGTTTTTAGAAACGGCGAAATTTAGGGTATTATCGTTTGGATTTTGCGCAAAACAAGCCGCTAAAAAAGCTGCGGAAACGAGAAGTTTTTTTATCATTTTAAATCCTTTTTTGAAATCGTAAAATTTCAATATATTACCTTTTTTGATAAAAAAGTAATACACAATACTTTTTTGTATTATCTATTGCCATTATATAAATTTTAATATGAATTGTCAATGAAATTTTAAGCTATAAGTCTGAATTTTAGCAGTAACGCTAGAAGCCAAAGTATGAAATTTAAAGCAGTTTTGCAGAAAAAGTCGCTTTACCGACTGTATCCCTGAGTAATAAAAATCAAGGCGACTAAATTTGCCGCCTTGAATTGCTAGTCGGTTTTGTTAAAATTAAATCATAAATTTAATGCTATCCAAAAATTGAACTAAATTTTACTTATAGTTATATTTTCTCCGTTTGCGCCGATTACGATTTCATCTCCGCTTTCAAGCTCGTCGCGAAGGATCATATCGGCTAGCGGGTCTTCCACTAGCTCGTAAAGAGCGCGGCGCAAAGGTCTAGCGCCGTAAACGATGTCAAAGCCCGCACCCGCGATAAATTTCTTCGCTTCTTCGCTTAGGCTCGCCTTGATACCGCGATTTTGTAGCGTTTTTTCAAGCTCTTTAAACATTATATCTACGATTTTTATGAGCCCGTCTTCGTCAAGCGGATTAAAGATTATCGTGTCGTCCAATCGGTTTAAAAACTCTGGCTTAAAGTAATTTTTCAGCTCGTTTTTGACCGCTTGCTCGCGCTCCTCGCCTTTTAGATCCATGATGAAATTTGACGCGATATTAGACGTGAGGATGATGATAGTGTTTTTAAAATCGACCGTCACGCCTTTATTATCAGTCGCCCTTCCGTCGTCTAGGATGCCTAAAAGCACGTTAAACACGTCTTTGTGAGCCTTTTCTATCTCGTCAAAGAGTATGACGCTATACGGACGTCTGCGCACGGCTTCTGTTAGCTGCCCGCCCTCGTCATAACCCACGTATCCGGGAGGCGCTCCGAGTAGGCGAGAGACGCTGTGCTTTTCCATGTATTCGCTCATATCAAAGCGTATGAGCGCGCGCTCGTCGTCAAATAAAAATTTAGCCAAAGCCTTAGCAGACTGCGTTTTACCCACGCCCGTAGGCCCTAAAAACAAAAACGATCCGATCGGACGCGCACCCTCGTTTAGGCCCGCTTTGTTTCGCTTGATAGCTCTTGCTAGTGCGTGCAGAGCGGCATCCTGACCGACGACGCTTTCGCGCAAATGCTCCTCGATCATCAGATATTTTTGCTTTTCGCTAGTTAGCATTTTGCTGACTGAAATTCCCGTCCATTTGCTTAAAATTTCAGCCACCAGCTCCTCATCGACCTGATTTTTGAGCAGCACGCCTGATTTTTTCATCTCGTCCCATTTTTTTTCGAGCTCTTTTTGGCGGTTGGCCGCTTCTAAAATTTTACCGTATTCTATCTCGGCCGCGCGCTGCAAATCGCCGTTTCTGCGCGCTATCTCGGCCTCGCTTTTTAGGCTATCTATCTCTTTTTTAGCTTTTGAGATGCCGCCGAAAACCGCCTTTTCGTTTTCAAATCTGCCGTCAAGAGCGTGCTTTTGCTCGTTTAGATCGGCGATTTCTTTTTCGATTTCGGCTAGACGCACGGCGTTTTTAGCCTCGTCTTCCATTTTTAGCGCCTCTTTTTCGACTTGTAGCGTTACGATCTCGCGCTTGATGCGGGCTAGTTCGTACGGCTCGCTTTCGATTTGCATTTTTAGCTCGGCTGCGGCCTCGTCGATGAGATCGATCGCTTTATCCGGCAAGAAGCGGTTTGAGATATAGCGGTCGCTTAGCTTTGCCGCCGCAACCAGCGCGCTATCGGTGATCGTCACGCCATGGTGCACCTCGAGGCGCTCTTTTATACCGCGTAAAATTTGAAGCGCTTCGTTTACGCTAGGCTCTTTTACGTCGATGGGCTGAAAGCGGCGTTGCAACGCAGCGTCTTTTTCGAAATACTTGCGGTATTCTTTCAGCGTCGTAGCGCCCACGGCATGCAGCTCGCCTCTAGCAAGCGCGGGTTTTAGGATATTTGCCGCGTCCATGCTGCCTTCGCTAGCTCCCGCGCCCACGATAGTATGGATCTCGTCGATAAACAGGATGATATTTCCCGCGCTTTTTACCTCGTTTATGAC
>CAURKB010000159.1:0-4467 GCA_963525315.1 uncultured Campylobacter sp. | reverse complement strand
CGGTTACGCCGATTCGTAGGAAATTTCACTAATTTTAAAAATGCCTAGTAACGGCGTTTGCTTGGCTTGCGGCGCGATTTTGTCTATCAAGGCGCAAATTTAAACGATAAATTTAACTTTTAGGCTTAAAATTCTCCGCCAAAATGCGCTCAAACTACAGCGGCAAACCCTATCGTTTTGGGAATTTATACGCCGCGACTCCATGCAAAAGCGCAGACGTTATTTATTTTAAAACGGCAACCGCGCAGCCCGAAACAAAAACGCAAAATCGCTTTATTAAACGCCCGAGTTAAAGCAAGGCCGCACCGAAACAAACATGATGCGGCACGCGCAAAAGCAAATTTCATCGATCCAAAACTGCAAACTCCACATAGCCTTCCATGGCTATAAGCATTATCCAAGCGGCCTCCGAGCTGTAAAAATAGTGATGTTCGGGTATATTTTCTAGCATAAATTTTAAAAAATCGTAAAAATACTCGGGCGCAAATTTGACTTCGGCATTGGTCAGATTATCGCCGATGTAGCTTATATCCGCGCTTAAAATTTTACTTTGGATGTTTGGATTTGAGCTTATAAAATCCTTAATATCGGTAAAATTTTTGTAATCGACCGTTTTGTAGTCTTTTAAATTTTGCAAAACCGGCTTTGAGCCGATAAAACTAAAATTTTGCCCTATAAACTCCGCTCCGCCGTCATTCGCGCGCCACTCGTCGCCCAAAGCGGACAAAAAAGCAAGCATCTCGTCATCGGCCCAGCTAAAATTTTCAAAATCCATTTGCACCCCGTAAAGTCGTTGTAAATTTAAATTGCTCCGCCGCACATTTTTATAAACTGCGCTGATTTAACTCAAATTTCGCGTCCCAAACCCGCGGCAAAGAGTTTTTGAGCAAATTTGAATGTTTTTTGTCAAATTTCGCCCTAAGATAGGACGCGGAGTCCATCGACGGGCAAAACCGATTTTAAACAAAAAGGCGTTATATCTTGAGATGATTTTTAAAGTCGCGACGTAAAAATAAAACGCATTGGACAGGTCATCCGTGAGTATTTATTTTTACTAGCCCTTTAAAAAGCGTCCAAGAGATAATGCCAATTCACTTAAGAGCCTCGAGTCTAACCGCAACCGAATGCTTATGCGCCGCCAGCCCCTCGGCATCGGCTAGTTTCATGCACGCATTTGCTAGCTCGCTTATGCCTTTTGCGTTTAGCGAGATGAGCGACGTGCGCTTCATAAAATTTTCAACCCCAAGCGGCGAGTAGAATCTCGCGCTACCGCCCGTAGGCAGCGTATGGTTGGGCCCGGCTATATAGTCGCCCATCGCTTCAGGCGTAAAATGCCCGATAAATATCGCGCCCGCGTGCCTGATCTGCCCGGCTAGCTCCATCGCGTCGTTTGTGGCGATCTCTAGGTGTTCGGGCGCTAGCTCGTTAGCCAGCCTCACGCACTCATCAAGGTCGCTAGCTACGATGATAGCGCCCTTTTTATCGATGCTAACCTGCGCGATGGACTGCCTAGCTAGAGTCTTGATCTCCTCGTTGATATGCCTTTGCACCGCCGCACCGAAGGCTTGGTTAGGCGTGATGAGCACGGCGCTAGCCATCTCGTCGTGCTCGGCCTGCGAGAGTAGATCTACGGCGATGTGGCGAGGGTCGGCGCTCTCGTCGGCGATAACGCAGATCTCGCTAGGACCCGCGATCATATCGATATTTACCTCGCCGTAGACGAGCTTTTTAGCCGTCGCGACGTATATATTGCCGGGACCCGTGATGACGTCGGTTTTTTTGATCGTTTGCGTGCCGTAGGCCATCGCCGCTACCGCCGAGGCGCCGCCGACTTTATAGGCTTCCTTTATACCGCAGACATGCATGGCGGCTAGCAGCAGCGCATTTACCTTGCCTCCGACGGCAGGCGTGCAGACTGCGATCTCTCCTACGCCAGCAACCAGAGCCGGTACGGCGTTCATGAGGAGCGAGCTAGGATAGGCGGCCTTACCTCCGGGGATATATAGTCCGGCACGGTCTAGCGGGGTATACTTCGCACCTAGCAAAACGCCGTGCTCGTCGTGCTCCATCCATGTTTTAGGCAGGCTTTTTTCGTGGTAGTTTTTGATACGATCAAAGGCTAAATTTAGCGCGTTTCGCAGGCAGCTATCTATGCCGTCGTAGGCCTTTTGCATCTCTTCGGTGCCGATTTTTAGGCTATTTGCGTCAGGTTTCCAGCGGTCAAATTTCTCTATCTGCTCAAAGAGCGCCTCGTCGCCTCTAGCGCGCACGTCCTCAAGTATCTGCGAAACGGCGGGCATAACCGCGCTCATATCGCCGTTTGAGCGGTTTACCAAAGTGGCGAAATAGTCCTTAAAATTTTCGTTACTAGTGAGTAAAAACTTCATCTCGTCTCCTTAAATTTTCTTTCGTATCTTAGTTTTTGACTGATATTTCCGAGCGCGCCGCCTTGATGGATGTATAAAATCTCGTTTTTAAACGCGCTCAGGTTTGCCATAATCGTTAAAAAGCCGACCGGATCGTAAATGAGCTCAAATTCTATCCCCGTTTGCTCGCACACTTCTCGCCAAATTCGATAAAGCTCCAGCTTTAGATCGCCAAAATGGTATTTTTTGGGCGGCTGTAAAATACGAGCCTTCGAGTTTGGCGTCAGCGCCTCGATCTCGCTTTTTAGGTAGTCTGCGTCGCCCACGCAAGGACAGGTATAGACGTCAAATTTGACGTGTTTAGCTAAAAACGCCGCGGACGTGCCAGTACCTGAGGGCAAAAATATATCCACGGTTTTGCCCTCCGCATCCGCCCAGCACTCTATCTGCCTAGCCTGCGAGATAAAGCCCGCCTCCGCCTGCGGCTGCCAAACGCCCTCGTTTATAAAAAGCGAATCGCCGATGAAGCAATCCTGCGCGGCGGACAAATTTGGACTGGTTTGGTGTGTGGATTTTTCAAAATTTGAGCTTTTATGGCTTATGCATGTGCTGAACTTTACACCCGCGAGCTCCGTTTGTTCGTCAAATTTACTCAAATTTGGCTCGCAGGCGTTTTTTAAATTTGACCCGTTTTGGCTGCAATTGTCCGTTAAATTTACTGTCTCGCCGCCGCAAATCTCGCTCTCTTTTAACCCGACAAGCTCATAAGCTAAAGCCCTAGCTCGCGCCCGTCTATCTTTATCTACATATATTTTCATCCCGTTTTCAAGGGCGAATTTAAAATTTCCGATCGGATTTGCCGCTAAATTTGAGTTTAAATTTGAAACGACGTAGTGAAACTCGAGCCCCTTCATTTTCGCAAAAACGCTTAGGCTATACATCGCGTTTGACTGGCTTGAGCCGTAGCTAACGACGCGCTTTATACCGCCTAGACCGGCATGCAAGAAATACTCCAGCTTTCTAGCTTTATTGCCGTTAAATTCGCCGTCCATCAGATCGTCGCGAAGTACGTAAAACTCGAGTCCGTTAAATTTAGTCTTTTGAATACTTTTGATTTTGCCGCTCCAAGAGATCTTGCATCTCTTTTATCGACTCTTTATCCGAGATCGAAAATTTGATCTCGATGCGCCTTGAGGCATCGGGGTCTTCTTTGCCGTTTTTCATCACCAGATCGCTAAAACTACGCCCGCTAGCGATGAGATATCGCTCTAGGCGCTTGTCTTTGTTCCACGAGTAGATAAAATCCAGCACCGAATACGCGCGCTTTTGCGAAAGATCAAGGTTGTACATGTAGCTACCTACGGAGTTCGTATGTCCCTCGATCACGATTCTGTCGATGTGTTTTGCGATCTCTTCGTTATTTAAAATCGCTTCGAAATAAGTCTGCAAAATTTCTTTTAGGCGCGCTTTTGCTTCGTCTCTTAGCTCGTATGAACCCGTGTCAAAAAGTATAGACTCAGGCAGCGATACGACGCCCGTGCTAGGATCTATGCTGACCTTATTTCCTAGCTTGGCGCGTAAATTTGATATGACGTTTGAGCGAAGCGAGCTGATGTCTTTGATCTTGTCTTTTGTTTTGTTAAAATACTCTTCCAGCGCGGCATATCTTGAGACTTCATCGCCGTATTTTGCGTTTAGTTCATTTAGCGCCTCGTCTTTTTGCGCTAAAATTTGCCCAAGCTGCACCACTCTATCTTGCAAATCAGTGATAGTCTTGTTTGCATCGTTTAGATTTATCTCATAGGTTTGGGTTAGATTCGTGAGTTCGTTTTTCTCTTTTTTAACGCCTTCAAGCATCTCGTTTACAAGCCTATTTATGTCGGCAAGCTCTTTGTTTTCGCTCTTTGCGCGGTCCAAATTTGAAAAAATTTCTTTTATGACGTTTTCTTTACGGACGAGCTCGCTTTGTGATGAGGCGATTTGCTTTTCACGCTCGCTTAAGTCTTTTTGTAGTTTTGCCAGATCGCTTTGGCTAAGGACGTATTTTACGACAACGGCGCCGATGATGAGCATAAAAACAAACATCAGCCCGGCCATCAGG
>CAURKB010000158.1:0-4481 GCA_963525315.1 uncultured Campylobacter sp. | reverse complement strand
CTTTTCATTTGCTTTAAATAATGCCAAAAATCATCGGTAAATTTATCCGGCGTCGTTTCGTAGGCGTTTTTATATTTACTTTGTTCTTTGTTTAGTTTTTGTAGCGTTTGCGGATTTAGATATTCGCTTAAAAGCAGATAGTGCAGAGTGTTTAGTAGCGCCACGGCCGTTCCTTTCGTATTTTTGTCGCTAAAAAACGATTTTAGCGAAGTTAATATAAATTTTCGGTTTTAACGGCTATGATAACGCGAAAATTTAAAGGAATTCCATGCGTAAAATTTTACTTTTTCGTTTACTGATCTGATTGCTCGAAAAAGCCGCAAAATGCGATACGGCTTTGCAAAGCAAATACGGCGATTTATTTTTATTCGGAGGGTTAAATTCGGCATTATTTAGGCAAAATTCTACGGCGCTAAAATAAGCCGAATTTAATCCGCAAAATAAATCTACTCCGGATCGTCGCTAAACTCGTTATCTCTAAAAATTTTATAAAAATCGGTAAACCAAAGCGCGAAGGCTACGGCGATGAGGGTTGCGGGCAGATGGATATAAAACCCGCTCCAAACGTAAGCTAAAAAACCTCTGCAAACGCCCGCGGCAATGACAAGCGCGAAGGCGATCTTGCTAAGACGCAAAAACTCAAGCTCCTGCCCGCTGTGGCGCAGACCCGCGATGTTAAAGATAAGCATAATGCTAAAAATAATGCCGTTTAGCGCGATGACGTGCAGCATGTTTGTCTCTAGCCCCAGACCCAAAATCCCGCTCGCGCCGTAAAGGATATACGCCGCGGCCAGCAAAAGCTGCATCAAGTAGTAGTAAATCACGAAACTATGACGCAAAAGCTCCTTGTAGTGCCACTCTTTTAGCTTAGCTAAAATCGCGCTACCGCAGGCTATCGCGGCGAAATTTACCGCCTTGCTGTCCTCAAAAAATAGGCTAACTAACAAAAACGCGCAAACGCTAACGATCGCGATGTTTTTATAGACGAAATTTGGCACAAAGGCCGCGTCTTGCATGCCCTGCTCGCGGTTTAGCGCCTCTTTGCCAAGCACCACGCTAACGCGAAAAGATATAAGCAAAATGGCAATAACGTGCAGGTGGATTTGTAAATTTAAAAATCTCTCCTCGCCGCTAAGCAGATAGTAAATCTCAAAGCCTAAAATACCAAGTAAAAATGCCAAAACGCCCAGCTGATCGTCGTTTCTATCAAGCCAGATCATATAAACGCAAAGCCCCGCCAGATACGCCCAAAAAAGCGCCATAAAAAAATGCGCTGCAAATAGGCTAAAAAACGCGCTAACAAAACTCGCCGCAAAAAACGAAAACATCGCGTAGGCGTGCTTTTTTAGCCCTCCGCCAAAATTCGTCCAATCAGTTAGCCCTGTTAGCAAAAATCCCGCATACGCAAGGGCCGCGACAAGGTGCAAAAAGATAAATTTATGCCAGCTAACGAAATCTACGGGCGCAAAAAATATCGCTCCGCCTAGCACCGCGCAAACCGCGCTCGTGAGGAAAAAAATTCTCATCGGATGGGTGAAAAAGTCGTTAATCATAATAAATTTTTCCTTTAAAATTTTCGTCTATCACGCCGCTAGCGTAGGCAAAATCCCGCTGCGAAAAGGCGCGCTCAAGCTTCAGTTCGCGATCGATCACCGCACCCTTGCTCGCTAAAAAGCAAATTTTACTAGACATCCTGGCTGCCTCCATCCTGTCGTGAGTCACTAGCACTACGCTCATACCCTCCTCGACTCGGCGCGTGACGATACCTATCAAGATTTCTTTCATATCATAATCAAGCCCCGAAAATGGCTCGTCCATCAGTAGTAAATCAGGCTTTGTCACGATCGCCCGCACGAAAGCAACCCTTTGGCGCATGCCGCCGCTTAGCTCATCTGGGTACTTTAGCGCGTCTTTTTCCGTTAGTCCAAGTCTAGCAAAGAGCTCTAGCACGGCCTTTTCATTAGGCTCATCCATCACGAGCAGTACGTTTTCGAGCGCATTTTTCCACTCGAGCAGGCGATTTTCCTGAAAGAGATAGGTCGTTTTGTTAAATTTATTGATTATTTTTCCTTTGCGCTGGTCGATAAGACCCGAGATCAGACGCAGGATCGTGGTTTTACCGCAGCCGCTCGCGCCAAATAGCGTCACTACTTCGCCCGCGCCGACCCTTAAACTAAAATCGCGCACGACCTTATCGCGTAAAATTTCGTATTCTAAATTTTGAAGTTCCAGCATAGCAAACTACCTTTTCCACGGCATTAGCGTGATCTTTAGCGGCTCGATAACCAGATACTCAAAAAGCATAATGATAGCGATAGTAAGCACGACGTAAGCCATCACTTCGGTGGTATCTAGCATCACTCTAGCGCTCGCGATCTTGGCGCCCATACCGTCGTTTGCGCCCAGTAGCTCGCCCATGATGACGATCTTTACGCCCATACCCACGGCGACGCTTAGAGAGCTGATGATATGGCTGGTTAGGTGCGGAACGTATAGGTGGCGAATCTTTTTGCAAATGCCTAGTTTATAGGCGTCAAACATCTCCTTTAGCTCCTCGCTAACGCTCATCATGCCTACCATCGAGCTAGCAAAGGTTAGCGGCAAAACTGTGATAATGATCGTAAAGATAGTGCTCGCGTTTCCAAACCCAAACCAAAATATAGCTAAAACGATCCAAATAATAGGCGGCATAGAAAGCAGCGTCGTGATCACGGGCTTTAAAAACGCGGCAAAGCTTCTGTACGCTCCGGCAACCAGACCCAGCGTGATACCGATGGCACAGGCCGTGCCGACTCCGACTAGCGAGCGCACGAGAGTGATGTTTATCTCGCTGTTTTTATAATCCGCCAAAAGCTCGTAAGCCCGCACGAAAACCGCCTCGGGCGCGGGGAGCAAAAACTCCCCTCCCAGCTCGCTGCCGATCTGCCAAAGCGCGATAATAAGCGCTATCGTGGCAAGCCCGCTAAAGCCGCCCCAAAGGTAGTCCACGACCTTTAAAAACGCGCCGCGGTCTTTTTTGACGTTATCTATAAGTATCATAAAAATAGGCTCTTATCAGGCATTTTGCCGCCGAGAAGCTTTGGATTAAACTCGAAAATTTGCTCAAAAAACGCCATCACGTCGTCTTGCAACTCATGCGCTTTTGTTACGGTCAAATTTGCCTTATCAAAAGCCCCGGCTAGCGCAGGCTCTGGAGCCGGCAGATACTCGGCACCGATTTTTGCCGCGCTTTGTTTGTTTTCTAGGATCCATTTTAGCGCGCTTGCTAGATCGGCGTGCAGCGTTTCAAAAAGCGCGCGATTTGCCTCGTAGTAGTCCACGTTTACGATGATTCCGGCCATCGGGATGTACGGCTTGGCATTAAAGCTCTCGCCCCAAGTTTTAGGAAAATCAAGCCCGTAATGCACCGCTACGCCCGCTTTTTTACCGCGCAAAATCGTCGCTTCGCTAAGAGGTTGCGGCACGATAAGCACGTCGTAGTCCTTTTGGATAAACAGCCCCACCGCTTCAGGCGGCGTCTGAGTGTACGTGATGTCAAGCTTGCTCGCGTCTATACCGCGTTTCTTACAAAGCGCGCGTAGCACGAGATCGGGCATATCGTTTTTAAACGGCATTATGATTTTTTTGCCGACGAAGTCCTCGAGCGTCTTGATGTTTTCATCCTTTATCATCGCGTTCATGACGCCAAGCGTGAGTAAATTTAACATCGCGAAATTTAACCCCTGATTTCGCAGGTTCGCCGCGACGTTTGAGGGCGACATAGTGACCTTGATATCGCCGCTAGCCACGCCAGCGCGCAGGACGTCCGGAGTGTTCCAGATGCGCAGCTTCACGTCGTGCGTTTTAGCTAGCTCGCCTTGCATGCTTGCTACTGCCATTATCACGCTAGGGATCGCAGGCGCGCCCCACATCGTAAAGTTTTCCTTCGCAAAAAGGCTAGGAGCCATCGTCGTCGCGCCAAGCGCCGCGCCGAGTCCCAAAAATCCTCGTCTGTTCATAACTTTCTCCTTGTATTAAGATTTAAATTTTATTTCGTTTCGCTTTTATTCGCGGTTAAATTTGAGCTCAAATTTGCCGTGCCGCCCGTCAATTTTTACGCACCGCGCCCTTTATAAATTCGGCTTTGCTTAAATTTGAACTTGCCGCATAGCCGAGTTCGTCGCGCGACTTTATAAATTTAAACGCCAGCAAGATTAAGTCGCGTTAAATTTGACTTTTACGCGCCGCCGAGCGCTTAAATTTAGCTTTGCGTTAAATTTGACCCACCCAGACCCGCACCGCGAAAAGGCTAAATTTACTCGAGGCAAATTTGAGCTTACCTCAACTTATTTTTGATAATTATATCCAAGATTTAAATATAAAACCTTGATTTAAATCTTGATTTTTTATTGACTTGGTTCATTAAATTTAAGCTCTCAAATTTATTTTTTTCTTGGGAGGCGGAAGGGGTTTCTACTTACGGTCTGCTTGCAGCTACGAGC
>CAURKB010000157.1:0-4491 GCA_963525315.1 uncultured Campylobacter sp. | reverse complement strand
GATTACGCCTTTAAGGTCGGGCGCCGCAAAAGGCGAAAGCAAGAAATCTAGAGGCTCAAATTTAACCCACTCCGCAATGCCCATCAAAAGCATCGGCAAAGCCGTTCCCCACGCCATAAAGCTAAGCACGATGACGCTCGTGTCGTAGCTTTTGCGCAGAGTTCTGACGCTAAGCATCGCAAGCGCCGCCCCCACGCCGCTCCAAAGACCCAGCCAGTCGGTTTTGCTGATGCCTAAATTTGGTTGGATGATAAAAAGTATGCCGATAAAGCCCAGAAATATCGCGCCCCAGCCCTTTTTGCTAAGCGCTTCTTTTAAGAAAATCGCCGCAAAAATCGCCGTGAAAATGGGGCTGGTTTTTTGAAAGGTATAAGCCGCGCCTAAATTTATATGAGCGATATTGTAAAAAAGAGCAAAAAGCGCGATCGTACCGATAAATCCGCGAAACATCAGCACAAAAAGCTGCCCGCCTTTTTGGTGCGTCGGCGGCCTTTTGTAAATCGCATAAAGCACGATAGCAAGACCGACGGCATTTCTAAAAAACACGACCTCGATACTAGACATCTGCTCGCTCAAAACTTTCGCAAAGCCTCCGACGGCGGCAAAAAACATACACGCGATGATCATATAATAAGCGCCCAAATGGTGCAAAACGTATCTGCGAAACAAAATTTTTCCTTTAAATTTAGGCGTATTGTAATGCAAAACGGCTTAAATTTATAAACAATGTAAGCAAAAAATTTGTATAATCGGGATTTTAAGCGGCGAAGTCAGCCGCAAATTTAACGGGATTTTTAAGGGAAAATTTTGCAAAAGATAATTTTAGTCGGCAAGCCAAACGTCGGCAAAAGCTCGCTCTTTAACCGCCTAGCCGGCAGACGTATAGCCATCACCAGCGACGTTAGCGGTACGACGCGAGATACGAACAAAACGATTATAGAAATTTATGACAAAAGCTGCGTTTTGATCGACAGCGGCGGACTAGACGACAGCAGCGAGCTCTTTAAAAACGTCAAGGCAAAAACCCTAGCCGAAGCTAGAAGCTCAGACGCCGTCATCTTTATGGTCGACGGCAAAATGATGCCTAGCGACGAGGATAAAGCCCTATACTACGCGCTTTTAAAGCTAAATTTACCGACCGCGCTCGTAATCAATAAAGTCGATAGTAAAAAAGACGAGCTACGAAGCTACGAGTTTGCAAATTTCGGCGCAAAAACGAGCTTTGCTATCTCGGTCAGCCACAACGCGGGCATCGACGAGCTAGCGGACTGGATCTATAAGCAGCTAAAAGACGAGATCAGGCCCGACGTCAGCGAGGATCTGGACGAGTTTTTAGAAAATTTCGGCGACGACGGCGAGGTGGTTAGGGAGATATCGGCTCGCGAGGATTATGAACGCAAAAATATCCAAGTAGGCATCATCGGACGCGTAAACGTCGGCAAAAGCTCGCTTCTAAACGCGCTAGTAAAAGAATCTCGCGCGGTCGTGAGCGACATAGCCGGCACGACGATAGACCCTGTAAACGAGACTTTCGTCTATGAGGATAGGGTTTTTGAGTTCGTCGATACCGCGGGCATCAGAAAACGCGGCAAGATAGAAGGCATCGAAAGATACGCGCTAAACCGCACCCAGTCCGCGCTCGAGCTCGCCGACATCGCGCTTTTGGTGCTTGATAGCTCCGAGCCGCTAACCGAGCTTGACGAGCGTATCGCGGGCCTTGCGGCTAAATTTGAGCTCGGCGTCATCATCGTGCTAAACAAATGGGATAAAAGCGAGGAAGATTTTGATAAATTTAGCCGCGAGATCAGAGATAAATTTAAATTTCTCGCCTACGCGCCGATCATTAGCGTTTCGGCTCTAGGCGGCAAAAGGGTGCATAAAATTTACCCGCTGATTTTAGAAGTTTATAAAAACTACACGCAAAAAATCCAAACCGCAAGGCTAAACGAAGCTATCGAAGAGGCGGTAAAAGCGCATCCGATACCGCGCGAAAAGGGCAAAAGCGTGAAAATTTACTACGCGGTGCAGTTTGGTTTCGCGCCGCCTAAGATCGCGCTCGTGATGAACCGTCCGCGCGCCCTGCACTTTAGCTACAAACGCTACCTAACAAACAAACTGCGCGAGAAATTCGAGCTATCGGGCACTCCAATCGTGCTGATCCCGAAAAATCGCAGCGGCTCGGATGAAGAAAACGAGGGAAAAAGTGAGTAAAAATCTAGTGTTTATCGGCTTTATGGGCGTTGGCAAAGGTACGGTAGCAAGGCATATCGCGAAAAAAACGGGCAAGCTGTTTTTAGACACCGACGAGCTGATCGAAAGCGAGCAAAATTTAAAAGTCCGAGAAATTTTCGAGGCTAAGGGCGAGGGGTATTTTAGAAAATGCGAGGCAAAACTCGCTAAAAAGCTGGCCAAAAACGTAAAATCCTCGGTGATCGCGGCTGGTGGCGGCTTTGCAAAGGTCAAAGGCCTTAAAAAAATCGGCAAAATCATCTATCTAAAATCAAGTTTCGAGGCGATTTTAAAGCGTATAGACGAAAGCGGCGAAGCACAGATGCACTATGCTAAGCGCCCGCTTTTACGCGATTTAAACGCGGCCAAAAAGCTTTTTGACGAGAGAAAAAAGATGTATAAAAGCGTCGCCGATCTCATAATCGACGTCGAAGGCAAAGAGCTGGAGCAAGTCGCGAAAGAGATTTTAGAAAAAATAAAAAAGGATTAAGTAAAATTTCGGTTGAAATTTGAGCGCAAATTTCAAATTTGCGGCTTTAAATTTCTTTTTTAAATTTGAGCGGTTTAAATTTAATGCGAAAGCATTTGGCCGTATCGGCGTGAAAATTCGGAGCGGTTTGTATCGCTGAAATTTAAACGGTAAACGTCGAATTTTTAAGCGAGTTAAAAATTCGAGTCTAAATTTAACGAATTGCAAAATTTAGAACAAAAAAGACAGATAAAAAATTTTTAAATTTACAGATTGTAAAATTTAATAAGCGGAAGTATTTTGAGATGGATTTGAATGTTGTGAAGTAAAAATTTAGCGTAGGCTGGACAATATAGTCCGCCGAGCTAAATTTTTGCAAACTCATTCAAAGACACTCAAAAGACAACGCGCAGCAATTAAGAAAGAGAGAAAAATGAGAGTACTAACAGGTTTGCAACCAAGCGGCAAACTACACCTAGGCAACTACTTCGCCTCGATCAAACAAATGGTTGAGGCGCAAGGGCAAAGCGAGATGTTTATGTTTATCGCAAACTACCACGCGATGACCTCGGTCGCAGACGCGGGGAAGCTAAAACAAAACACCTATGAGGCGGCGAGCGCGTTTTTGTCGCTGGGTATCGATCCGCAAAAGAGCGTATTTTGGGTGCAAAGCGACGTAAAAGAGGTTTTAGAGCTCTACTGGATACTGAGCCAATACACCCCGATGGGCCTGCTCGAGCGCGCTCACAGCTACAAGGACAAGGTCGCAAAGGGCCTAACCTCGCATCACGGGCTTTTTAGCTATCCCGTTTTGATGGCGGCAGATATCCTGCTATACGGCGCGCAGGTCGTGCCAGTGGGTAAGGATCAGATCCAGCACGTCGAGATCGCGCGCGACATAGCGATCAAATTTAACAACGAGCACGGCGATATCTTCGTCCTGCCGGAGTATAAAGTCGATGAAAACGTAGCTACCGTGCCCGGCACCGACGGCGCGAAAATGAGCAAAAGCTACGGTAACACGATAGATATTTTCGCCGGCGCCAAAGAGCTAAAAAAGCAAATTTCAAGCATCGTGACGACCTCGGAGCCGCTTGAAGCGCCTAAGCAGTGGCAAGACTGCAACGTCTATAATATCGCAAAATTATTCCTAGACGAGGACGGGCAAAAGGCTCTGCAAGCCAGATATGAGCGAGGCGGCGAAGGACACGGACACTTTAAGATGCATCTAAACGAGCTGGTTTGGGAGTATTTCGCGGATGCGAGGGAAAAATTTGATTATTATCTAAATCACGCAGGCGAAGTGGAAGAAATTTTAAACGATGGCGCGAAAAAAGCGCGAGCTATCGCGGTGCCGATAATGGAAAAAATACGCGCCGCAACCGGCATTTATAAATAAATTTTAAAGGAAAAAAATGCAATCAATCTACCCTTACGCGCAGCTTATTCACCTAATCTGCGCTATCATTTTCGTCGGATTTTTATTTTTCGACGTGATTATTTTTTCAAGAGCCAAAAAGAAACTGCCCGCGGAAATAGCGCAAAAAGCGCAGCAAGCCATCTCAAGCGTCGCGATAAAAATCATGCCGCTTTGCGTGCTGCTTTTGGTGCTAACGGGCGGCATGATGATGAGTAGCTGGGTCGGCTCAAGAGCGGGCGGATATTTTGAGTCGAATTTACAAATCGTCTTTATGATAAAGGTTATCTTGGCGCTGCTGATATTTGCGGCCGTAGCGACTAATCTCACGTGTAAATTTATACTAAAACGCCCTAGCCCTCTAGGCAATATCCAC
>CAURKB010000156.1:0-4527 GCA_963525315.1 uncultured Campylobacter sp. | reverse complement strand
ATCTAGGCAGCACCGCCATACGCTCAAGCAGCGACGCGGAGGTATTTTGCAAAGCGATAAAAAGCCCGTCGTGCACGGTAAAATTGCCGTATTTTACGTCAAATTTAGCCATGTGATCCTCGATCATCTTAAAGTGCCTGATCTCATCCTCGGCGACCTCTAGCCAGTCGTCATAGTAGGCCTTTGGTAGCGCGCGGAAGCGATACGCCGCATCTAGCGCGATATCTACGGCGCTGTATTCGATGTGCGCGATCGAGTGAAGGAAGGCTTTTTGCTTGTCCGCTTGCTTTTTGCCGCCGATTTCTCTCATTGCTACGACCTCGCAAAATACCGCGTAGCTTGGGCGTTTTAGCGGTTTTATCTCGTCAAATTTACCGCCCTCTTCTATTTGCGCGTCAAATTTGCCGGCCTTATACTCGGCGTAAAATCGTTTAAATTTATCAAATTTAAGCTCCTTGTCGCCGCACTCTAAAATTTCCCAAATTTTATCGAAAAATCTCATTTTATCCCCTTAAATTTTACCCCGAAATACCCTAGTGCAAAACCGATGATATGCGCGTACCAGGCGACGTTTACGCCCATGGCTACGGGCGCGAAGCTCATTAGCAAGATAGCGATTATTAGCCCTTTTCGGCTGCTTGCGTCTAAAAACGCCAAAACGCCTAGCAATAGACTGATCGCGCCGCTAGCTCCGACTAAATTTATAAAAGTTCCGTTAGTTTTAAACATAACATAAATATAAATAAAACTAAGCAACGAAGTCAAAACGCCTCCGACGCAGTAAACGACGGCGAATTTTTCGCTGCCGTAGTATCGCTCAAGAAGCGAGCCAAACTGATACAAAACCGCCATATTCATTAGCAAATGGGCTAAATTTGCATGCATAAACATCGAAGTCGCAGGCTGCCAGACGTAAAGTCCGTCCGTAAAAAACATGTTTAGCCCAAGCGTCGCGTTACTACCGCAAATGCCGCAGTAAACGGCAAGATAGACTAGACAATTTAACGCGATGAGCGATATCGTAGCTTTCAAAAACGGCTCCTTTTTAAAGGCTTTATCATATAAAATTTAGACATAAATTTAGCTAAAAATTAACCTTGCCAAAGCCGGCGAATCTATTTGACGTTAGGCAAGCAGCGTCGCCGCCTTTACACGCTACGATGTAGGAGTTTACCTCTTTGCCGCCTATTTTATGGCTATTTTTTTGAAATAGATTTATAAATCCGCTTTTATTTTTGCCTCTAGTATTATGCATAAATCTTATAGTTCCGTCGTCCTCTATGCGGTCTATGATACCAAGGTGGGTTATGATTTGTTTGTTTTTGTCTTTGGTTTGGCTCGTGGTGTTGTTAAAAAACACCAAATCTCCGAGCTTTGGGCTTGTTTGCGAGATCAAATTTCGCTTTTTGTAAAAATTATAAATGGCTTGAGATTTCGATCCGTTTTCGCCGTAAAATTTGAGCAAATTCGTCTCAAAAAAGTAGACGTTATTTATGTTTTTATTTACGAGCGAGACGAAGCCCGAGCAGTCTCCGCCGTCTTTTTTACCCAAAAAGCCTTGCATAAAATTTGAAAGCGCTTTGCCGCCTAGATCGTTAAAAACGTCTTGCTGCGAGTTTAAAAATCTCGCGTTTAAAATCTGTCCGCTTTGATCGGTCGGGTAAATTTTGGGCGTGCTGTTCGCGCACCCGCTAAAAATCAAAGCCGCAATCGGCGCTAGCGGTAAAAAAATGGTAAATTTCATTTAAATCATCCTATTTTATATTTAAATTTCAAGGCGAAGTATCTTGTATAAATTTAAATGTTTCGACGAAATTTTCGACCGAAGATAGAACATAATAGTTCATCAAGGGAGAAAATTTCTAGATCATTTAAATTTACCCAAGAGACAAGCCGTAGAGACGAACTGCCTAAAAGCAGGATTATATAAATAAATCGGTAAATATCGGCATAAATTTAAATTTATAAGCTAAATTTCACTATACTTTGGGTTTTATTTAAGGATTTAAGAATATGTATTATCTAGAAATCGAAGGAAACGCGAAACTTGGCGGCGAGGTTGCCGTAAGCGGTGCGAAAAACGCCGCCTTGCCCCTAATAGCCGCGGCTCTAATCATAAAAAACGACGTGACGCTAAAAAACATGCCAAACGTCGAGGATATAAAAACATTGGCGACGCTGCTCGTAAATTTGGGCGCAAAATGCGAATTTACGGACGATCACACGTTAAAAATCAACTCAAATTACGTTATCTCTACGAAGGCTATCTACGACATCGTGCGTAAAATGCGCGCCTCTATCCTGGTTCTTGGCCCGCTACTAGCTAGGTTTGGCCACTGCGAGGTGAGTTTGCCCGGCGGCTGCGCGATCGGACAAAGACCGATAGATTTGCATCTAAGCGCGCTAGAAAAAATGGGCGCAAACATCGAGATAAAGCAAGGCTATGTCGTAGCCACGGCGCCTGATGGGCTAAAGGGCGCGCAGATCGTGTTTGACAAGATCACGGTAACGGGCAGCGAAAACATCATCATGGCCGCCGCGCTCGCTCACGGCACTACGCATCTAATCAACGTCGCCAAAGAGCCTGAGGTGGTGCAGCTTTGCGAGGTTTTGGCCGCAGGCGGCGTAAAGATCGAGGGTATCGGCACGGACGAGCTTGTGATCGAGGGCACGGACAGGCGCCTGCTGGATGTTGGCGAGATAACGGTCATCCCCGATAGGATCGAGGCGGGGACGTATCTTTGCGCCGGGGCGATCACGAACTCGCAAGTAACTATAACAAACGCCAATGCCGCGCATCTTAGGGCCGTGCTTACTAAATTTAACCAAATGGGCTTTGAAACCGTCGTGGACGGCGACAAAATCACGATAATGCCGGCTAAAAACGTAAATCCCGTCGAGATCGTGACGACGGAATTTCCGGGATTTCCGACCGATATGCAGGCGCAGTTTATGGCGCTCTCGCTCACGGCAAACGGCGTTAGCACGATCGACGAGAGGCTTTTTGAGAACCGCTTTATGCACGTTAGCGAGCTCACGCGCATGGGTGCCGATATCCGTCTAAACGGCCACATCGCGACGATCCACGGCGGAGGCGAAATAAACGCCGCAGACGTGATGGCTACCGATCTGCGCGCAAGCTCTGCCCTGGTGCTAGCGGCTCTTGCAGCAAACGGAACTAGCCGCGTGCATAGAATTTATCACCTAGATAGAGGCTACGAGGGGCTAGAGCGCAAGCTGGCGGCTCTGGGCGCAAAAATACGCAGGCTGGAGGAGTAAAATGACGCTAGAGCTTGCTCAAAATTTGATCCTAGAAAAAGCTAAATTTGACGGCTACGGCGAGTTTGTAAGCCTTGAGCGCGCGACGGGTAAAATTTTAGCGCAGGACGTCATTGCAGTTAAAAATTTGCCCTCCTTCGACAACGCCGCAATGGACGGCTACGCTCTTAAATTTGACGATTTAAACGAGCCGTTAAGCATCGCGGCAACCGTGCTGGCGGGCGATGAGGCTGAAATCACGCTAAAAAAAGGCGAATGCGTAAAGATAATGACGGGTGCAAAAATGCCGACGAATGCAGACACCGTCGTGCCTTTTGAAGACGCTATTTTGCAGGACGGCAAGCTCTCGCCGCAAAGCAAAGTTAAAAAATTTAACGCTCTAAGATATAAGGGCGAAGAGGTTAAGGCGGGCGAAATTTTGCTAAAAAAAGGCGAAATTTTAACGCCCGCAAGAGTAATGATGCTAGCCGCTCAGGGCATCTACTGCGTCTGCGTAGAGCGCGAGCTAAAGATCGGTATATGTTCGAGCGGCGACGAAGTGGTCGAGCCGTGGCAAAACGCTAGCGAGGAGCAAATCTACAACGCAAACGGCGCAGGCATCGCGTCTTTGCTTCAAAGCTTCGGCTTTGCCAGCTCGTATGCGGGCATTATCAAGGACGACTTGGAAAGCACGACGCGCGCGCTAGAGACGGCTGAATTTGACGTCATCGTAACAAGCGGCGGAGCGAGCAAGGGCGAGGCTGATTTTATGAAAACGGCGCTTTTAAATTTAGGCTTTAGCGAGCTTTTTGACGGCGTAAATATCCGCCCCGGACGACCGAGCAAAGCTTTTATAAAAGATAAAAAAATCGTCTTTATCCTGCCCGGAAATCCGATGGCAGCGTTTTTGATGTGCTTCTTGCTAGTCGTTCCTTTTTTAAAGGGCTCACAGCTAGAAAAATTTGACGCCGCCCTAAATCAAGACATAAAAATAAAGTCGGGACGCCAAAACATCGTGCTCGGTAGCTTTTTGGGGGGCAAATTTAGCGTGACGGATAATAATAAATTCGGCTCTGGCATGATAACTCCGCTCATCAAAAGTAACGCCGTTTTGGTAACAAGCGAAAGCCTCGGCGAGCTAAAAGCGGGCGAAATTGTAAAAATTTTGAAATTTTCTTGACAAATGAAAACGTTTTTGCTAAAATTGCGACTTCTCAAACGGTGCGGGAATAGCTCAGGGGTAGAGCACAACCTTGCCAAGGTTGGGGT
>CAURKB010000155.1:0-4578 GCA_963525315.1 uncultured Campylobacter sp. | reverse complement strand
ACTAAAAGCAAAGATCTAAATACCAAAATTCAAAACGCATTTTGGAAATGGCAGGAGGATTGCTGCATTTACGGCGTTTATGATTTTGAGGATTACGAAGAGCTAACGCTAAATGCGCTTTACAGAGACGGCGAGGCGTTTATTAGGCTCGTGCGCGGCGATACGCTCAAAATGGAGCTAATAAGTGCCGAGAGTATCGATAGCGACTACACCGACGAGGGCAAATTTATATTTTACGGCATAGAAAAACAGAGCAAATTTAGCCTTACGCCGGTGAGGTATTTCGTAAAAAGAGACCACAACGAGCGCCTCGGCATCGAAGCAAAAGACATAATCCACATAAGAAAACCGATGATCGCCGAGCAAACGCGCGGCAACTCAAAGCTAGCCACGGCGATTTTCGACATACACCAAAAAGATAAATTTAAAAAAGCCGAGCTAAACCGCGCGCGCCTTGCTAGCGAAATGACGGGATTTTATACGCAAAAAGACGAGGGCGGCATAGGCGGGATAGCTCCGGAATTTGATGAGGATACGGGAGAGCTAACGAATGAAAGCGCCAAAATAGACCTGCCCGAAAACGTAGAAACGGGCACGATGAGGTATTTGGAGGCGGGTATCGAGCCTAAATTTATCGATCCGCACAACCCGACAAATATCGAGTTTTTCCTAAAAAGCACCAACCAAGAAGTGGCGCGATCGCTAGGCATCAGCTACGCGACGCTTACTGGCGATTTGCGCGAGGTAAATTATAGCTCGATCCGTCAAGGCACGACGAGCGAGCGAAGGGGCTTTAAGCGCGTGCAAAATTTCCTCCGTCGCAAAATGCATAACGCCATTTTTAAAGAGTGGCTAAAAATAGAGCTTTTAATGAACAGAATATCGCCCAAAGAATACGGCGAAATTTTAGATCATTTTAGCTTTAAGCCCCAGGGCTGGGAATACATCGACCCAAACAAGGAAGTGAGCGCTAACGCCAAAGCGATCGAGTGCGGATTTAAAACGCGCATCGAGGTTTTGAGAGAAAAAGGGATCGAATACGACACCTATCTCGACGAGCTGGAAAAGGAGAAGCAAATCGTGCAAAAACTGCAAGAAATAGAAAAAATCAAGAAAGGAAATAGCGGCCGTGAATGAGAATATTTTAAAAGACGCGCGCAATTTTAGCGTAAATTTAGGCAAAAATGCGGCGTTTGACGACGAAGCAAAAACAATTAGCTTTATTGCGCTCTCAAAAAACAATCTACATAAAAGAGTTGGATTTTGGGGCGACGAATATTATCTAAGCGTGGATACTAGCGGGGTTAAATTTAACGCCAAAACGCTTTATTTAGATCATGATCCGACGTTTGCAAATGCAATCGGCGCGATAATCGATACTAAATTTGAAAACGGAGATTTTAAGGCCAAGGTTAAATTTAGCGATGAGGTGGCTATCTCAAAAGAAGCTTACGCGAAATACAAAGCTGGGCTTAGCGACAGCGTGAGCGTTGGATTTGGAAACTACAAGGTAAAAGAGATGGATAAAATCGAAGGGATCGAGCATTATCAAATTTACGAGGGCGAGATCGTCGAGCTCTCGGCCGTTTGGCAAGGAGCTGACCCAAATGCAAAAATATCAAAATTTAATCAACCAAAAGGAGAAAAAATGCCAATGAACGAACAAGCAGCGCCGCAAGAGAGCGCAAAACTAGCTGCAACGTCAAGCGCTGGCGAGCTTGCCAAACTAAACGAGCAAGTAAGATCAAGCGAGGAGACTAGGGCAAACATTATCGAGCTAGCCCATATTTTAGGCCGCGAAAAAGAGGCGCTCGCCGCGATAAGCGCAGGCAAGAGTTACGCTGAATTTAGCAAAGAAATGGCCGAGCTAAATGCCAAAAGCGAGATAAAAACCGTAAATATCCTCTCAAAAAGAGATAATAGCGCATGCTTTAGCCTCGCAAACGTCATCAAATCGGCCGTAGATAGAAACGTCGATTTGTCGCGCGAGATGGAATACAGAGGTAAAGAGATCGGACGTTTTGCACTGCCGGACGAGTTTATAGCAAATTTCGCCGACGGCGTAACAAGCACGACGACGGCAGCCGACGCCGTAAATAAAGAATACCGCGGTGATCTACTTATCGAGCAACTAAAACAAGATAGCAAACTGCTAAATTTTTGCACATGGCTACCGAACCTAAGCGCAAATTTGACTATCCCGCGCGATACGTCTAGCATTACCGCGGACTTCGTCGAAGAAGGCAAAAGACGCGACGCTGAAAAGATGACGTTTGACAACATCTCGCTAAGCCCTCACACCCTAAACGCAAATATCATCATCACTAGAACGATGCTAAACATGAACGCGTTTGAGCTTGAGAGCTTTGCGTTTAAAAAGCTAAAAGACGCGATCCGCAAAAAGATAGAGCAGACGCTGCTTTATGGCAACGGAGTCGTAAAGGGGCTATTTGCCACAAGCGGAGTGCCGACCGTCACCGGATACATGACTGCGCCTACTTTGGAGCTTACCTTGGCCTTTGGCGACAAGCTAGACGCGGCCGGGCTTGATACCGAGCACTCAAAGTTTTTTATAAACGGCACGGACATCAGCAAGCTACGAAGCACGAAGCGCGGCAACAGCACCGAGCGCATGCTAATCGACGTCGGAGACAATGACCTTCAAGGATACGCCTACTACAAAAACAACAACCTAAAAGCCGGCGACGTGATCTTTGGAAACTTTGAGGATATTTGGATCGGAGCGTTTGGACCGCTTGAAATCCTGCCGCTAATGCAAGAGGGCGGAAACGTCTTGCTCCAGGCATTTTACGACATCGACGCAAAGCTAGCGCGCGAGAAGAGCTTTGCCATCTCAAAAACATCTGTTTAAATTTAGCGTAAAGGCGAGCCTAGTCTCGCCTACGAAGTAAAAAAGAAAGGTAAAAAATGAGCAAATATATAGTTTTATACGCCACGTTAATCGGCGTTGATTTTTGCGAAGAGGGCGACATTATCGAGCTACCGGATGGAACGGATAGAAATTTTATCGCACGTATGCAAACCATCGGGGCGATCGCGCCTTATAAAGGCAAAAAGACGGTAACGGCAAACAATGACAAGGTCAAAGACGAGGATGGTGACAAAACCAAAAAAGACGGCGAAAAAGAGGATAAAAAAGTAGCATCCCAATCCGACAAAGAAAAGGACAAAGACGCTAAAAAAGACGATAAAAAACCGCCCGAGGACGACAAGGACGCTAATGCCAAAGGACTTGATGAAAACGGCAATATAAATGATTAATTTAGATATGGTGAGAAACGACGTCAAGGGCATCTTAAATCAAAACTTTAGTATAAATTTGAGATGCATAAGGACGAACAAGCTCATCAAATGCCATTTTAACGCAAACTCTAGGATTATTTACGAAAACGGGGCGGTAGGCACGGAGATAACCGCCCTAATCACGCTTGAAGATGCAAAAAATCTAAGATTAAAAGACGAGATCGAGATACTAGGTGCTAGATACGAGATCACGAAAAGCGTGCTCGAAAGTCAAGTGCTAAAAAGACTATTTTTGAGAGAAATTTAATGTCAAAAAAATATTTTATAGAAGAAATACGAGTTCCAACGCAGAGCAACACCCCTACGCCGCCTCAAAATATCCGGGCGCAAATCGTGGAAGCCTTAAAAAAGCATTTGGAGAGCTTAAATTTTAACGTTGAGGTTTTTGAAATTTACGTATTCGACAAAGACAATTTGCCGTTAATCATCATAAAAGACACTGACGACGCAGTGGAGGCGGTGAGCTTTGAGCGGATCAAACACGAGCTAAGCGTGAGCATAAATTTGATTGATTCATCATACAGCAAAAACGACGAGTTGCTATTAAAAGTGCTAGATAGGCTAAAGAGCTTTGAGGGCAAATTTAACTTTATGGAGCTTAACGCCGTAAATCGCTCAAATATCGAGGTTTTGGATAAGGACTACGTTATGACCGAGCTAAGGCTAAAATTCGTTTATCATACGCAGCTTTGGAGTGTCTAAATGCAATTTATCGGCACGATCTGCGAAGTGAGCGAAAATAAAAGCCTGGTAAGAGTCGAATACCTAGGCACGAAAACAAAGCTCATCCCATACGTCCAAAGCGCAAACTCGTTTAAGCGCGCATTTTCGCCGCCGCGAGTCGGAGAGCAGGCAATCGTCCATCAGCTAAGAGACGGCGGGCTTAAATATGCCGTGGGCGCGATCTTTAATCAAGCTTGCCGCGAGCCCGATGGGAGCTCTCAAACTAAAGAGATAACGCAATACGAAGACGGCACTATAATCAGCTACGACACGGCAAACTCAACTCTTGAAATTTTATCCCCAAAGCTCATAAATTTAGTCGCCGACAACATCGAGATAAAAGCCAATGTAACGTTAAACGGAAATTTGAACGTCAAGGGTAGTATTCACGCCACCGGAACGATCATCGACGACGGCGGAAATACTCCTCACCACTCGCACTAATCCCCTAAAACCCCCTTGTATAAAAGAAAACGATATTTTTATATTATGTCCTCGTTAAAGCCGCAAGGCGGCGTTTTGTCCTTTTCG
>CAURKB010000154.1:0-4642 GCA_963525315.1 uncultured Campylobacter sp. | reverse complement strand
CCTTAAATCGGGATATAGATAAACACAAAATCGTCCTAGTTTTTACTAAAATACGCGTTGATGGGCGCGTGAGTGAGCGCGTAAAGTGGCTTAAAAATGGTGGTTTCTTGCATTGCTTTTAAATTTTCCTTTCGTTATTTTGGCAAAAATCGTGATTTTCGTGCGGGTTTTGCGTGCTAGGCTTAAAATTTTGGCGCGGTTTTTCGGACTAAACGTAAATAAAATCTCGTATTCCTCGCCGCTATTTAGCTCGCGTTTGCTTAGCCGTTTGCTAAATTTTGCCCCGCACCGACTCTGCATGCAAAGCTTGGCTAGATCTGTGCCAAGCCCGTCTGAAACGTCCATGGCGGCGTTTATCTTGCTTGCCGCGGCGTAGAAAAATTTATCTTTTAAAATAGGCCTTTTAAAGCGCGAATTTGACGCGACACGCCCGCAGTTTAAAAGCGTCCTAAGCCCTTTTAAACTGCCTCCAAGCTCGCCCGTAAAAGCAACCAGATCGCCCTTTTTTGCTCCGCTTCGCAAGACCGCCTTACCGCAAAGCCGCGAGATAATCGTAACGCTAAGTAAAATTTTATCGCTACCGATCGTGTCGCCGCCGATGATAGTCACGCCGTACTCGTCGCAAACGTCCGCAAATCCCTTGCGTAGCGCCGAGATCTGCGCCGCGCTCGTGTTTTTTGGTAGCCCAAGTCCTAAAAGCGCAAATTTAGGCTCGGCGTTCATCGCGATGGCGTCGGAGAGATTTACGAGCATCGCCTTGCGCGCGATCTCCTCCATACTAAGCCAGCCTGCCAGGAAGTGCGTCCCCTCGCAAAAAAGGTCCTTGCTATACACCCAGCGGCCGCTCTCATGCGTCACCACAGCGCCGTCGTCGCCGATGAAGGAGTTGCTAAATTTGTCGATTATTAGGCGTTCTTTATCCATTTTGCGATTTTATAAAATTCGGGCTAAAAAGGCGCTTGAAAAACGAATTTATTTAAGTGGCTCGTCAAATTTAGCCGCTTTTAAATTTGTCTAGTTTAAATTTTATCCGAAAATCTCAAATTTGCTAAATAGCTCTGGCTCGTCTTTTACTATGCCGCGCTTGATTAAATTTGCCACAACATCGCGGTCGCAGTCGGTTTGCAGCGGCCAGCCGCGCGTATAGCCCTCGGCCTCGCCTTTTGCGGTGGCGTCGATGCAGACCGCACCCTCACGCACGTAGATATCGCGCAAGGCGTCGATGTTATTTGTCACGCGCCAAAGCAGCATATACGGGTTTTCCAGACGGTTTTCGGGACCGACGAAAACGAGCAGTTTAAAGTGCTCTTTAAATTTCAAAAGCTCTTCAAAAACCTCTTTTACGAGGCGGTTTTTATCAAATTTGACGACGCAAATCGGAGTTTTGGTATTTGTTTTAAACTGCGCTAGCTGCGTTAAATTTGGCTCTATTTCTTTAAATTTAGCCAGCAGCACGGCGTCGCTCAAAAGCACGGGCGCAGGGGCCGAAAAATCCTGCGTAGCGTCGATTCCAAGCTTACCGCCCAAGCACGAGTTCGGACTCGCGTGATCTAGCTGATCACACACGCCTTCGCTGATTAGCAGAGCATTTTTGCCAAAACGGTTTAAAATATGCTCCGTAAGCGCGCCATAATCGCTCAAATCAGGCGCATCCTCGCCGACGAAAACCGCGTGCTTTACAAAGCTCATCTGCCCCACGCCCCAAAACGCGTGCATCGCCTGCTTGGCATGCGCGGGATAAAGGGCGTTTATCTTAGCTAAAATCAGGTTGTGAAAGACGCCGTTTTCAGGCATGTTGTAGTCCAGCAGCTCCGGTACCGTCGTGCGCAAAAGCGGCAAGAAAATACGCTCGGTCGCCCAGCCCATGTACTTATCCTCAAGCGGCGGCTTGCCGACTACGGTCGCGTGAAATACAGGCTCACGCTTGCTAGTGATCGCCGTAACCTCCATCACCGGAAAAGGCTCTATCGGCGTATAAAAGCCCGTGTGATCGCCAAAGGGCCCCTCAAGCTCAAATTTATCCGTATCCACAAAGCCCTCGATCACGTAGTCCACGTCGTGCGGGACGTAAATTTCGTTCGTTAGCGACTTTACGAGTTTGGCCGGCTCTTTGCGGATGAAGCCGTAAAGTAGCAGCTCAAACATGCCCTTTGGCAGCGGCGCCTGGCCGCACCAGATATAGAGCGGATCGCCCCCTATTGCCACGGATACGGGCATCTTGCGGCCTGCGCGCTTGTATTCGTTAAAGAAATTCGCGCCGTCTTTGTGTATCTGCCAGTGCATGCCGAGGCGATTTTTACCATAAATTTGCAAGCGGTACATGCCGACGTTTTGCAGTTCGCCGTCCAGGCTTTGCGTATAGACCTGCCCCATCGTGATAAAGGCGCCGCCGTCAAGCGGCCATGTTTTTAGCGCGGGAAGCAAATTTAAATCCGCCGCATCGCCGAAATACGCGATCTCTTGGCACTCGCCGCGAGTTTTTAGGCGTTTGGTAAAAATTTTTCTCATCTCAAACAAATATGCGGCGAAATTTAGCTTTTCGCCAAAGCTTTTAGGTTTTTTGGGTTTTAAAAGCCGCTCGATCTCGCCCGCGATCTCGTCCGGCTCTCGTCCGAAAATAAGCTCCAAAGCGCGCTTTGAGCCGTAGATGTTGGCTAGCACGGGAGCAAATTTGCGCCCGGTTTTTTTGCAGATAGGATTTGTAAAAAGCAGCGCCTGCGAGTTTTCGCGCTTGACCTCGATGTAGCTTGCGTGCGCGATTTCTAGATCGATATCCGCGGGCTCGTCGATGACGCGCAGTAGGCCGTTATCTTTTAGAAGCTTGATGTAGTCCATATGTCGCCTTTTTGATTTTTGGGCGATTTTAGCCAAAAATAGCTGAAAAAGGCGAAGCGGGGAGCGGTTATTTATCGCGTGCGCCGATAGCTAGCAAAGCATCAGTCGCCGTCTCGGCTACCGCGTAGTTTGCGATATTACCTCGCCGTTTAGCACTACAAATTTCATTACGCAAGCGCTATTTTTACGCTCAGAGGCCGTAGCATTCCGCGTATAAGCGGTTTATATCGGCGTTCTCGTCGTCATCTTTTTTGAGTTTGATCGGTCTTTGAAAGATTATGTAGTTTTTGTAGCTCTATTTGCCCTCTGCAAGACCGATCATATAGTAGCCATATTTGCTATTTTTAGTAGCGGTTACGGCTTTTGCTTTAAAATTTAGCTCAAACACGCCTCTACGCCATCTCCTCGGCGCGTTTTAGCAGCTCTTTTGCGCCCCTGCCGATAAATATCCGACCAAGCTCGGCGCCCACGCTTTTCCACTGGCTTTTTTGCGCGACGATATTTTCACGTATACTCTCGCTACCGTCCGGTAGTCCCACGACGGCGCGTATCTCGATCTTATCGCCGTTTAAATTCGCATTTACGCCGATAGGCACCTGGCAGCCGCCCTCTAGCATCGCGACGAAATCGCGCTCCACGGTCGTTTCGATGACGGCTTTTTCATCCTTTAAAAACTCTATCAAATTTAAAATTTCAGCGTCCTCTCTAGCCTCGATACCAAGCGCCCCCTGCCCCATCGCAGGTATCATCTGGTCTAGCTCAAACGGCACGATATGCGCGACTTCGGAGCGTAAATTTAAGCGGTTCACGCCCGCCATCGCTAGGATAATCGCGTCAAATTCGCCCTCTTTTAGCTTGCGCAAACGAGTTTGGACGTTGCCTCGCAGCGAGATTATCTCAAGATCAGGGCGCATCGCTAAAAGCTGCATTTTGCGGCGCAAACTCGTCGTACCCACGCGCGCGCCCTGGGGCAGATCCTCAAATTTAGCGTATTTTTCGCTTAGCATCGCGTCTCTCACGTCCTCGCGCGAGCAGATCGCGGCTAGCACCAGCCCCTCCGGAAACACGACGGGCACATCTTTTAGACTATGTACTGCGATGTGCGTTTCGCCGCTTAGCATGCTGTCTTCTAGCTCTTTTGTAAAAAGCCCCTTGCCGCCGATCTTAGCTAGCGGCGTATCGAGTATCACGTCGCCTTTGGTTTTCATGCCTGTTAGCTCGACCGAAAGATTTGGGTAGCGCGATAAAATTTTATCCTTGATATGCTCGCTTTGCCACATAGCCAGCACGCTTTTTCTCGTTGCGATTTTTAGTTTTTCCATATTTGCCTCTTTTCTTCTACGACTTCGACGTCGATGATCTCGCCGTCATTGCGCGGTTTGCTCTCTCTACTATCAAATTTTTCGTAATAATATTCGCTCCCGCTCTTGCGTTCGCCGCCATTTTTTAAATTTGCAAAAAATGCGACCGCTATGATCGCCGCGCCCAAAACGTCGGTGATAAGCCCAGGGATAAACATAAAAAAGCCCCCGATCGCCATACCTACGCTACTAAAGACGTCTGCGGGCTTAAAAAACGCGATATTGCTAGTTAGCTGGAAAAATCCGACGCGAAACATAAAAAATAGCCCCAAAATAGCCGACGCGATGACCTCTAGGACCAAATTTAAAAATCCGTACGCGTGGATAAAAAAATACGCCGCCGCGATCTCCAAAACGACGTAAGGCGTAAAAAAATGCTTTATCATAGGCTCTTTAGGCGCGCTAAAATTTCGCTCGCTTTGACGGTCTCTTTAACCAGTCTATCT
>CAURKB010000153.1:0-4647 GCA_963525315.1 uncultured Campylobacter sp. | reverse complement strand
CGGCAATGTATGAATACTTGGATGAGCTTGGAAAACAGTGTGATTTGATTAGGATAGATAAAAATACATTCCACGCAAAAGGTAACGAAAACGATTTGGCAAATCTTGGGATTTTTATTTATGACAATGCAATAGAAAAGGAATGGCTAACCAAAAATGTCAAAGAGTGGATTTGGATTAGCGAGAAAGGGGGGAATAAAAGTATAATTGGCAGCAAATTTGGAGTTTGGGAGTAAAGGCAAACGACGTATTCGCAGAAAACGCCCGCATATTAATATTTACGCGCCTTTTAGCTTGCGCTTTGTAGGCTATTTGCGCCGCTTATGTGAATTTAAATTCGCCCTTAAATTTTAACAATTTAAAACGTAAATAACGTCATCTGCGAGTTTATCGTCTCGTTTACAAAGCCCTCTTCGCAAAAAGGCGCGAGCATCGCCTCTGCGTCTTTGACGCCGTATTTTAGCGCGTTTATATCAAGGTGCCGACAGACGTTTTTTAGCGCCTGGGCCGCGTCTTGTTTAACAGCTATGGTTTGATAAATTTTCTTGCTAAATTTCGCGCCGCGAGCCGTAAGCCGCGCTTCAAGCTTGCTATAAAGCATAAAATTCGCCGTTTTTGCCGTATCTTTCAAAAAACGGCTCTGATAAATCGCTCGTTCTAGGCGCCTAGCCGAGGTAAATTTTAATCCGCCCCAGCGCGCTAAAACGAAAGCGGGTAAAAAACAGCAGCTTTAAGCTTCGTTTGAAGTTTTAGATTATATAATTGCTAGCTTAATGATAGCAGTTATTAATCTTAATCTTAAGGAGAACGGATGAGAAAAATCGTTTCTGGCGCGTTAATCGCCTCTTTATTTGCAGCTTCGGCATTTGCTTTTAGCGTAGAGGGCGAGCCTAACGTAAAATTCGTCGGCTATAAACTGGCAAATAAAACAGGCGTTGAAGGTACGTTTAAAGAACTAGGCTTTAAAAGCGCGGAAAATGCTAATTTCGCGGATTTTTTAAAGAGCTTTGAATTTAACATCGATCCAAAAAACATAAATACAAAGCTCCCCGACCGCGATAAACGTATCGGTATAATCTTCGACGGCAACGCAATCGCGGCTAAAATCGTATCGGCTAGCGGCGACGATAAGGCAGGCGAAATAGAAGTCGAAGTAAGCGTAAAAGGAAATAGTAAAACCTACAAAACGCAGTATACGGTCGAGAGCGGCACGCTAAAAGCTAAAATCGGCGTCGATCTTTTAGCCGATCTAAAACTAGACGAGACTTTTGCTAAATTTGCAACCGCAGCCAAGGCGTTTCACGGCGGTAAAAGCTATCCGGACGTAGAAATCTCGCTGGAAGCTAAAATAAAATAATCCTCAAATTCGGCGCAGATATAGGCGAGACTAAGCCCGTTTGCGCTGAATTTATCCCTAAAACGCAAAACTACTCAAATTTAAGCAAATATCTTAAAAACGCGCCAAAATTTAATGCGGCGCAAAAGTAAGCTAGATTAATTTACTCCGAGCCGTAAAACCGAGCCGCTTAAATAATCGCTACCGAATTCTTAGCAAGAGCTAAATTTAGCCTCGCTAGCCGCCGAGACTACGAGGCTAAACCCGGCTTTGTTTATTTAAGTAGTTTATAAATTTTTGCTTTATTGCCCAGATAAACCTGCTCAAATAGATTTTTATCGTGATTATCCAGCAAAAACATCTGCACAAAGGCCGAATCGTAAGCTTTTTGATCTAAAATCAAAATCCTCTCGTAATCAGCCAAAAATAAAACATGGATATCCGCGCTTTCGTCCAGCTTTTTATCGTTTTTTACGAGGTTGCCGTCCGCGCCTCTAGCTATATGATGATGGGAGTTTATTTTTACCTCTTTGCCGTTATGTAGCAGATGCGGACTGTCTATGCCGGGCAACGTCCAGCCGCCGCCTAGGTCTAGCTTGCCGTCAGCTTCTATAGTAAACTGATAGCCGACGTGTACCGTTCTATCCAGCCGCTCCTCGCCCGTAGCGATATTTATGGAGGTAAATTTTAAGATAGCAGGCAGCATGTCTATTATCTCCGGCACGAAGTAATAATAAACGTCTCTCGTTTTTTTAGGGAGCTTAAAATTTTCATCGTTTAGAGATTTTAAAAATTTATTTATATCTTTTTCGCCGTAGTCTTTTTCCGCTCTTAATAATAACGAACCGGGCTTTTTATCCAGACTTTTTTCGATGTATTCTACGCTTAGTCTTGCCATGTTGGCAGAGGCGGTTTGATTTTCATTTAGCATAAAGGCCGATAAAAAAGCGTATTCGCCTATTTGCCTGCTGCCCGGGTCTGAGACGACTTTGACGTCGGCATAATATCTAATCAAATATCCAAAATCCCACCAAGATACCGCATAATCCTCTCTACTAGCCTTATCTTTTAGCTGCACTAAAGGTGCGATAGAACTCTTAAAAAGCGTAGGCGGAACGAGAAATCTATATATAAAATCGACATTAGGCGTCAAGGCTAAGCAAGCTAGCAAAACGGTCATGGCGTTTTTAAGCCATCTTCTGATACCGAAATACTCAAATGTAAAATACACGAAATAAGCAAATCCTAGCGCAGTAACGGGCGTAATATACATAGCAAACCTAACACCTCCGACAAACGATAAAAACCCGAGTGCCGCCATAGGAAGAGCTAGGATAAAGGAGCGAAATTTAATAACCAGCAAAACAAGACCCGCCATAGAAACTATAAAGGTAATAACGTTTCCGTCCGCATATATCGCAAAGGTGTTAAAAGATATGTTAGCCGCCTCGATGACGGTCTTTCTGGTGCTATAAAAATGAAGCGTCTCTAAAGTTCCTCCTACGTTTTTATTTATATAAACGTCAAGTACGTATAAAACCGGCTCAAATCCGCCAAAGCTCACAAATAAAATCGCTACGAATAAGCCTGCGCCGATAACGGCCTTTTTGCCTAAAGAGGCGGAAGCTTTCGCCATAAAAAAATATAACGCCGCTATAAGAACGACTTTTAGGGCTAAAACGTAATTAACGATCATTTCGCCTTCACTGCGATAATCAAATCTAATAAGAGCGACAGCCATCAGTATCGCCGCTTTATAGTTTACGTCGTTTCGCCTATCTGCTACTAGCGTATATAATAAAAACGTAACCAAAAGGCTTAAATTTAACGAATACGAGCTAACGTACCACCAAGAATAAAGCGCGGTAAAAACGGCCGGTAAAAATACATCTTTGTTAGAGCGGCTTTTTACGAGTTTGATTAAAGACCAAACCGTTAGCGCGGGCAGGGTTATGTTTAGCATATCGCTATCAAAATATCCGCCCATAGTCCTGATATAGTACCCTGGCGCCGAAACGGCTAGCAAAGACGCCACGACGCCGACGCTTAGCATTTTGTATTCTCTTGATATTAAGATGACGGGCATCGCTAGCAAAGGAGATAAAAATATACTCAAATAAAATGCAATAGTATCTACGTTAGATGATAAAATATTGCTTATTAAAAACGTTAGCGTCGGGATGGAGGCGCCGTATGGACTAAGGTCGCCTTTTTGATGAAATCCAGCTAGCATATCGCGCGCGCCCTCCGCGTTGGCAAACGCGTCGTTAGTAGTTAGCAGCGGCACGTCGTTAGGCCAAAACTCGTCCATGCCAAGCGTCCAAACGACATAATAATACCTACATATCACGCCAAATATATAAACCAGCGTCATAACTAAAAAAATATCTCTACGAGAATACTCGCCATTAAAAACCGTGTTTTGTTGCATTTACGTCCTTAAATTTGTCCGTGCAAGGCAAGTTAGCCGAATTGCCGGGTCATTTTTTATTTAATTCGCATTTATTATAGCAAAAATTACGCCGATTTTAACGCCGACATAAAATTTAGCCGCGGATACCGCTTTTTAAGCGCTAAATTTATGCTTGCGCTTAGCGCTTTAATATCCGTATTTACGCCGCCGTTTGGTATAATCTGCAAAAAAAAGGAGCAAAGATGACGGTAAAAGAAAATAAAAAAGGCGCAGCAAGCGCATTATTTTTGGCTATTGCGCTATTTTGCGCGGGTTTTGCGGGATATTTTTACTACGCTTTGGGCGGTACGGGCATTTTTACGATGGCCGTTGCCGTGATCTGCGCGGTTCTTTGCGTAAAAAAGATATTTCAAGTTAGTTTTTTGCGTATCGAAGACGATGGATTTTTAGTGCAAAAAGGCGGCAAAAATGCGAAATTTTACTTTAAAGATATCAAGCAAATCAGCATCCGCGAGATAGACGCCAAGCGCAAAATAGACGTTTTAAACGTTAAATTTAAAAAAGGCGGACTGGACCGCGAGCTAGCATACGGCCTCATGCAGCCTACCGGCGATGATGACGCCGTGATATACGACAAATACGAGCTCTCAAAGCACGAGATTTTTAAAATTTTAAAGCAAAAATTTGAAAAACAAAGCTAGGACGCAAATTTATGCCTCTAAAATCGGCAAATTTTTTCGTGACGAGCAAGGCGGTTTGCTTTTATTATATTAAATCTTTATTTTAATTTCTACGCAAGATTAATGTTTTAAAGATTTTGCGATTTTGCTTAATATTTATTTAATATTATTTGGTGCAACATTATACAAGTATTACTAAAATCTAGGGGCAAAATGAG
>CAURKB010000152.1:0-4666 GCA_963525315.1 uncultured Campylobacter sp. | reverse complement strand
TCATAAATTTAATAAAACTTGTTTGAGGTTAAACAATAAAAACGGTTGCAAAAAAGCCGAAAAAATCTAAAAATAGGGCGCATTATCCGTTTAATTACCGTTTTTTACTATAATTATTTTAAAAACATTAAAATTTGGGATTAATATGAAGAAAAAAGTTGCGATCATAGGCTTTACGGGCAACGCCAAAATTTATTACAATGAGCTGCGTCGCTCGGAAAATTTCGAGCTGGTTGGAATATTTGACGGAGTGCAAAATCACGAAATTTGCACGCGAATACCGTTTTATAACAACATAAACGATCTTTTAAGCTCGGTTAAAATCGACGCCATAATCGTCACCGACACGCACAAGCACTTAAATTTAATACCAAAATGCCTAAATTTTATAAAATTTATCATGCTTGATCCGTGGATTTGCAAATCAGGCGAGATAAGAGAATTAAAATACTGCTTTAAGCCCCAAAATATCGGTGCTTACGTGGCTTTTACGGATAGGTTTAATCCCGTGATAGCCTCTATAAAAAAGGAGCTCACTAAAGAAAGGGAAATTTTCTCGCTAAATATCTCGCGCGGTTTTAACAAAGGCGTAAATTTACAGCTGGAAATTTTACAAAACGTCGATCTAGCAAGGTTTGTAACGGGTAGCGAAGTGGTGTTTGGCAACAAAATCTCTATCCAAAACGAAGATAAAAGAAGCGAAACCGATGCGCTTTTTCAGCTTAAATTTAAAAATCAAACCTTAGCCAGCATTCACAACTCGAAGCGATTTAAAGCCGAGCGATTTACGATCGAATTTGCCGCGAGCGGGGGCGTGTATTTCGGCGATATGTCGGGTCTTAAGCTGAACAAATATACGCTTGAAGGGCAGCAAAATTTGAAAGTTTACGGCGACGTTTCGCCGGCTAAAGCATTGTTTGCAGAGTTTTACCAGGCTTGTTGCGGCGCAAAAAGCGATCTAAGCACGCTTGAAGATGCGCTAAAGGCTCAGGAGATTTGCGAATGAGGCTCATTTTACTACTAAATATGGGCGGGCCAAACGACCTTAGCGAGGTTGAAGTTTTTTTAAAAAATATGTTTAACGACCCCTGTATTTTGGGGATAAAAAGCCAGCTCTTGCGTAAAATCGCCTCATTTGCGATAACAAAATCGCGCCTAAAAACCGCGCAAAACAACTACCGTCAAATCGGCGGCAAGTCGCCTATCTGCGAGCTTACGGCTAGGCTTTGCGGTAAAATTTCGCATTTTTTAGAGGACGGCGAGACGGCGACATTTGCGATGAACTACACGCCGCCTTTTACAAAGGACGTTTTGGCTGAGTTTACGGAGACCTCGGAGATCGTCGTTTTCCCGCTATACCCGCATTACTCTATCACCACCGTGACGTCAAGCCTAAACGACTTTAAAAAGGCGTACCGCGAGCTAAATTTACAAGCAAAGATAAAAATCGTCGAGCCGTTTTTTGCAGACGATAGATATAACGAAATCATCGCAGACCGTATCGAAAAAAGCGCGAGTAATCTAAATACGGACGATATAACGCTAGTGTTTTCGGCGCACTCTTTGCCGCAAAAAATCATCGATGCAGGCGATGTTTATGAGGAGCACGTCAAGCGGCACGTTCAAATTTTAACCGAAATTTTGGAGAAGCGAGGGGTTAAATTTAAGCAAACGATGCTGGCGTACCAGTCAAGACTCGGTCCCGTAAAATGGCTCGAACCCTCGCTAAATCAGGTCTTAGCCGAGCTAAAGGATAAAAAAACGCTCATCTATCCGATCTCGTTTTGTATCGACAACTCCGAGACCGTTTTTGAGCTATCAAAGGAATTTAAGCGTATCGCAGACGAGCTAAAATTTGATTTTTACGATATCGTAGCCTGTCCGAACGACGATGATAAATTTGCTAAATTTATCGCAGACAAAGCTAAGGAATAAAATTTGCTTGTAAAAATGCATCTTGTATAAAGGATGCAAAATGACGATCGAAGAGCAGAAATTTATCCAAAAGATTTTGGCCGAACTCGCGCAAAAAGCTGCGCAAAATAGCGCAAAAGCGGCAAACGAGGGCGACTTTGAAAAGGAGCTTAAAAGAGCGGCAGAGCCGGTAAAAACCTCCAAAGAGCCCGATGTGGAGGGGTTTAAAAGGACTCTTACCGAGCTTGGCGCGGCCGGATATTTATCGCAGATGAACGAACAAAAAATCCAAGAAAAACTAAGAGCCAAAAAAGAGGAGCTTATGGAAGCTCTAGGACTAAATACCGATATGAAAAAAAGCCTAAGAGACGAGCTTGAAGCCGTGCTAGACGAGCTTTTGACTAAATATGAAAAAGAGCTACGAGCTAGTTTGCAAAGCAACTCTTTGCTAGAAAAACAGCAAGCTTTGCAAAATAAAAATCCGTCGATGCTAGGCTCGGCTCTGCTGGGAATCGTATAAAATTAGCATTGATTTTAAACGGCTAAGCGAAGGCGATTTTGATGCTTTGCCGTTTAATTTTTTTAGTATATTCGTCTATACGACGCCGCCCGCGCATTAAGTAGAAGCGGTTTTAGTGCAAACTAAGCTTATTTAAAAGAGTATTAAGCCGTAATTTTTGTAGATAACGCAAAAGTAGCCAAGATAAAAATTTTGCGACGAGAATTAACGGCTAGCAAGCATAAAAAGGTAAGTAAATTTAGCTCCAATTTTTAAGTTTGAGAGCTTTTGCTTAAAAATACCGTTTTGCTCGTTTTATAATAGATGAAATACTGCTTGCAACCGTATCAGAAAGCTATAAACAAAGCGAGATAGAGCTTAAAATATCAAAACTTGACGGCAAGTTAAAACGTTTAGCGTCTGTGTCGCAAAATTTCAAAGAGTGCTTGCCGCCGGTAGCAAGCAAATCAGAGTCAGGTACAAAAATAATCTCTATAATGAGAGTGTGGCTTGGTTGTTTGAAACTGCGAGTCGGACGATTCTAAATTTAGAGTTACGCATTCAAAGATAAAACCGCATAATATATATAAAATCTTGGAAATAGCGTGCCTCGTCGCTAACGATAAAGCGCAAAAATCGCATAGCAACCTAAAAAGCTATGGGCACAGCGAATCAGTAAAACGTCTAATCAAAAAGTTAAAATCGGTAAAAATCGCACTTCGTTAAAAGCGATGGTTTTTTGGCTTGTACTGCGGTTGTGTAGTTTTTAAATATTCTTTAAAGAGCTAACGGCGGACTATACAAAGCTAAGTAGAGCCCGAATATTTATAGCAATGCAAGAAAATTTTATATCAAATCTCATTAAGGAAAAATATTTTTAGAATGGTTTTTAGAAGCGGGTGTTTTGCAAAATTGACCAAGCCGCTAAAATAAATGGATTCAGGTGTTTTAAAAGTAGCAAGGCGCGTTTATAACTTTTGCATTTGGCGCACTTTGTTTGCAACTTGCTCATAAATTTTATTTGTCTTTTGCTGCTACGAACGCGGAAGAATAACTATCGCTTTTGTCTGTAAATTTAACGGCGGGCTTAGTTAAGCATCTGTAGTTTTTGTTTCAAATATTTGGCTCAATAAATGTTTGAAGTTAGAGAAAAAAACGGAAAGGGAAGGACGAGAATTTATCCCGCCCAAGTTTGATTAGTAAAGCCCGAATTTGCCGTCGGAGCGTTTATAGATTACGCGCATTTTTGCGTCTATATCGTTAAATACGTAAAACTGCGCTTCACTATCCTTTAGCTTTTGTAGCGCTTCTTCGATTTCTAGCGGTTTATACAACTCAAGCTCCATAGGGATTATCTCGTCTACCTCGCTATCAATTTTTTCTTCTGCTATGGCCGAGCGGATAGCCTTACCGTCGTCTTTATTTTTGACGGTAGTATTTTTATCGTGTTCGCGGCGAAGCACCTTTGATGCGCGCTCAAGCGCGAGATCTACTGCAGCGTATAAATCTTTTTCTTTATGGCGGATTACGATAGTGTCTTTTTTGGCTAAATTTAGCGCAAATTCTACGCTAAAGCCTTTTTTACCATTTTTTTCATCCGCTGAAACTACGCAACGACCCGAGATTATATCTAGGCCGTATTTGCCGAGCGCGTCAAATGCATTTTCTATGTGTTGTTTGATCGGATCTGTTAAATCAAACTGTTTGCCTACGATACTTAGGTTCATCTTCTCTCCTTATGTGCTAAGATTTTTGATTATTATAGCATATAAAGTATTATTTTAGAGTTTTTGGATCGTGCGTCTGTGGATTCTGATCGGCGGGACATTGGCATTTGCCGACCTAACGACTACGTCTAATATAACCGTTCCGGCAGACGCGGCCGTAGATATCGGGATTACCGCCGTACCTCTACCGGCAGTACCGTCGCAAGCTCCTATGGTGCCGAACGTTCTACTTGCGGTTACTGTTACCGCAAACAAAGACGTGGCGACATTGTTGGTCGGAAAAGACGTTTGTAAAATAGGAGTAGGATTATTCGCGTTTAAAAATGCGCAGTTTGCTACTTGCGTAAAATCTGTGTTTAGGAGATTAAAAACAGCTATCTCTGTAGCACCCTGAGCAAGAAGCTCGGCTTGTTCTCGTAAAAAAATATGAGTGGTTTGTCTTGCTGTAGTCGCCGAGATGTTTAATGAAAACATGCTCAAAGTAGCTATTAGAACTACAAAAAGAATAGCGGTAACTAAACTAAAA
>CAURKB010000151.1:0-4674 GCA_963525315.1 uncultured Campylobacter sp. | reverse complement strand
GTGCTACTGCCATTAGCCCCTCAAAAGTAACCCGCGTTCTCTTTAGCGAAAGAGATTTTAAGCGCGGTACTTGCAAGACGATTTTCAGCGTCTCATCAGTTACTGGACAACCGTTCAGCGAGATATGACCAATAGGTTTGCCCGTAAAGTACTTAAAGCCTTCGCCTGTAACTTGCTTATTATCCTCTAAGATAAGGAGTTTTAGTTTGGGCAAAGTTGCCAAGTATTGTAGTGCTTCATCGGTAATCGCGGTATTGATAAAGCCCATATTGACCAACGACTTTACTTGTACGATCTGCGCCACCATCTCGTCGGTCAGAGCGACATCCTTGTAATGATGCCCCTTACAAAAGCGCTCCTGGGTTACTTCCTTGAGCGCAGCTTCTAAGGTAATAGGGCGATTATAAGCTACCATAATTTTCCTTTAATTTAATTCATCCCACAGCGGCTTGTTTACTCTGTGCGGCGACTTTGTCTGGCTTAGCGTAAAATTTCGACAAATCGAAAAATTTAGTACCGCTTCTGCCGTCGGCTTATAAAAAATCAGCCTAAATTTTAATCAAAATCTGTTTAAATTTACCGTATCGGCTCTAAGGCTTAAGCTACCGCTATTTCTGCGTAAAAAAATCGTCCAAAAATCGCTCAAAACTATCCCACCGTTTTAAATTCGCGATGCCGCTAAAATCGTCTAAAGTATCTACTCCGTTCATATCTATTTCAAACACTCTATCGCTGTTTATATCGTAGACGCGAACTATCCCAAAAGCATCGTCGCTAAGGGCTATATACCTTTGAGATAGCAAAAAATGATCGCGAAAATATTCCGTCATTTCTATGATATTAGGGCTAAGGATGTCCGTGATTTCCAGTATCTCTACATCCTGAAAAATCGGGTCAAAAGGCCCGCTATAAGTAAGATATAACTGCGCGAAACAACTTTGTTTATTTATATTTAGCTTGTTTAAAATTTCCGCAACCTCATCCGTATTTTGTCTAAACGGATTTGAGGCCAGCTTTTCTATTTCGTTTTTAATGTTTTCTTTTAGCATATGCGTTTCCTTTTTTTATCTTAGCACAGCTATTTGCGTGGGTTCATGTAAACTAAATTTAAAAGAGCATGGAAGCCGAAATTTTACCGCTATTTGCAAATCTAAGCCGGATAAAACAAAGCGGCGTAGCTAATTGCCCGCCGCAAAAACGATCAAATTTTAGTGTAAAAAGTGGCGCACGCCCGTAAAATACATCGCCATGCCGTGCTCGTTTGCCGCCTGCACGACCTCGTCGTCGCGGATGCTGCCGCCCGGCTGTATCACGGCTTTTACGCCAGCTTCGCTTGCGATATCGATACTATCGCGGAATGGGAAAAATGCCTCGCTAGCAAGCGCGCAACCGCGTAAATCAAGCCCCATATCGCGCGCCTTGGCTACTGCCGCACGCGCGGCGTCCACGCGGCTAGTCATACCCATACCGATGGCGACCACGGCGCTGTTTTTCACGTAGACGACGCAGTTGCTTTTCGTAAGCGCTGCGACCTTCCACGCGATCTCAAGGTCTTTTAGCTCAGACTCGCTAGCTGCGCGTGCAGTTTGCAGTTTCATATTTTCCAGCTCGCCCGCTTTCACCTCGTCGCTTTGCTGATAGACAAAGCCGCCGTCAACGTGCTTGAAGTCGTATTTGTCGTTTGCGCGCTGTAAAAATTTATTGCCTTGGGTGAAAATTTTGATGCGCTTTTTGGCTTCAAATACCGCAAGCGCGTCCTCGTCCACATTTGCGGCGATGATGACCTCGACGTAAATTTCGTTGATTTTCTCGGCCAAAGCGCGGTCTAGCGTGCCGTTTATCGCTACGACGCCGCCGTATGCGCTCACGGGATCGCATTTTAGCGCTTCGACGTAGCTTTCTAGTAGATTTGATTTTACGGCAAAACCGCAAGCGTTGGCGTGCTTGACGATGGCGACCGCAGGAGCGGCGTCAAAGCTACTTGCTAGCGCTAAAGCGGCGTTTATATCAGTGATGTTATTAAAGCTTGCTTCGCCTTTTAGCGCGGTGAAGTTGTTGCTGAAAAAGTAATCAAACTCGTATAGCGCGCCCTTTTGGTGCGGGTTTTCGCCGTAACGCGCGTCAAAAACCTTGCTGCCGGCGATAAATTTCATCTCGCCAAAGCCGCCGTTAAAGCGCTCGTTCATGTAGTTTGCGATCATTGAGTCGTAGGCTGCGGTGTGCTCATAGGCTTTTATCATCAAATTTCGCCTAAAAATAACCTTCTCGCTCTCGTCCGCGCCTCCTATGACGCGCAAAATCTCGTCATAATCAAGCGGGCTAGTGACGATATAAACGCTAGCGAAGTTTTTAGCCGCCGATCGCACCATCGCAGGGCCTCCGATGTCGATGTTCTCGATGATCTCGTCAAAATTATCGGTGCGGATAGTAGTTTGTTTAAACGGGTATAAATTTACGCAGACCAGATCGATGCCGCCGATGCCGTGCTGCGCGGCTTGGCTCACGTGGTTTGCGTCGTTTCGCTTATGCAATATCCCGCCATGAATCTTTGGGTGCAGGGTTTTTACGCGCCCTTCAAACATCTCGGGCGAGCCCGTATATTCGCTCACTTCGGCCGCCTTTACGCCCTGCTCTTTTAGCAGTTTGTGCGTGCCGCCCGTGCTTAATATCTCAAAACCTAGTCGCTCGAGTCCTTTGGCAAACTCTACGATGCCTTCTTTGTCGCTGACGCTGATTAATGCTCTCATTTATATTCCTTTCTTTTTTGGGCTTTTCTTTTTCTACTTATGCTTCGTTAGCTTTTAAATTTTAAGCTCGATGAACGATATGTTCTATCTACGCTTAAAAATTTAAAACCCGCCTCGCATAAGCGAAAAATAATGCGCCTGGTTATTCCCGATTTGTTTTTTTGGATGCTTTTTGATACTTTGCAAAACCCATCTCGTCCTCTCGCGGCTACGAGCGTAGCGAAGTAGAAAATACCGCACCGAAATTTGATTAAATTTTAAGAACCCAAAAGCGTAGAATTTTGAGATGGATTTAAATGTTGTGCAGAAAATTTTGGGCAAGGCTAGACAGATAGTCTGCCGCAGTCCCAAAATTTTCAAACTCATTTAAAGACGCTCAAAAGGCTAGCTTTTTTGTTTTATGGTTTCATACGCCTCATTTATCTCTTGTAGCTTACGAGTACTCTTTTCTATCATCTCCTCGCTCTCGCCGCGCCCCATAAGGATATCGGGATGATATTTTTTCACGAGTTCTCGGTAGCGCTTTTTTACCTCGTCAAACGGCGCGCCCTCTTTTAGTCCAAGCACCTCGTAAGGGCTTTTAGCGCGTTTTACGTACGGATCGCTCCGGCCTCCCCTATCTTGCCGCCTTTGCCCGTAAAAATCGTCAAATCTCTTTAAAATCGACCAAAAATCGATCTCGTTAAGTCCAAATCCCAAAGCGATCTGCTCGATGACGTTATGCTCGCTCTTGCTAAATTCGCCGTCTATGTAGGCCAAATTTAGTAAAAAAGATAGCTTCGCGGCCGCGGCGTCTTGGCTAAGGCGGAAGCGATCTTTGTACTGCCGCGCGATAAAATAAGCATTATGCACCGTCTCTTTTTCGCGGTTATAGATCTGCTTTAGCTCCGCTCTCATCGCAGCGTCGTTACCGAGCCGTAGCGTGATATCATCTAGCGTCTCGCTGATGAGGCGAGCCTCTAGCTCGTTTACTCTGCCGTCGCTTTTGGCGACTTTAGCAAGCAAGCTAACTAGAAATTTAGCCTCTTCAAACATCGCCTTTTTTTGCGAGCCGCCTAAATTTACGGGATTTTGACTAAAATTTGAAACCAGATAATAAATCCCATAAAATATCAAAAACCAAAAAATGAAACTCAAAATATCACCATAAATGATAAATCGTATTTTTGAGTTTGCCGCCTACTAGCTCGTTTTTACGCCACGAGCTCTCGTCGTTCATCACGTTCCAGCGGCGCTCGTCGGGGCGATAAAACCAGTCTTTGTCGATCTGATAATAAATCTGCTTGCCGTTTGCCTCGATGATGTTTGCGATGTTGTTGTCGTGGTAGCTGTTCTCGTCGTAGTCGGTAAACGCGCGCTGTCCCATCTCGGAGTAAAGAAGCGTAAGCTCCTGAAGCATCTCGTTTAGCTCGTTGTCCATCTTTTGCACGTGCAGTCCGATCTCCTCGGCCTCGCGGAAAAGTATTGGATAATCATGCGCCGGATAGTCGCTGTTTAGGCGCTCGGAGATATTTTGGATCTTTGCCTCGTCGTTCATGTGATAGCGCAAAAGCTCGCAGCAAATCTTTAGCGAGAGCGAGCTAGCGCGGTCTACTGCGCCAAAAACCAGCGGATGGATGTAGTTATATAGCGATTTATACGGGTTTTCGTCTTAGTCTTTTTCGTGCATATTCCAAAGCTTTATCACGCGGTTAAGCTCGTCCATCTACACGCTAACTCGCTAGTTTCCGTTATCTATCGGGCTCATCGCGTGCTTTAGCGAGGTATCGACGGCGGTTAGATACGCTAGCGGGCCCATCACGATCTCGTTTGCGCCAAGCGCCATCATAGTCGCTGCCGACGCGCAGTTAGCGGGGATAAGCGCGGTTATGTTTTTGCAGTAGTTTCTAAGAGTACTGATGATGCGAAGAGCTGCTATACCGCTGCC
>CAURKB010000150.1:0-4732 GCA_963525315.1 uncultured Campylobacter sp. | reverse complement strand
CGCTGATAGACTACCAAAATAACCAATATGTGATTTTACTTTCAAAATACGATTTTAAAGACAAATTTTGCCAAAAGAGTAATATGCTAAATTTGCATATTACTTAAATAATTCTTAAAAAATTATACTAATTTTAAAACTAAATTTATATTTGCCGTTGTATAATAATCTCATAAATTTCAGTAATACCAGAAAGGAGCAAAAATGGAAGAGATCGTAAAGACCACCTGTCCATATTGCGGTACGGGCTGCGGCATCGATCTTATCGTGCGAAACGGTAGAATCGTAGACGCCAAACCTAGCAAAGACCACCACGTAAACGACGGCGAGCTTTGCTTAAAAGGAATGTTCGGATGGGAGTTTGTAAACTCTCCTAAACGCTTAAGCCGTCCGATGATGAGAAAGCTAAACGGCGTCTACGACAAGCACGGCGAGCTTGAAGAAGTGAGTTTTGAGGAGGTTTATGATTTCCTCGCGGATAAATTTAAATCCACCGTCGCAAAATACGGCCCAAGCTCGATCATGGGCTTTAGCTCCGCGCGCTCAAATAACGAAGACAACTACGTTTTCCAGAAATTTTTCCGCGCCCAGGGCAGCAACAACGTCGATCACTGCGCCCGTCTTTGACACGCTCCTACAGTGGCAGGTCTTGCCAGTACGCTAGGAAACGGAACGATGACGAACGATTTGGTCGAATTTGCGACTGACACGGACGTATTTTTACTCATCGGTACCAACACGAGCGAGTGCCATCCGATCATAGCTATGCAGATGCAGCGCGGACTTCAGCGCGGCGCAAAGATGATCGTCGTAGATCCAAAACGCACCGATATGGCGAAAAAAGCCGATATCTATCTGCAAATCCCGATCGGAGCGAATATCAAAACGCTAAACACGATGATGCACGTCATAATCGCCGAAAATTTGCAAGATAGCGAATTTATCGAGAAATACTCCGAGGGATTTGAATATCTAAAAGAGGCGGTTAAGGACTTTACGCCTGAGCGTTTCGAGCGCGAAACCGGCATAAAAAAAGAGCTCATCATAGAGGCAGCTAGAATGTATGCTAAAGCAGGCGCGGCGGCAATTTGCTACACGATGGGTATCACTCAGTTTAGCGACGGTACGTCAAACGTATTTTCGCTATCAAATTTAGCCGTTTTAACGGGAAATTTGGGCAAAAAAGGCGCTGGAGTAAACCCACTGCGCGGACAAAACAACGTCCAAGGCGCATGCGACATGGGCGCGCTGCCTAACGTCATCCCAGCAGGCGCGGTAAATAGCCCTTACGCACAGGAGCAAGCGCGCAAAGTATGGCACTTTGAGCTAAATCCGGTTCCTGGCTTTAAACTAACGCAAGCACCCGATAAAATGGATAGCGGCGAGCTAAAAGTCCTCTACGTCTACGGCGAAAATCCCGTAATGAGCGATCCTTGGACCGAGCACTTCGTCCACGCCGTACATCACCTAGACTGCTTTATCGTGCAGGATCTTTTCTTTACCGAGAGCGCGCATAAGGCCGACGTGGTGCTACCTGCCGCGGGCTGGGGCGAAAAGGACGGAACCTTTATCAACACCTCTCGCCGCGTCCAACGCACTCGCAAAGCTAGCGAGCCCGTTAGCGGCGTGGAGCCTGATTGGAAGGTCGTTTGCAACATCGCAAACCGCATGGGACTAGAGGGGTTTGATTTTGCGAGCCCTGAGCAAATTTGGAACGAGCTAAGGGAGCTTATGCCTAAATTTTTCGGCGGTATCAGCTACTATAGACTAGGCAAACTAGGCGGTATCAGCTGGCCTTGCCCGGACGAGGAGCATCCGGGTACGCCGGTGCTTTACGCAGATCACAAGTCCATGCTGCCTGGCGGCAAATTCCGCTTCGCGCCGGTACTTTACGTAGATGATAAAGAGGAGCGCGCAAAGGCTGAGGCCGAATTTAGAGCCAAGATGAATATCCCGGAGGGCTACCCAGTCGGTAGCGGCGCGCTTAGCGAAGTGCCCGACGAGGTATATCCGTGCCTATTTACGACCGGACGCAAGGTCTATCACTACCACACGGGCACGATGACTAGAGAGTGTCCGGCTCTTGAATACGGCGCAGGCGTCGAGGGCGCGCTCATCGAGGTGAGCCCCGATATCGCTCGCGAGAGGGAGCTAGAGGAAGGCTGCTACGCACTCGTACAAAACAAACGCGGCCAGATCGCGGCCAAACTACGCGTAAATCCGGATCTAAAAGAAGGCACGATATTTACGACCTTCCACTATAGCGAGGCCGACGGCAACGAGCTAGCAAACGCCGGCGATCCCGATCCGCTCTCAGGCATCACGCCGCTAAAGATGACGATAGCAAATATCAGGCGTCTAAGCGAAGAGGAGTTTATCAAATTTAGAGAGCAAAACGAGATGTCGATGCACTCGGCAAATCCGTATTTATCGCCTGTTAGAGCGTAAATTTAGGGCGGGAGACCGCCCTTTTTCTACTTAATTTTATCCACTTTTATTCCAAATTTGCCTGCATTCAAATTTGACGAACTACCCATGTAAAATTTAATGAAATCAAAGAAGCGTGAGTCAAATTTAACGCAGCCAAACCGCGTCAAATTTGATGAGATTACTCGCCCCCGCAATCTCGGCAAGAGCGAGCTAAATTTTAAGATTTTATTTTAAGCCTATCACCAGCATAGTAGGCGAGCTTCCAGGCTGGAGTTTGTTTTAGGTCTTTAAAGCCGTAGCCGCGAGCCTTGACTCTGTCGCCGTAGATCTTTTCTATCATAGCCGATTCGCCTACTAGAAGCGCCTTTGTCGAGCACATCGCCGCACAAACCGGTACTTTGCCTTCGGAAATTCTATCCTGACCGTACTCTTCGCGCTCGGCTTCGCTATTTGTCGGTAGCGGACCGCCTGCGCACATCGTGCACTTATCCATCGAACCTTTGGCGCCAAACACTCCCTCGCGTGGAAACTGAGGCGCGCCGAACGGACACGCGTATAGACAGTATCCGCAGCCGATGCAGATATCTTTGTCGTGTAGCACGACGCCGTCGGCTCTGATGTAAAAACAATCAACCGGGCAAACCAGCGAGCACGGCGCGTCCTCGCAGTGCATGCAGGCTATCGAGGTTGATATTTCCTTACCGGGTACGCCTTCGTTTAGCGTGATGACGCGGCGTCGGCGGATGCCAAGAGGCAGCTCGTGAGCCTCGTCGCAAGCCACCGCGCAGCCGTTACAGTCGATACATCTATCATCGTCGCAGTAAAATTTAAGTCTATTGTTATCGTTAAATTCGCTCATTTTACGCCTTTTCTATGCGGCATAGACCGCTTTTGGTTTCAGGGATTTGAGTGACTATATCGTAGCCGTAGTTAGCGACGGTATTTGCGCTCTCGCCTACCGCATAAGGCTTGGTGCCGTCAGGGAAATTACCCGTCATATCGACGCCTTGCATGTATCCAGCCCAGTGAAACGGCAAGAATATAGTATCTGGTTTGACCGACGGTACGACTCTAGCTCGCACCTTGATCTTGGTACCTTCGGGCGCATATATCCATACGAAATCCCAGTTTTTAATGCCGTGTTTAGCCGCAAGCTCAGGGTGGATATCCGCAAACATCTCAGGCGTGATGCGAGATAGATACATACTAGCGCGCGTTTCCATGCCCGCGCCGCTAAAGTTTACAAGGCGTCCCGTAGTTAAATTTATCGGGAATTCTTTCGAGAAGTCCTTACTTAGCTGCAAGCTCTTGTATTTCGTAAATACGCGGTAGTGATTCGGCTTATCCTCAAAGCTCGGATACTTCTGCGCAAGGTCTTGGCGAGGCGTATGTAGCGGCTCTCTGTGCTGCGGTATCTGATCGACGAAGGTCCAAACTACCGCTCTAGCTCTTGCGTTACCGTACGGAGCGATGCCCTTTTCCATGCATTTTTCGGCGATTATACCGCTAGCGTCCGTGGCCCAAGTAGCGCCCATTTTTTCGCGCTCTTCATCAGTTAGCGTGATGCCTAGTATCTTTTCGATGTTATCTTTTTTGATCTCCGGATATCCGCCGCTTTGAGCGCCGCCTACAGGCGCGCTACCGTCGGCCGCTAGCTGATTTACGCCGTTATGCTCTAGTCCGAAGCGGTTTCTAAAGCCCATGCCACCTTGCATTACCGGTCTGTTTATATCGTATAAATTTGGACTACCAGGGTGTTTTTCCGTCCAGCAAGGCCACGGCAAGCCGTAGTATTCGCCAGCTACCTCGGTGCCCTCTTTGCCCATTAGCGTTTTTTCGTCAAATTTATCCCAGTTTTCCTGGTGACGTTTTAGGCGCTCCGGCGTCCAGCCAGTTAGGCCGATGCTTTTTACGATGCTAGCGATCTCGCGAGTAGCTGCTTCAGGCCACTCGATCTTGCCTTCAGAGTCTCTGATCGTGCGAGTTAGCTCGTCATAGTAGCCTAGCCTTTTGGCAAGCTCAAATAAAATTTCTTGATCGGGCATACTCTCAAACAGAGGCTCTACGACCTGGCTTCTCCACTGGCCGCTACGGTTTGTCGCTACGACCGTGCCGCTGGTTTCAAACTGCGTCGCTGCAGGCAGTAGATAGACGCCGTCTTTTTTATTTGTTATAACGCCAGCATCGTTTACAAACGGGTCAGCCAAAACCAAAAGTTCGAGCCCGTCGAGGCCCTCTTGCACTTTTGCTTGTTGCGCTGTTGAAGTTATACCGTTGCCGATGACGATTAGCGCTTTTAGGC
>CAURKB010000149.1:0-4934 GCA_963525315.1 uncultured Campylobacter sp. | reverse complement strand
TTTTAGAGCTGATTTACAGCAAAAATTGCCTGAACTTCAAGCTGCTTTAAAAGCAAAACTCGCAAGGATTTAATATGAAAAGCAAAATTTTACTTTTATTATGTCCTTTTGTTTTGATGGCGGACGGCGGATACGACATCGTACCTAGAACGATAAATTTTATCGTTTTTGCCGCAATTTTGTATTATTTCATAGCAAACCCTATCAAGAACGCCTACAGGGGAAGAATCGCCGGTATCGCGGCAAGACTTGATAATATCGAGCAAAAACTAAAAGAATCAAAAGCTAAAAAAGACGACGCTCTAAGACGCGTAGAAGAGGCCAAAGCAAATGCCGCTAGCCTAGTAGAAACTGCTAGAAAAGAGGCTGTTTTGATATCTGAGCGCATCAAAGAAGAGACTAGGCAAGAGGTTGCAAATCTGGAAAAAAGCTTCCAAGATCAAAAAGAATTTGAAAAAAGACGCATGGTTAAGTCCGTCGTGGGCGAAATTTTAAATGAAATCTTCGCAAGCGACAGCGTTAAAATGGATCAAAGCGAGCTTATCAATATCATGCTTAAAAGGGTCGGCTGATGAAAGAACTTATAGCAAAAAAATACGTAAAAGCTCTAGTTAGCGACCTTAGCAAAGATGAGTTTAATAACTTTACCGCTAAGTTACAAGAGATCGCAAACGCATTTGCAAATGAAAAATTTCAAAATATCATCGTTTCGCCGAATTTAAAAAATAGCCAAAAAGCGGATTTCGTCCTGTCTTTAGTCGGTGAGGCGGATCAAAAATTTGTAAATTTCATAAAGCTACTGGGCGAAAATAAAAGACTTGATATTTTGCCTAATATCGTTTCGGAGCTTTTAGCGCAAAAATCAAAAATGGACAATGTTTTTTACGGCAAAATTTACGGCGGCTCGCAGATCAGCCAGGCTCAAATTTCAGATCTTGAAAGCAGCTTTTCTAAGAGATTTAACGCAAAAATCATTTTAGAGCCGGTAAAAAGCGATTACAACGGTATCAAGATAGAACTAGACGATTTGGGCGTGGAGGCTAGCTTTTCGGTAGATAGGTTAAAAGCCCAAATGAGCGAATACATATTAAAAGCAATATAAAGGAGAAAAAGCGTGAGTGCAAAAATAAAAGCAGATGAAATCAGCGCCATCATCAAGGAAAGGATTGAAAATTTCAGCCTTAACGTCGATGTAAACGAGACGGGCAAGGTTATATCCGTAGCCGACGGCGTTGCTAACGTTTACGGCCTAAAAAACGTTATGGCTGGCGAGATGGTCGAGTTTGAGAACGGTGAAAAAGGCATGGCTCTAAACCTAGAGGAAAGTAGTGTCGGTATCGTTATCTTGGGTAAAACGGACGGTATCAAAGAGGGTTCGAGCGTAAAACGCCTAGCTAAACTTTTACGCGTCCCTGTCGGCGATGCTTTGATAGGCCGCGTCGTAAATTCGCTTGGCGAGCCGATAGACGCTAAGGGCCCGATCGAAGCTAGCGAGACTAGATTCGTCGAGGAAAAAGCAAAAGGCATCATGGCTAGAAAGAGCGTTCACGAGCCGCTTCAAACGGGCATCAAGGCTATTGACGCGCTAGTGCCGATCGGCCGCGGACAACGCGAGCTCATTATCGGCGACCGCCAAACTGGTAAAACTACAGTTGCTATAGATACCATCATCAACCAAAAAGGTCAAGATGTTATTTGTATTTACGTAGCGATTGGACAAAAACAATCAACGGTCGCGCAAGTCGTTAAAAAGCTCGAAGAGTACGGCGCTATGGAGTACACTATCGTGGTAAATGCCGGCGCTTCCGACGCTGCTGCGCTTCAGTACCTAGCTCCTTATGCGGGCGTAACTATGGGTGAATATTTCAGAGACAACTCTCGCCACGCCCTAATCATCTATGACGATCTTTCAAAACACGCCGTCGCATACCGCGAAATGAGCTTGATTCTTCGCAGACCGCCGGGCCGCGAAGCTTATCCTGGCGACGTTTTCTACCTGCACTCTCGCTTGCTAGAGCGCGCATCTAAGCTAAATGATAAGCTAGGCGCAGGTTCTCTAACGGCTCTTCCTATTATCGAGACGCAAGCTGGCGACGTTTCGGCGTATATTCCGACAAACGTTATTTCTATCACTGACGGTCAAATTTTCCTTGAGTCCGATCTATTTAACTCAGGTATCCGTCCTGCGATCAACGTCGGTCTTTCGGTTTCTCGTGTAGGCGGCGCAGCTCAGATAAAGGCAACTAAGCAAGTTTCTGGAACATTAAGACTTGACCTTGCGCAATACCGCGAACTTCAGGCGTTTGCACAGTTTGCGAGCGATCTTGACGAGAGTTCGAGAAAACAGCTTGAACGCGGTCAAAGGATGGTCGAGGTGCTAAAACAGCCTCCATATAGCCCACTTGCTGTTGAAAAGCAAGTCGTTATCATCTTTGCCGGTACGAAAGGCTATCTAGACGATATTCCGACCGTAGCGGTTACTAAATTTGAAGCTGAGCTTTATCCTTATATTGAGGCGAAATATCCTGAAATTTTCGAGCAAATTCGAACTAAAAAAGCACTTGACAAAGAAATCGAGGAGTTTTTGCATAAGGCGCTAAAAGACTTTAAAGCGACGTTTGCCGCTAACTAAGGCTAGAATATGTCAAATTTAAAAGATATAAAACGAAAGATCAAGAGCGTCCAAAATACCCAAAAGACGACGCGCGCGATGAAGCTGGTATCTACGGCTAAACTTCGTAAAGCTGAAGAAGCAGCTCGTCACTCTAGGGTTTACGCACTCAAGATCAACGAAGTTTTATCTGAAATTGCCTATAAGATCAACCAATATCGCTCCGTAAACGCCGAGAGTAAATTTTTCGACGTTAAGGAGAATATCGAGAAGGTCGATATTATATTCGTCACCGCAGACAAGGGGCTTTGCGGCGGTTTTAATATTCAGACTATTAAAACCGTTAGAAATATGATTAACGAATTTAAGGCGAAAAAAGTAAAGATAAGACTTCGCGCGGTAGGTAAAAAAGGTATAGAATTTTTTAGCTTCCAAGGTATAAATTTGCTTGAAAAATATGTCGGCGTGAGCTCGTCTCCAACCTATGAGAAAGCTCAAAATATTATAAAAGACGCAATAGACGACTTTATAAGCGGTGCGACTGATAAAGTTATTTTGGTACATAACGGCTACAATAACATGATCTCTCAGCAAATTCGCATAAACGACATCGTGCCGGTCGAGCCGCCGAAACTCGTCGAAGTCGAGACAAATTCTTTGATTGAATTTGAGCCGAGCGACGACGGTAAAATTTTAAACGAACTGCTTACGAAGTATTTCGAGTATAGTATGTATTATGCTTTAGTAGATAGCCTCGCGGCTGAACATAGCGCCAGAATGCAGGCGATGGATAATGCGACCAACAACGCCAAAGAGCGCGTCGCGCAGCTAAAACTATCGTATAACAAGGCTCGCCAAGAGTCTATCACCACTGAGCTTATAGAGATCATCAGTGGCGTCGAATCAATGAAATAATTAAGGAGTATGGATGAAAGGTATCATTTCTCAGGTAATGGGTCCGGTAGTCGACGTCGATTTCGCGGATTATTTACCCAAGATTAACGAAGCCCTCGAAGTAAAATTCGAGGTTGAGGGCAAGCAAAATAGACTCGTGCTAGAGGTTGCCGCGCATCTTGGCGATAACCGCGTAAGAACTATCGCTATGGACATGAGTGAAGGCTTAACTAGAGGCCTTGAGGCTACAGCCCTTGGTGCACCTATTAGTGTCCCGGTCGGCGAAAAAGTTTTGGGAAGAATTTTTAACGTCGTCGGCGATTTGATCGACGAGGGTGAGGGTGTACAATTTGACAAAAAATGGTCTATCCACCGCGATCCTCCACCATTTGAAGAACAAAGTACGAAGAGTGAAATTTTTGAAACAGGCATCAAAGTAGTTGATCTTTTGGCTCCTTACGCAAAGGGTGGTAAAGTCGGACTATTCGGCGGTGCCGGCGTCGGTAAGACGGTTATTATCATGGAGCTTATCCACAACGTCGCATTTAAACACAGCGGTTATTCTGTATTTGCCGGCGTCGGCGAGAGAACGCGCGAAGGAAACGACCTTTATCACGAGATGAAAGAGAGTAACGTTTTGGATAAAGTCGCCTTGTGCTACGGTCAGATGAACGAGCCGCCGGGAGCAAGAAACCGCATCGCCCTAACAGGTCTAACAATGGCCGAGTACTTCCGCGACGAGATGGGACTTGACGTTTTGATGTTTATTGATAACATCTTCCGCTTCTCTCAGTCTGGTGCTGAGATGTCGGCGCTTCTTGGACGTATTCCGTCAGCCGTTGGTTATCAGCCGACTTTGGCGAGTGAAATGGGTAAATTCCAAGAGAGAATCACATCAACCAAAAAAGGTTCGATCACGTCGGTTCAGGCTGTTTACGTTCCTGCGGACGACCTTACCGACCCGGCTCCTGCGACCGTTTTTGCGCACCTTGACGCGACTACTGTTTTAAACAGAGCTATTGCAGAAAAAGGAATTTATCCTGCGGTCGACCCTCTTGATTCGACATCAAGAATGCTCGATCCTCAAATTTTAGGCGGCGAGCACTATAAAGTGGCCCGCGGCGTACAGGCGGTTTTACAAAAATATAAAGACCTTCAAGATATCATCGCGATCCTCGGTATGGACGAGCTTAGCGAAGAAGATAAGGTTACGGTCGATCGCGCTAGAAAGATTGAGAGATTTTTATCTCAGCCGTTCTTCGTTGCTGAGGTGTTTACGGGAAGTCCCGGTAAATACGTAAGCCTTGAGGAAAATATCGCTGGCTTTAAGGGAATTTTGGAAGGAAAATACGACGATTTACCGGAAAACGCATTTTATATGGTAGGAAACATCGACGAAGCGATAGCGAAAGCTGAGAAACTTAAAGCC
>CAURKB010000148.1:0-4990 GCA_963525315.1 uncultured Campylobacter sp. | reverse complement strand
GTATAATAGCTACGTTGCTTAATGTATTAAATTTTCTCATTTTATTTTTCTCGTGTTCTCAATTTGCTATACGGGGGGGGGTAAATGTGTCTATTCGCTATTTCGAAGTAGCCTTTAGAGCCCTTAACTCATCTTGCTTATATCGTCTTTATTGATGCAGTCTCTCGCTCTGTCCTTAAATATATCGTCGTCGTTATTTTTTAGATAATCCTGATAACTCTCGTTTTTTGATTTGAAATTCCCCATAAACCCTAAACTTATGTCGTAGCATCCTATCAACACTGCGGCAGACGCAGGCAAGGTAAGCTCTAGCCTCGCCCTGCCGAACTTCGTCAAATTTAAGTTTGAGAGTATAAATTTACATCCAAGATGAGCAAAGACTGCGAGCCTAAATTTAACCTTGCGGCAAGAAACGCCGTAAGCCCAAATTTAAGGCCAAATTTATCCAAACAGCCCAGCTATTATGGCAAAGAGTTCGCTTCCGGCAACCACCAGTTCGGCTCCGTCTTTTATATCTCTTAGCACGGGTTTTATCGAGGCTAGTTTTATTTTTGAGCTTGCGGTTTTTTCGTCTTTACTAGGCCCTTCGGCAGCTTTTGCTATGCTTGCGTATTTTTTTATCGTTTCTATTACCTTTTTAATCTCAGTAGGTAAATTTTCGTCAAGCTTTTCCGGAATCGAAACGTATAAATTTTCCTTGCTTCTAGTTAATAAAACATAAATTTTTCTATAAAATAGCTTGCGGTCGTTTTTTAGCGTCGTTTGCAGAAAGGGCAAAAAGTTGTGTATAACGATATTTTGAGCTTCAAGGCCTTTGATAGACTGCATGGTTAGCACGTCTATGTTTTTATCTTTTGGCAAGGCGTATTCTTTTATGGCCTCGACCGATTTTTTACTATTGCTTAAAACTACGCTAGTTTCGTTTGCAGGCAAAGACTCTAAAACGCCTCTAAGCTGCGCAAAGTCATCCATCGCCTTTATATTCACGCTTCCGTCTTGCAGTACGCATTCGATATCTTCCAGAAAGCTTTTATCTAGGTAAAAGCTGTTTTTATAGTAGGTATTTATCGCGCTATCGTTTTGCAGGATTTCAAATGCGCATCTAGCGATATTTGACGGCGTTCGGTAGACGTTTTTTAGGTTTTTTACCCGCCCTCTCATATCTATGCGCTCAAATTTTGGATGATGAAAGATATCTGCTATGCTATTCATCGTATAGGGGTAAAATTTCTGCGCCTCGTCTATAAAAAATACGCAGTCTTTTATCTCCTCGTAAATAACCCTCATAAATCCGGCCGGCATATCCTGCGTCTCGTCGCAAAGGACGTAGTCGATCGGGTGCTTTGCTAGGTGGGCGCTAAATTTAGCTCTAAATTCGGCTATGGCTTCATCCGTTTCAAAGATTTTGTATTTTTCATCCAGGCTCGTCTTTTCGTCTATGCCGAGTTTTGCCTCGTCAAATCCTATGCGATTTAAAAGCGAGATGATGGAGTATACGGCTATGCTTTGCTTCATAAACCTATCGCCAAAGCTTGATCTTATGTTTTCGGCTAGGTTTTTGTTAAAACAAAGCACTAAAAATTTCTCGCTATCGTCTCGCTCTAGCCTGTTTGCGACGAAATTTGCTAAAATCATCGTCTTGCCCGTGCCGGCCACGCCCCTTATCACGCGAAAGCCGCCCGTATAGCCGCTCATGATACTAAGCTGCTTACGGTCAAAAAACATAATCTCGTCTTTTGTAATTATCGGGATGATTTTTTGTTTTAGCTTGCTTTGGCTGACTAGCATTTGCGAGATTTTTAGAAACTCTTTTTTGTTTGGGATGTGATCCGCAACGGATGAGTGGAAAAACCTGGCAAATATATCGTTGTTATTAGCCAAATCGTCTTTAAAAAATGTGTGGTTTTTAAAATTTTTATAGCTTGGATTTTTTTCATAAAATTTATCAGCCTCGTCCTTGCTAACGGACGGAAAGATTACTCGGTATTCCACGTTTATAGGTACTTTTTTAAGCTCGGATTGGATCTTGGCAAGCAGCATTCTTTGATAAATTTTAACCTGTTCGTAAGGGTTGTTTGTGCTATCTATCTGATTTAAATTCGACCAGTTTTTCACCTCGATGACGTAGATACCAAATACCGGATGAAGCAATAACAGATCGATCTCCTTTGATGAGCCTGCTGCATCATCAAGAGTGGCTTTGGGGATAAGATAGTAGTTCTCGTCGCCTTTGGAGTTTAAAATTTTACCTATGGCTTCAAATACGTCGGCCTCGCCTTGCTCGCCTTTAAAAATTTTACTAAATATGCTTTTTATTATGTTCAAGGGTTTTCCTTTGTTAAATTTGAAGTATTATAGCGGTTTTTAAAAATGTTTACTTGCCGGTATTTATAAATATCCTGCAAAATTTCTCCCAATCGTGCAGATAAACCAGCCTCTCGCTCTCTATTTCCTTGCCGTTTTCGTCGACAAATACGCCTTGCGTCGAGCCAAGACTCTTTTTGAGCCAAAATTCGTAAAACGGCAACCTTTTAATATCGCTTTCTTTGACGCCAGAGTAGTAGCCGTTTGAAAATATCTCAAGTCCGAAGTAGGTTTTTTGTTTAGCCTGCTCTCTCATAGAGATAATGCTCTCCTGGCGGTATCGCTAAGCCAAGCCGAGCGGTTGTTGGTTATTTTATCTATGGCGTTGATTATGGATTCGGGCATAGTGATATTGATGCGTTTAAATTTTGTATCGTCGCCGGGCTCGATTATTTTTACGCCCTCTTTTAGGTCCGTTTCTATGACGAATCTAAAAGCCTTTTTTACGTCCGCTATCGCTTCAGCCTCATTTTCGCCGTCGCCCATAACCAAAGGATAATCTTTATATCTAGCCAGATATCCGCCGCCTTCGTCCTTTGATAGCTTTTTGACTATGATCTCGTAAGGCAAATTCATGTAGTATTCAACGTCTTTTTTCATTGATCGTCCTTTAACGCTTTTAAAACTATTTTTACGTAAATCGGCTTGATCGGGCGTTTATACGGTATGGTTATCGTATCTTTGCCCGACTTTCTAAACTGCCAATGGCTTGAACCGTTATTTGAGGCGCTATATCCTTCGTTTTCTAGTAAAATTTTAAGCGTCTCAAACCTAACGTTAAGAGGATTTTGGGTAAGTTCGCGTATCAATTTATCTTTTTTGCTCACCTTAAATCCTTATTTTTAGTAAGTATTATATACACATCTAGCTTACTTTATTTTTAATGTTTCAATCGTTCTAAAAATTTTAAACGACGTAGCTTATCAAAAAACCAATTCGTAACTCGCACTAAAGCCATTTTTTCAGTTAGAGGCGTTTTATATCTCCACGACGATAATCTTCGGTTCTTTTAAATTCCTATCGCAACCGGGATTATAAATCGTGGTATACTTTAGCCTGCATATATTTTTTATAGGATTATGGGTATGCCCGCAAAGAAGGATTTTTGGGCTTATGACTTGTTTGCCGATAGCATTATAAAGTTTTTCGCTACCGTAATCATTGCCGCTAGCACCCACGGAAGCCTTCGTGTAGGCAGGCGGAACATGCGAAAGTAAAACATCGCACTGAGTAAATTTTTCATAATTAGGCCTCAAATATGGAACACAGCCGAATTTTACTCCGTCTATTTCTTTTACGGCATTATCGGCGTAAATATTTGGGATATCGTTTAGCCACTCTTGCTCGTAGGCCAGCCCTACGTCGTGATTTCCGCTACAAACAAATACCGGCTTAGTAAAATTTGCAAGCCATTTGCTTGTATATAAGATTTGCGGAGCTATCCCGTCCTCGTCGAAAGCGTCGATAAAATCGCCCGTAATGCAAACAACGTCGAAATTTGATTCAATATCTTTGATAAATTTGAACCACGATTTATTGTAATGTAAATCGGTTGCATGGAGGATTTTCATTAAAAAGCCTTGAATTTTATTGAAATTTTAACATGCGGCATATAAAAACATCATTATATAAAGTCCGATTTTATGGGCTTTTAACGATAATCTCAAAAACCTCCAATCTCTAAAAGCCGCATACTCTTGTTTTTTGGTGCTAGCAAGATATATTTTTTTAAAATATCTTTTCAAAGGAGCATAAGGTTGAGTTAGGCGAGATGGTAAAAATAACAAAGAGGTGTATTTAAAATAAATCTGAGGCCAAAAATTGTAAATATTTCAGCAAAATTTTTATAAATAAATATCATCTATGAATTTTTATAGTGCTGAATATGCATATTCAGCACCACTCAATACTTAAAATTTACTAACGCTCATAACCCGTACCACATTAACTGGGTTGACTAGGTATTCGCTCTTATCTAAAAGTATGTTTCCGTTTTTAAATACGAATTTTGTTTCAAGAGACGGCCTTGTTACATAGACGCCTAGAAATATAGTTATTTTAGAAAATTTCATTTTTAACTCCTGGTTTATTTATAAAATAACACTGCCTAAAATACGTTAAAATTTTGGCTAATAACTCCTGACGCAACGCGCCAAACTCGGACGATGGACGCTACTATAAGTGCCACTAGCGTTTCCAAAAAATACGAACCATGCGGTAGACGAATCGTTGGCATTCATTGTCGAGCTCCAATAATAATTAGAACTAACGTTTTTAAAAAAATTATTTGCGGCTGGATCATATTTGCTATCGTCTGTTATGCTTAAAAGCTCTAATCTACTTGGTAAACGCCAGTCATCATATCCTGCAAATTTTAAATTTTCGCAATAGCGTTTAGCTTCATCTTGTTTGCCTTTAAACACACTTTCCTCATCTTGCCACATTAGTTTGCCTAGCTTTTTTTCTTCACATACTACTACATTTCTTGCATCATCTCTATCGCAAATGGCTTTTAGAGCCTCGGCGTTTAATGCTGCACAAAATATCGCCAAAATAATTAGGATTTTATTCATACTTTTCCTTATCTTAAAAATTATTTATTACAAAATTTAATAGTCTCTAACAC
>CAURKB010000147.1:0-4992 GCA_963525315.1 uncultured Campylobacter sp. | reverse complement strand
AAATACGCCTGTAAAAACGTGCCAAGCCCCTTTAAAACGTAAATCGCGATGATGGCGTAGGGCAAAAGATAAAGCAGGTCTTTGTTTTTTTCGATAAAAATTTTATTTAGCACCGGCTCGATCACCCACGCCGACGCCGCAGTGCCGCCGCTAGCCATCAGCATGCCGGCGATTGCGATGATAAAATACGAAATATAATCCTTAAAGTAGGGCGCAAACCGGCGCAAAACCTCTTTTAGGCTCATCTGCTTCATATCTTTTCCCACATGCAACCGTTTGGAGTATCCATGAGGCTGATGCCGTTTGCGGCTAGCATATCGCGGATTTTATCCGATAGCTCGTAGTTTTTGGCTTTTTTGGCTTCGTTTCTTTGACTTATCAGATCCTCGATGTAGGCTCGCTTTTCGTCGCTCACGCCAAATTGAAAATACTCAAATACATCCATCTGCAAGATACCTAGCACGCGCGCTATCAGCTCTAAATTTGCCGCGATTTCGCCTTTTTTGGCTTTGTCTTTGGGGTTTGCGTCTAGCTCGTCGTTTGCGCTGCGGACGAACTCGTCTACGCAAGCAAGCGCCTTTGATGTGTTTAGATCGTCCCCCATCGCAGACATAAACTCGCTCTTAAATTTCTCATTCGCGTTCAAATTTGCCGCAGCGCCAAGAACTCGTTTTTTTAGACGGTAAATTTTATCTAGGCGCTTTTTTGCCGCATTTAGATCATCTTCGCTAAAGTTGAAATTTGCTCTATAGTGGCTAGAGATCAGATAAAATCTCACCGCCTCGCCCAAATTTCGCTCTAGCGCGTCTTTGACAAAAAAACTATTTCCGAGGCTCTTGCTCATTTTTTCGTTATTTACTTGGATAAAGCCGTTGTGCAGCCAGTATTTAGCCAGGCTCTTACGCTCGGCGCAGCGGCACTGCGCGGCCTCGTTTTCGTGATGAGGAAAGAGCAGATCAAGCCCGCCCGCGTGGATATCGATCTCAAATTTCTCGCCGCTACTTAGGTGCTTTTTTATCATCGCGACGCACTCTGTGTGCCAGCCGGGCCTTCCGCGGCCAAACGGGCTTTCGTACCATTTCTCGTCAAATTTCCATAGCACGAAGTCTTTTTTGTCCTCTTTTTGTAAATTTGACTCGACGCGAGCGACGTTTGCTTCGGTGTCAAATTTACCGCTAAGGCTCAGATACTGCGCGTCTTTTGCCGTATCAAAGTATATGCCGTCGCCTTTTATCTCGTAAGCAAAGCCGTTTTTTAGCAAAATTTCGATGTACTCTATCATCTCTTTTAGTGTCTGCGTCGCTTTTGGCTTGACGTCTGGCTCAAGCACGTTAAGCGCGCTCATATCGCGCTCGTAGCTTGCGATGTATCTATCCGTGATTGCCTCCAGACTCTCGCCGCTTTCGGCCATTTTCTTTAAAATTTTATCGTCGATGTCGGTGTAGTTTCGCACGAATTTGACCTTGTAGCCAAGCTCGCCTAGCGTGCGTCTAAGCAGATCAAAGCTAATCGCGCTTTTGGCGTGTCCTAAGTGCGCGTCGTCATAAACCGTCGGCCCGCAAACGTAAATGCGTACAAAGTCGCTTTTTACGGGCTCAAATTCTACTTTTTTTCTCTTTACGCTATCAAAAATTTGCATCTAAAAATTTCCTTAAAAATATCAAAATCACTGCTTCCAAAACCAAAACTGCGCTTAAAAGCGTTATTTTTTTAGGCTCAATTATAGCTAAAAATTTCCTTATCCCAAAAAATTTGACGTTTAAAGCTAGCGTCAAAAACCCGCCTAGCGAGCTAGCAAGCGCTAGTCCGAACGCGCCGTAGGCTTGCATTAAGACGACCGCCAAAACGAGATTAAAAACGAGGGTTATAACGGCGATTTTAGAGGCTAGCTTTTGCCGTAAATGCGCATAAAGCCAAAGCGAAAAAAGCTTGGCAAGTCCAAAAGGCAAAAGTCCGATCATATAGGCTGCCAAAACGCTTGCGGTCGCTGCCGTATCGGATGCCGTAAAGCTTCCGCGCTCAAAAAGCAGCTTGATGATAGGCTGGGCTAAAACAATGCCGCCGATGGCCGCCGCAAAGAGCAGAAAATATAAAATTTCAAAGCTTTTTCGCATCCATTTTAGAGCTTCGGCTTCGTTACCGGCCTTGATCTGGCGCGTGATTTTAGGAAAAAGCGCGGTTGAGAGCGCGATCGCAAATATCGCTAAAGGTAGCTGAAAAATGCGGTTGGCATAGAAAAGATAGCTGATCGATCCAGCCGCCAAAAACGACGCCAGCCACGTATCCATAAACGAGCTTAGCTGCATCGCGGATGATCCCACTAGACCGTGAAAAAAGTTGCTAAAAAAGCCTTTAGTATCGGCTCTTTTGCCGCGGGCAAATTTAACTAAGCCGCCCAAAAAGAGCTTTGAGATGCCGTTAAATTTAAGCGCGATAAGGTGCGCGATAAGCTGCAAAATGCCGCCTACTACGACGCCAAAACTCAAATAATAAGCCGCGACTTTAGGCTCCTGTCCGCGAGCTAAAATCAAAGAACCGATCATGGCTAAATTTAGCAAAGCGGTCGAAAACGCCGTCGTGGCAAAGTGCCCGCGATACTGCAAAAGCGATGCTAAAAATGTAACGGCAAAGATGAGCGCTAGGTAGTAGAAGTTGATTTTTACGAGCGGGACGGCTTCGTTTATGTCGCCGGGCGCTAGGCCCGTAGCGATAACGGAGGTAAAAAACGAGGCGAATAAATTTACTAAAAGCGTGAGAATGCCGATAAAGGCTAGAAATTTAAGAAAAATCTCGGCGCTAAAGAGCGATTTTTTGTTTGATTTCGTAAAATTTGGTAAAAAAGCGTTGGCAAAAGCCCCCTCGCCAAATATGCGGCGCAATAAATTGGGTATCTTAAACGCGATAAAAAATATATCGCTATAAATGCCCGCGCCCAAAGTAGAAGCCGTGAGCAGGTCGCGCGCGAGCCCTAAAACTCGCGAAACCATGATGCCGATGCTGTTTGAAAAAAAACCCTTGATAAACACGAAAATCCTAGTAAATTTTTAGCGCAATGATAGGCAAATTTAGTTTTAAAAGACGTAAAATCAAGAGTTTTTAATGAAATTTTAGAGATAATCGACCGAAAATCAAAAAATTGCGAGAGTATCACGTGCCAGAAAACCAAAACGCGCAAACGTACTTTGAAGACATCGAGATAGAAACGCCAAGCCCGTACGGCGAGGTGCTAAATCTAGTTAGAAAGTACGGAGTGGATAATAAATTTATAGATTTTGAAATTTTAGACTTTAAAACCGAGTGCAAAATAGTCGGAGAAAAATCGCCAAGAATGCTAGCTCAAAGCAAGCTAAGCGTCTTTGACGACGATAAATTTTACGTAGAAAAGGTAGAAAGCCTAAAGCAAATTTATAGAGTCAAATTTTACGACCTTAGGCGCGCTAAGCCGGCCGTGCTACCTAGCATAGCTATAAACGCCAATAAAAATTTAACCAAAATTCTAGCTACCGTTTCGCGCGGAGGAGACGCCGTTTATTTCGAAGAACTTGGCAAAAAGATGGTTGATTTCATCTATAAAAAAATGATAAAAGTAGGCATCCTAATCGGCATCAGAGATAAAACGATGCATGAGGAGATAGCTAAAATTACCTCTGCGCTAAGAGTGAAGGAATATCTGGATAAAGACTACGTTTTTACGGTGACGCAGGGCGTAGAGGCTAAACCCTCGGTGGATGATGATTTGATATTTTATTATAAAAGCAAGATAAAAAATGCGGACGAAAACGGCAAAATCGATCACGCAAACAGAGGCTATCTGCTAGGAGCGATAGAAAACGAGCTGATAATAGAATATATAAAAGCCAAAGACGGTTCTAGCGGCCGCGACGTGCGCGGAAACCTCCTAGCTATCCAAAAAGCTAAAACTACGATAACTAAAATGCCGCAAATCACCGAAAACATCTACTGCGCCGAGGATGAGACGGGCATAAGATATTTTTGTAAAAAGGCGGGCTACGTTTATGAAAAAAACGGAGTCTTTGATATCAAAGACGAGCTAGACGTAAATGAAATTTCTTTTAAAACTACCGGTTCTGTGGATGCGGGGCTAGATACCAGCGTCACGCTAAACGTAAAAGAGCGAGATATAAACAAAGACGCCATAGGCACGGGTATGACCGTCGAGGCCAATGAAGTAAATATCGAAGGAAACGTCGCCGCAAACGCCGTCGTAAAGGCAAATAAAGTATCTATAGGCGGACAAACCCACGCAAAATCTCTAATCGAAGCCAAAGAAGCAAAAATAGCCGTGCATATCGGTAGCTTTGAGGGAGACAGCGTCGATATAGATCGTTTAGAAGGCGGCAGGGTAAAAGCTAAAATCGCTCGCATAAAGTCGGTTCTAGGCGGAGAGATAATCGCAGAAAGCGTAATCATCGATACTCTAGCGTCAAATGCGAAAATAATCGTAGCAGATAGCGTAGAGATAAAAAGGCTAAAAGGCGTAAATAATAAAATTTTAGTAGATTTTAGCATGGTAAAAAACTCGGGCGAAAAGATAAACGAAGCTACGGCAAAGATAAAAATCATAAGAGAGCAAATCGCTAAAATGCCGCGAATCCTAGAGTCTAAAAGATGCGTCATAGAGGAAAACAAAGGGCCGATAAACGTCATCAAAGCTAAGATCGAGGAGCTAAAAAACTTAAGCATTACGCCGCCGGCTACTTTTATCAAGAAGCTAAAAGAGTATCAGCAGCTAGTGCACGAGTATAACGCGCTTTTAAAGGATTTTAGAGAAAAAAAGGATATGATCGCCGAGCTAAAAGAGGAGATAGTAGGAATACAAGAGGGGATTTTTAACTCCAAAGTGATAAATCACGATAAGTGGCGCGAATTTAACGAGGTTAAATTTAGGCTCGTAGATCCGGCTCGCGATATAACCTATAACACCAGAGAAAACGAGATCGCTCGCGTGCTAAAGATCGCAAAGGTTCAAAC
>CAURKB010000146.1:0-5047 GCA_963525315.1 uncultured Campylobacter sp. | reverse complement strand
TAAATTTAACTAAGTTTGAGATCTAATGATAAATGGTGAAATTTAAACTTGAAAGTAGGTGGTGGGTTCACCAGGACTCGAACCTGGGACCATCCGGTTATGAGCCGGATGCTCTAACCAACTGAGCTATGAACCCGCCAGCTGAAGTAAGGTTGTGATTATAGCAACGCAAAGCTTATTTACTGCTAAATTTTGATTTAAAACGCAAAAATGTATAATACGTCAAATTTAATCCAAGGCAAAAGATGAACGAAAATTTAAACGATTTCATAGACGCATTTTTACTTGACGGAGGCGAGCAGAGCCAAAAGGCGCTAATCGCGGCGCTAAAAAAGACAGAGTTTTTGGCGCCCGTACTCATAAACCAAGCCTTAGCAAAGCCTGACGGCAGCGTAGTTTACGAAGAAGAAGGCTCAAATATCAAATTCGTCCTACTTGAAGACGAGGAGAGCGGGCTTAGCTATTTCCCGGCGTTTTCTAGCAGGGCCGAGATGATGAGATGGCGAAATGATGCCGAGCAAGAGGCGATAAATCTACGCCTAAAAGACTACGCCGCGATGATAGAAGGCGGCGAGGGTAAATACGCGGGCGTCGTGATAGACGCATTTTCGCATAGTTTGATTTTGGATTTAGCAAAACTAAAAGCGATTTGCGCGGAGTAAATTTAGCTAAATTTTGATGCTTATTTTTGCTATTAAAGTCGCCGATTTTAGCGGAGTTTTAAATTTACGCTCAGTCGCGCTCTTGCCTCGTTTTACGAAAATAGGCGAAATTTAATAAATATAGCGAAAGCCACGTGAAATACCTCTGCCCGCACTGCATCGCTAACGGCAAGGCTGCGGCCAAATTTAACGCTACCTTCGTCCAAGACGCAGACGAGCTGCCTAGCGGCGCGGCTAATGCGCAGGCTAAGACGGACGAGCTTTTTAAAAGGACGCCCGGGTATTTTTGCTGGCAAGGAGAGCAGTGGCTTACGTGCTGCGATGATTACTGCGAGTTTTTAGGCGACGTGGGCACGAAAGAACTGCGAAAGATGGGTATAGCAGACGAGGTCTTTGCCCAGTATGCTAAACGCGGCGAATACGACGTGCAGACCGTGCGAGAATACATGGAAGCGGGCGGCTTCATGGCGGGATATTTATTCCGCTGTCTGCATTGCGGTAAATATAAAATTAGCGTCGATGCGGAGTGAGACTGCGGTACAAGCGCCGTAAACTCGCGCTCGGTTTTAAATTTACGCGATTTGCTCATCGGCTTGCGTTTTTATGGCGATTTTGCTTTATATCAACGATACCGTAAAATAATTTATGCCGCTTTGCTTGCGTAAATTCGCTATTTTGGCATAAATTTACTTACCTAGTTTTCGGGCGTTAAATTTATTAAAAGGCGCCGTAAATAATCTACGTTTGAGCAAAATTAACGATCGATTAGCGTCCGCATCGCTATATCCGCAAACGACGGCTTTGGCATTTAAGGCAAGTCAAATTTTAGCAGCGTATCGCAAAAACTCGGCAACCCGCCGTGCGGCTAGCGTTTTTGCGTAGCGTAATTTATTCGCGCGCATGTAGGCTTATATTTTTACGCGCTGGGAATGCTAGTAAATTTAGCCTAAAAGACCGTTTTTACCGCGGCAGCCGTCAGGCGCGGCTTTAAACCGATATTTAGTTGCCTCTTTTGCTTTAGATAGACTTGCGGCGCGCGAGCGAAGGCAAAACCGTTTTACTTTCAGGCGCAAATCCCCAAATTGCGGTTTTAAAATTATTTCGCATTTAATCGCCCAGCCAAAGCCTGCGCACAGGCAAACGCAAAGTGCAGATTGTAGCCGCCGAGCATCCCCGTTACGTTTAAAACTTCGCCGATAAAATAAAGCCCGCGCACGCCCTTTACGCCGCAGTCTGCCTCTAGCGCGTCCGTGTCTACGCCGCCTTTCGTGACTTCTGCTCGCTCGAAACCAAACGTCCCCGCAGGCGCGAATCGGTAGCTAAAAAGTCGTAAAATTTTCTCTCGCTCGGCTTGGGAGTACTTGCCGTACGGCTTGTCGCTAAGCCCCGCCGCGCGTAAAAACTCTAGCGTAAAACGACGCGGTAGCGGCAGGACGGTGCTGAGCTGTTTTTTGCTTTTTTGCGCGGTTTCGATGCTAAAATTCGGGCAAAAATTTATCTCGATCAGACCTTTTTGCCAAAAAAGCGAAGCGTTTAGCACGACCGGACCGCTTATGCCTTTGTGCGTGAAAAGTATGTCGCCTACGATCTTAATCTGCTTTTTTTGACTAGATTTCCAGGCTTTTGCATCGCCGTTTAAAATTTCGCCGCCGTTAAATTCTATCTCTTGCGAGGCGTTAAATTTAGCGTCCGACTCGTAAAATTCTCGGTTTTTATCCGAAGTCGCTTCGTTTGCCGTTAAATTTAGCTCAATTTCGCCGTTTTGTCTCGGCACAGCAAACGTTACGGCTTTTTGCGAATTTAAACCGCCCGTTTGTAAGGGTGCGGGCTTGCCGCTTGGCTGCTTTAAATTTGCACCGATAATTTCTCGGCATACGCTAAATTTATTCGCGCTCACATCCGCGTCGCCGCTTTTACTTTGCGAGTAGGATTTGCTCTCGCCGCCGCTTTTTTGCGGCGCTCGTTCCAGCAAAATCTGCGCGGGAAAGCAAACCCCGCTTAGATTTTTAAACCAAAATTCCTCTTTTTGCACGGTAAATCCCACGAGTGCGGGAGCTGGCGGGATAACTTTGATGCCAAAGCTTCGCGCTATTTCGTAGCCGATGTCGCTGGCGCCCAGGCTTTTGTAGCTTAGTCCGCCGCTAGCTACGACGAGGTTTTTAGCGTAAAATTTATCTCCGTTTTCGGCGGCGACCTCGAAAATTTCGTCTAAATTTTGCTTGGCGTTTTGTAAATTAGGTGCGTCAAATTCGGTCAAATTCTGGGCGTCGCTACCGCAAGAATTCTCAAATTTGTCGCCGTTTAGCACCGAAAAAGCGTCCGTAATTTTGCCGCTTTCGTCGGCTAAAATTTTCTTTGCGCCCTTTACGCAAACGCCGCAAAATATTTGCGCTCCGCTTTGTCTAGCGCGTTTTAAAAGCACGCCTAAGACGTCTTTTGCGCCGCTTTCGCAGAAAAATTGGCTTTGTTTTTGCTCGTTAAATTTTAACTCGCCGAAAAAATTTAAAACGTCTTTGAAGTCTAGGTTTTTTAGGATATTTTTGACGAAATTTGCGTCGCCTAGGTAGTTTGACGCGTCGATACGGCGGTTTGTGACGTTGCACCTGCCGCCGCCGCTAGCTAGGATTTTTTTGCCCGGAGTCGCGTTTTTTTCGAGTACGGCGACGCTTTTACCGCGTAAATTTGCCGCCAAAAATAGCCCTGCCGCGCCCGCTCCGATTATCAAAACGTCGTAAATTTTGCAAATTTTAGCCATCATAAAACCTTAAAATTTACGCGCGGCAAAGCTGGCTAAAATCAAAGGCTGTTTTTTAGCGCTAGGAATTTTTGCTCTTGCGCTTCGTCTAGCTTCATTTTTTCGTTGCGGTTTACGAAAAGCTTAAAGATCACGTTGTGATCCGCGTCGTAAAAGTGCAGGCTGTGTCCGAGAAAACCCATAAATTTAGTGCTTACAAAGCCGATGCTTGCGATTGATTCTTCTTTGAGGTGACCGCCCAAAAAGCCGCTTTTATCGGTGAAATTTAAAAACCCTTTCGCCTTTTTAGGCATAGGCACGCTCACTTTGATCTCGATGATAAACTCGGGCGTATTTTTGATAAAAAGCATCTCGCCCCAGGCACTGATCTCTTCAAAAATTTTCATCAAATTTTCTGCGCCGACTAGTTTAAATTCGTCATCGCCGCGATACTGTAAGATATCGTATTCGCGCACGCCTAGCTTCTTTGCCGCGTCGTAAACGGACATCTTTTTATCCTCGAAAAGCTCGTCTATGCGTTTTTTTAGATCGCTCATTTTGATCCTTTTTTGGGATTAGATTTTGATAATGGTATTTAAAAATAGCTAAAAACCCGCTAAATTTGTGGCTTTGCGTCCTTGCGTTTAAAGCGCCGATCGATCCGCAAATTTAGTCACCGGGCGCGGATGATTTTTTAAATTTGCTCCATCCACAAACTCGTTAAACGCCTAAAAATCGCTTTATTTCTGCTTCGCTCGTTAGATTGGAGTTAAATTTAACGACTAAATTTTGGGCGTTTTTGTAGCATTCTACGACGCCTTTTTGCTTTTCGACCTCGGCCATGTCGGCATCCGTGTCAGACGGCAGATAGATATTTTTAAAGATATTGGGGTTATCTAGCCACTTTAGTGAGACTAGCCACGCTACGCAAAGCGCAGTAACTATGGCCGCAAGCGCGTCTAGACCGTAAAAGTTAAGCACCGCTCCGCCTCCGATGCCGCCGATAAAATTTCCCATGTAGCCAAACGAGTTAAAGATACCTAGAGCCGCGCCCTTTTGGCTTACTTTGCTAAATTTGGACGCCATTGATTGCAAGATCGGCTCGTGCAGGTTAAATCCGATAAAAAATATAATCACGCCAGCATAAAATAGCGGCTTGTGTCCGAGCGAAAGCGCGAAAAGCCCGTAGCTAGCGACGAAAAGCGATACGCCGATGATTAAAATTTGTTTTGTGATGCGCCTTGTTTCGCCCACCGCGCCGCCTACGCCCATAGCGATAAAACCAAATGCCGTAGCGACGGCGTAAATGCCGCTTAGATCGCTTTTTTGCATGCCAAAGTAGCGCACGACGGCGATAGGAATGATGATAAAAGCCGCCGACATCAGCATTTTTTGCATGAAATTGCTAACGTTCATCAGGAGCAAATTTCTATTTGCAAGCAGTTTTAGCGCGGGGGTTTTGGCCTGAGAGTGCGCGATTTTAGGCTCTTTACCCACGGCCGTGTATAAAAGTACGATACAAACAACCGTAACCGCGATCGAGAGGTAAAAGAGGCTTGAAAGCCCGTATCTGTGGCTAAGGATCGGAGAAAGAATCATCGAAAGCGTAAAGCTAAGGCCGATAAACGCGCCCATCATCGCCATCGCGTGT
>CAURKB010000145.1:0-5190 GCA_963525315.1 uncultured Campylobacter sp. | reverse complement strand
GTCGTAAAAGATGCCGGACTAGACAAAAAAGATATAAAAGAAATCGTCATGGTGGGCGGTTCTACGCGCGTGCCTTTAGTTCAAGAAGAGGTCAAAAAAGCGTTTGGCAAAGAACTAAATAAAAGCGTAAATCCGGACGAAGTCGTAGCTATCGGCGCGGCGATCCAAGGCGCGGTCATCAAAGGCGACGTGAAGGACGTGTTGCTCCTAGACGTCACTCCGCTAAGCCTAGGTATCGAGACTCTAGGCGGCGTGATGACGAAAATCATCGAAAAAGGCACGACTATCCCGGTTAAGAAAAATCAGGTATTTTCAACCGCCGAGGATAACCAAAGCGCCGTCACGATTCACGTGCTACAAGGCGAGCGCGAATTTGCTCGCGACAACAAGTCTTTGGGTCAGTTTAACCTAGAGGGCATCCCTGCTGCTCCTCGCGGAGTGCCTCAGATCGAGGTTGAGTTTGACATCGACGCCAACGGTATCCTAACGGTCTCAGCTAAAGATAAGGCTACAGGCAAAGCTCAAAACATCACGATCTCAGGCTCAAGCGGCCTAAGCGAGGACGAGATCAACAACATGGTCAAAGACGCCGAGCTACATAAAGAGGACGATAAAAAACGCAAAGACGCGGTAGAAGCGCGCAACCAAGCCGACGCGCTCGCTCACCAAACGCAAAAGAGCCTCGACGAGCTAGGCGAAAAGATCCCGGCCGAGGACAGAGAGCGCATCCAAAAGGCGCTTGACGAGCTAAAAGAGACGCTAAAAGATGAAAACGCAAGCAAAGAGCAGATCGACGCGAAGGTCAAAACTCTAAGCGAAGCCAGCCACATGCTAGCCGAAGCGATGTATAAAATAGACGGCGCCGCAGGCTTGCAAGTAAACGGCGGTAAGAAATAAGACGACGACGTCATCGACGCCGAAGTCGAGTAAAATTTAGCCCCTGTCTCAGCAAGGGCTTCAAACGAAAATTTAAGGTTTTAGCGTTTTTACGCGTCCTTAAATTTACTCCGCCCGTTAAATTTTGCGGGCGGTTTTTATAATTTTCTTTTAAATTTTACGCAATCTTAAATTTACCAATCTATTCAAATTTGACCTCACAAAGCTTTTTACAAATTTGCCGTCTCGCCTGTAAATTTTAAATTTAACCCTCTTGCGCGCAATCCTTAATCAAAATCATCCCTTTGGGTGGCTTATTTAAATATAATCAAACAAAAAGGCCTTAGATGTATCTATTTTTTCTCATCGTTCATATTTTGAGCGCCGTCGCCTTCGTCGGTTACGTATTTTTTGACGTTTGTATATTTCCGTTTGCCAAAAAGCACATAGACGAAGATACGCTCGCTCGCGTCAAAAAAGCCTACACCAAAGGCAGCGCGAAGGTTTTCGGTACGGCGTTTTTGATGTTAATTATCAGCGGCATTTTTATGGCAAAGGAATATCTAGGCGGTGAAAATGGATGGTTTGGTAGCTCGTTTCAGATCTTGCTAATGGCAAAAATCGGCGTGCTAGGACTGATGTGCCTAGTTACGGCGATATCGCTCTTTTTCGTCTATAAGCTTAAAAAGCCCGATCCTTTCGGCAAATACTCGCACCATATCGCTCTGGCTTTATGCATCGTAATGATAATTTTAGCTAAAGTAATGTGGAGAGTTTAGAAAGGCGCGATCAAATCGCCAAATTTAGAATAAAATAAAAGCGTTTTAGCCGCCAAGGAGCGTAGCGGCTAAAACGGTATTTAGCTAAATTAGCCCAAAAGCCTGTTAAACTGGCTTTGCAAGCTTGCCGCATTGTGCGCTTGAGCTAGGACGGCGGCGTTTGCCTGCAGATCATTTTGCTTAAACGCGCTTACGTTTTTGGCGATATCGTTATTTTGCAGCTGAGACTCACTTTGTTTTAGCGCGACGTTTTTAGCTAGACTTGCATTTATACCGGAGAGTATGCCGTTTTGCGCCGCGCCTATCTCGCCGCGCAGAGCATTTACGCCGCCGATAAATTTATGCACGCTATTTATATCGCTCACGTCGATGCCGCCGAATTTAGGCGCAGATAAATTTACGCCCTCCATACCGTTGCCGGTTAAAAAACTCATCTGTCCGCCAAACACGTTTTTACCGTTAAAGCTAGCCTGATCTACGCTATCTTGCATTGATTTAGTTAGCGCACCGACTTCACTTTTTATCATCTTTTGCTGGTCGGCATTTAGGATACCGCTGCTATAGCGCACCGAGAGCTCGCCGATGCGGTCGGCACTTTGAGTGATATTTGCTAGCGTGGAGTCTGCGATCTGTAGGATACCGATAGCGTCGTTTGCGTTTGCGACGCCCTGCTCTAGCGTGGAGCTTTGAGAGCGCAGAGAGTCCGCGATAGCTAGATTTGCGCTGTCGATGCCGCTTAGAGCGCGCTGTGCGGAGATGTTATTTAGGGCTTTTGCGCTGTTAGCTTGAGCTTGTTCGAGATAGTGGCTACTCATGCTTGCATTGGTCGAAAAATTTCCTAGTTTCATATTCGCTCCTTAAATTTTTTCCGATTATAGCGAAAATTTGATTAAAAATTTATCATTATACGAATGTAAAAAATTTAAGCCCGAATTAGACGCCTAAATTTATCAAGCAAATAGCAAAATTACGCCTATTTGCTAGGCATCATGCATAAATTTACATCCGCTTTTTTGATGGCGCTTAGACGCTCTCGTGAGATATTACGCTTGATTCAAGCGAGAAATTAGCTTAAAATAGCGACTAAATTTATGCTATGTAGAAAATTTACTTAACTTTTATATAAATTTTGGTTCACTCTTGATAACTCATCGCAAAACTTGACGCAAAACAAGACAAAATATATCTTAATAAACTATAATTCCGAATTATTTTTAAAAGGAGAAAATATGAAAACGCTTATTATCCTAGCGCATCCTGATATCGCAGGCTCTCGCGTAAATCGTCGCTGGAAGGAAGAGATCCTAAAACACGCCGACAAATTCGAGCTACACGAGCTTTACTCGCTTTATCCCGACTTTAAAATCGATGTGGACAAGGAGCAAAAACTACTCGAAACTCACGATAAAATAGTGCTTCAATATCCGCTATATTGGTCAAATTTCCCGCCGCTTTTAAAAAAGTGGTTTGACGACGTATTTGCCTACGGCTGGGCTTACGGCACGGGAGGCACCAAGCTAAACGGCAAGCTATTTTCGCTAGCTATCTCAGCGGGCGCGAAAGAGGATATGTATTCCAAAGACGGTATCGAGGGCTTTAGCCTGCAAGAAGTATTGTCGCCGTTTAAAGCTACTTTAAATTTCGTCGGAGCAAAGCCTATGGCGGATTTCGCCTCGTACGGCTTTTTGCTAGGCGCTAGCGACGAAGACGTCGAAAATAGCGCAAAAGAGTACATAGACTTTTTGCTTAAACTTTGATTTTGCGGGCGGAGATTTATCTGCTTAAATTTCCGCCGTTTATCGTTTTACCCAAACGGCTTTGCCGCCGAATTTAGACTTTGATTTCGGCTCGCTTGTAAAATCTGCCACAAAATTTTACTTTACCGAGAACTTTTTCTTGATTTTTAGCCAATTAGCGCGCTTTATAGCCCTAAGCGCGAGGCTCGCAACGCCCGCTAAAAGCGCAAATGCGGCGACTCCCCAAAAAAGATACGTCTCGCCGCTTTCGTAATAAGTAACTGCCTCAAAAACAAGCTCGCCTCGCGCCGGCACTAGCCGCTCTTCTTTTATCATCTTGCGGATGTCCGCGCCGCTTATGTTTTGCCCGCTCGGATCATACGGCCGCGTCAAGGCCTCTATGGCGGCAACGTCTGCGATCTCGTAAACGCTAGCGCTAATCCCTTGCTGCGTCCCAAGCGCGTCAAAATAGTAAATTTTATCGCCGTTTGCATAAACCGCGCCGTATACGCCGTTTCTAACGAGGCCTATTTTGCGCCACCGCTCGCTAGTTTAAAGCCTAAAAAGCTCCGTACGGCGCGAGCTTAGCCGTTTGCCGCTTTTGCCGCGGCTCCAAATTTCGTGGCTCTGTACGAAATAAGTCTGAGCACCGCTAACAAAAACGCTACCAGCAAGCGGCGAAATTTCATCCGTAAACGGATCCGCCGCCGCTCGTTTTAGCTCGCCGTTTTTGCCGTCATTTTTACTCTCCCAAAAATAAATCCCATCCTTACCGCGAAAAAGCAGATGATAGGCGTGCGCGCCAAAGACACCAAACGGTAGCGAATAAGGCGCAAATTCGGGCGCAAACTCATTCCCGTCCGCATAAACTACGCCACTAGTGGGCTCTAAAAGATAGCGCACGCCGCCAAAATACGCAGCCTCGCGCAGCTCAGGGGTAAATTTAACCGCGAGTCGCAAGCTTTTAAAATAGACGTTTCGTCCGTCCATGACGTAAAGATCGCTAGTTCGCCCGCGCGCATCCCTCACGTATCTTAGCCCGTCCGCGTCCGCGCCCTCTAACTCCTCGCCCTCGAAATAAGCTTTTTTGCCACCTTTATCGCCGCTTAGGGCAATGCCTCCGCCGATTTGCGCTCCGTCTTGGACGCCTTTTTTATCGTCCGCATCGCTATTTTCGCTAAATTTGCCGCCTTGGCTCGCGCTTCCCGCCGCAAAGCCAAAACCCAAAACCGGGGTCAAATTTGCGCTTGAAACGCGCTTTATTTTATTAATATAGCTTTGCGGTTTATCAGCGCCCAGTATCGCGTACGCCGCGGTTTGAACCGCCTCGGCAAAAGCTCCTAGCTCGTAGTTTCTCTCGCCTACGTCGCTGCAAAAATAACTAACCCGGCCGTCCGTGAAATATCCGTTGCCAATCGCCCTAGCGCGCGTGGGATCGAGTCCGCTCATAACTAGATTGCCGCAGTAGACGGCGCTTTCGTCAGCACCGACGTTTCGCCCGCGATAACCGCCTGACGCAAGAACCCTAAATTTATCCACCCGTACGCCTTTTAGCTCAAATTTGCCTCCGCTTGGGATTAGCGCGTAAATTTTACCCTGCGGCGTCGCGTAAAATTCGCTGCCGCCTATTTGGGTAAATTCGCCCTCCTCCTCGTAGCTAGCGATATAAACCGTAAAAAATACCGTAAAAAGTACGGCAAAAAGCGCAACCGCGCAAGCAGCGGGGGAATTTTTTATTTTCATAAATCGCCTAAATTTAAACTAAATTTTTATGATTATATTATGATTTTGTTTAAGAG
>CAURKB010000144.1:0-5249 GCA_963525315.1 uncultured Campylobacter sp. | reverse complement strand
CATGCGCTGATGCCGCTTGCTTCCTGGCCTCGGTGTTGCATGGCAAATAGCGCATAATATGCCGTTTTTGCCGCATCTTTAGAATTTATTACTCCAACTATCGCACACATTTTTTTCCTTTTTTAGGGGCGTTATCTTTTTGCCTTATGCTTCGTTAAAATTTAAATTTCAAGCTCGGCAGACCTTATGTCTAGCCTACTCTTAAAATTTAAATTTCGCCTCGCCTAAGTCAAAAATATCGCCGCCGAAATTTACTAACAATAGTTTCGCGAGCGCTTTTTGCGGAGCTTGAAATTTTCGCCCTGCGACAGACTACGTGTCTAGTCTTGGACTAAAATTTCTACGCAACCTCAAAAATCATCTCGCGATACTTTGCCTCTCATGCTAAAATTTAATTATCAAAATTTGAACGTAAAACGATAAGGCGAAGGATTTTTCGCTTAATTAGGGCGAAATTTAATTTTTAAGCGTAGGCTAACCGCGCGGGTTGCCGAGCTTGAAAATTAAATTTCAACGCAAAGTAAGTAGAAAAAGCCAAGCCGTTATCGTCACAGCCCAAGGCAGTCATCTATCCCGTACAACCCGCTTTGCTGCCCGGCAACCCAAATAGCCGCCTTTATCGCGCCCTTGGCAAAGGTCGCGCGGCTAGTTGCGGTGTGATTTAGCTCGATAAACTCGCCCTCGTTGTAAAATCCGACCGTATGCCTGCCCACAACGTCGCCGCCTCGCACCGCTAGGATCGCGATCTCGTCCTTGCTGCGAGCTCCGACTAGCCCGTCTCTACCGGTCACCAAAACGTCTTTTAGATTTAGCCCTCTAGCCGCCGCTACGCGCTCGCCCAAAGTTAGCGCAGTGCCGCTTGGGGCGTCTTTTTTATGTCTGTGGTGCTGCTCGACGATCTCGGCGTCAAATTCGCGCAAAGCCTTTGAAGCAAGCGCCGCCAATCGGTTTAAAACCGCGACGCCAAGGCTCATGTTGGTGGCGTAAAGTATCGGCATCGCCGCGCTTGCTAGCTTGAGCAGGTTCGCGCCGTCCTCGCCAAGACCCGTCGTGCCGATGACTAGCGGTTTTGGGTCGGTGCGGGCGTAGTTTAGCAGGTTTATCGCGCCATCTTTGATCGTAAAGTCGATAACGACGTCGCAGTTTGCGAAAAGCTCGTCAAATTTGTCCGTGAGGATGGCGCCCTGGGGCAATGCAAAGTCAAGCGGCTCTATCGTATAAGCCGCACCGAGTTTCGCGTTTGGCTCGTTTTTTAGGCACTGGGTGACCATGCGTCCCATTTTGCCGCTTGCGCCGTGGATTCCTATTTTTACCAAAATTTATCCTTTAAAATTTGGGCTAAATTTAGCATAAATTTTATAAAAAATAAATTTAGCACGGCCGCCGTCTTCGCCGCGCGCGGGCAAAAATATTAAAAATCGCGCTATATAATCGGCTTTTTAAATTTAAAGGACGACGATGAGGAAAATTTTATTTTTATTTCTAGCTGTTTTTTCGGCGAGCGTTTTGGCTAAACAAGCGCCGGTCGCGCAGGCGGCTAAAATACGGCAAGCGGACACAAATTTGAGCTCGCCAAATTTGACGGCGAAAGATAAAAACGCGCAAAAGCTAAATTTGACCCAGGATGCTGCTATCATCAGCGGCGAGCTAGCAAACGGCCTAAAATACTACGTCAAGGAAAACAAACAGCCCGCAAATTCGGCCTATTTTTATCTAGTCGTAAACATCGGCTCGACCGACGAGCGCGAAAACGAGCTGGGACTGGCGCATTTTACCGAGCACATGGCGTTTAACGGCAGCCGCGAGTTTAGCAAAAACGAACTGGTTAAAAAGCTAGAGAGCCTAGGAGTGGCCTTTGGCGCTGATCTAAACGCGCAGACTAGCTACGATCAGACGGGCTATCTGCTAGAAATCCACGTAAACGAGCAAAATTTAAAGGACGTTTTTCGCGTTTTTCGCGACTGGATCGACGGCGTGAGCTTTGACGCGGCCGAGCTGGATAAAGAGCGGGGCATCATCGTCGAGGAGGAGCGCGCTAGAAACACGCCCGCGTATAGATTTTACATCAAAAACCGCGTGCCAGAGCTTTATGGCGATAGCATCTACGCCAAAAGGTCGCCCATCGGCGATATAAATATCGTAAAAAATGTCGACGTAGCGACCATAAAGGGCTTTTACGAGAGGACGTATCAGCCTAGATTTATGAAGTTTATCGCCGTCGGAGACTTTGATAAAAAGCGCATCGAGGAGATGATAAAGCAAAGCTTTAGCCTCGCTAAAAACACGAACGACTACGCGAGTCCTGATAAAACTATCCAGGTAAAAAGCGGCTTTAGCGTAAACAACTACGACTCTGCCGAGATCGGGCTAAACTCGCTAAATTTGATCTTTACGCAAAAGTACAAATTTGACGACGAAATCCAAAGACTCAGGCAAAATTTGCTAGTAAACTACATCTCAGACCTAGTCGCGATGATATACGAGCAGCGAAATTTGGCTCTGCGCGGGCGATTTTACTCGCCGATCATCGAGGATCAAAACGTGCTTTATGTCTTTGAGATAAACGCCGTGGATGATGATTTTAGCGGCGCGCTTAGCGATCTGGCGGGCGTTTTAAAGGGCGTGCAGAAATTTGGCTTTAGCCGGGCGGACTTTGAAAGCGCGAAAAAAGATTTTATAAACTCGGCTAAAAACGCCTATCTGCAAGCGGGCAACAAGCGCTCAAGCGCAGTCGCAGCAGATATCGAGGAGACGACGAGGATCGGCGGCGTGTTGCTGGGCGACAAGGACTTGCGCGACGTCACTTTGGCGCTGCTTGAGGACATTAGCCTTGAGGAGGTAAACGCCGAATTTAGGCGGATACTCGGTATCGACTCAAAAACTTTAAACGTAATTAGCGCCAAAGGAGCGAAGCTAAACGACGCTAAATTTGATCAAATTTGGGCGGAGGCAAAGCCGTACGACACGCTAGCCGCAAATCAATCAAAGAGCGAGCTTTTCGACTACGGAGCGCTAAAGCCTAAAAATTTCGTCTCAAAAAAGCATAACGAGAAGCTTGATTTTTATCTTTACGAGCTGCCAAACGGCGCGCGCGTCGCATTTAAGGAGGTAAAAACCAAAAAAGACGTCGTCTGGCTAAGCGCGGTTAGTCGCGGCGGTACGTCGAATTTGCCAAAACCAAAGCAGGGCGCGCTGGCCGTAGAGGTCTCAAACGAGAGCGGGGCGGGGGAGTTTAGTAACTACGACCTGGCCAAAATCCTAAGCGGCAAGCAGCTAAGCTATAGCAAATTTATCGATCAGCTTTCGCAAGGATACAGCGCAAGCTCGGCGAGTGCGGACTTTGAGTGGCTTTTGCGCGCGCTATTTTTGGAGTTTAGCGAGCCTAGATTTGACGAAAACGCGCTAAAAAAGACGAAAATAAACGAGCTTGAAAAGCTGGAAAAGACCAAAAATCTGCCCGAGCGCAAATTTCGCGACGAATTTGCGAGATTTTTCTACGAAAACAACCTGCGAACGAACCCGCTCGAGGCCGCAGACATAAACGAGCTGCAGATGAACGACGTAAAAAAGATAGTGAAAGAGAAATTTACCAACGCTGCTTCGTATGATTTTATCGTGGTCGGCGATCTAAATTTGACTGCGGTCGAGCCGCTTTTGCAAAAATATCTGGCAAATTTACCCGCACGCGCACAGCGTGAAAGCTTCGTAGATGACGGCGTAAGGACGATCACGGGCGAGCGGGAGTTTAAGCGAAGCTACCAAACCACGCAGCGAAGCGACGCCGCGATGATAATGAAAAACGAAAACGTGAAGTATTCGCGCCCGGAGTTACTGCGCGTAAACGCCCTATCTGCGGTGCTTTCGATGATGTTGCGCGAGGACGTGCGCGAGGACCGCGGGCAGGTCTACGGCCTGGGCGTGCATATGAATCTCGCAAAATATCCGTACGAGAGCTTCACCGCGCATTTTGGCTTTACGGCTGCGCCTGATAACGTAAACGCCGTGCTGGGCGAGATAAAATCAAACATCGCCGAGCTAAAAGGCGACGCAGACGTCAAACGCTACCTGCAAAATTTCAAAAAATCTGCGCTCGTAAAAATGCGCCAATCATACGTTCAGGGCGAGTTTTGGACGCGAGCGCTCATGCGCGAGCTGGTTTTCGGCGATGAGATTTTGAGCCTTGATGAGTACGAAAACGCGGTAAATGCGCTCACTGAGCAGGACGTAAGAGACGCGGCGAAGCTCTATCTGGACGAGAAAAACGTCGTGATAAGCGTAAATGATCCCGCCGCGGCGAAGTAAATTTAAGCCTCGGCGGTAAATTTGATTTGCCGCCCAGGCGACGAGTAAAATTTGGCTTTAGGTTCGGCTAGGAGCTGTTAAATTTAAAATTTGACGGGTAAATTTACGGACGGTCTCGTCAAATTTCGCCCGCTTAAATTTAATTTTACGCCCGCCGCGAGCTTAAATTTCATTCGGCCGAATTTATATTTTGGCTTCGCCTTTACGCCGAGATTATTTTACTTCAAATTTGAGCTTGGGCTGGATTTACTTCGGTTGCTATCTACGTAAATCACCTATATTTGCTTTCAACTATATTTTTTATTTCATCAGAAGTTAGTTTCTTGTATGGCTTTATTATATATTCGGTTGTGTTGTTTTCAAATACTACCTTATCTTTTTTGTCGGAAAACAAGATGTCTTGCATTGCATCCGCTTTTTCATACTCGTTTGCCCAAGCAATAAAAGTCCTTACGTCGCTAAAGGTAGAATTTTGCTCGGAGCAGTATTTTTGTAACACGTTTTTTGTTAAATTTTCATATTTTAAGCTATAAGTTCCGTTTTTGTCTATACTATGAGCTAATATGATGCTAAGCACGTATTTATCGTAGCACTCCTCATATGCATCCTTTAGCTGCTCCTTAGTCGGAGCATTAGGGAGGTCGCATTTTATAAAGACGTCAAGCATAGGTTCGTAGTCTTCGTAGTCATCTAGGATAGCCCAGCCGCTTAGCTGTAACGGCCTATTTTTCTCTTCGTCTTTTATGCCTTGTAGTCCGCTTCCCATTTTAAACTCTTTGGGTTTATACCCCGTGCTTAGCATTAGCTCGGCCATTTGTGGCAGGTTTTTTGAGACTACGTATTTAAACGGCTCTACCTTGTCGCCATCACAAGTTTCGACGCAGGTCGGATTATTTATGTCTGTATCAGGGTATCGTCCAGGATGATCGGGGTCTATCGTATAGTTT
>CAURKB010000143.1:0-5299 GCA_963525315.1 uncultured Campylobacter sp. | reverse complement strand
CTCCACGCACTCGACCGAGGCGTAGAAGGATTTTAGATCGATGACGGCGTAGGTGCTTGGGGTTAAATTCTCGCTTCGGTTTAAGGTTGAAATTCCGCTTTCGGTAAATTCGGTTTTTGAATCATTATCTTTAGATGCCGTTAAGGTTTTATCAAATACGCTTTTGTTTTTCATGGAAATATTATAGTAAAAGTCAAAAGAAAAAATACTTTTACGTATTTGCGAAGATCGTATAAAATATTTTTTGTTTACTATTATCGCTGCATAAAGATTAATTTTAAAGTATTATTTTAGTTTGATAAATATAAAATAATTTTTACTTCCACGGCATAACTCAATGATATACCTGACGTAAAGCAATCTACAAGAAAATAAGTTTTGGCTCCAACGGTGCTAAAACTAAAACTTATTTAGCACTATCCAAAAAGGATAGTGCAATAAGGTCTTAGCCAGACGGGCAAATAGCCTAGCGGCTATTATAAAAATCAGCTTAATTTAAGAGAAAATTAAACGGCTGATTTTTATAGTAATCGGTATAATAATATTAAATCAAAAATAGCCTATTTATTTTTAATTTAATATTATTGTTATGTTTGATACATAAATCATAAATGGAAAATGTGATAAGTTTATTGATTAATGAGTAATGAAAGCAAATAAAGTTTTTAACAAATCACGCTTAAGAACTCGGTCGGTACGTTTGCCCGGTAGATAGATAACCCCTTTATATCACTTTGCGTCTTGTCGTCTGTACTAAATGAGATCCAAGTATTTGCAAATTTCATCTATCTTACTCGTTGCATTCCCTTTATTTTTGGAATTTTAATGAAAATTTGTAAAATAGTAAGCTGCAAACACCTAGTACCTCGGTTTTTGTAAACATATACAAAGTTATATTTTCACTCGCCAGAGCCGATACTTATAACCTTGTCAAAAATAAATTTAAGCTCCTCTTGGTGCGTAATAGCTAGTACGCCAAGGTGCGGAAAGTCGCGCTTTAGGGCGGTTAAAAGTTCTTTTGCCAGTGCGCTATCAAGCGCCGAAGTCGCCTCGTCAAGCAGTAAAAACGCAGGCTGCGCAAAATAAACCCTCGCAAATACAAGCCTTTGCGCCTCGCCGCCGCTTAAAATCTTGCCCCAGTCTATAACTTCGTCTAATTCGCGGATAAATTTCTCCAACCGTACTCGCCGTAAAATCCCCTCAAAATCGGCATCGGCGCCTTGCAAATCGCTAGGATACGCGATAAGCCGCCTTAGACTCATGCGCGCCAAAAACGGCTTTTGCGGCACGCTCATCGTCCCGCGCGGTACGCAAACCTCTCCCGAGCCGTGATCCCAGATGCCCGCGATATACCTAAATACGCTGCTTTTGCCTGTTCCGCTCGGGCCGCGTAGCAGCACCCATTCGCCGCTTTTTACGCTTAAATTTAGCCCGCAAACCAGCTTCTCGCCGCTCGGGGTAAAAATTTGTAAATTTGTACACCTTAGCTCGTTTGCTTCGGCGTTTTCGTCAAATTTATCTTGCGTCAAATTTGCCGCCGTTGCCTGGGCAGGTTTGTTTGCGTCGCCAAGATTGCTGTTTTGCTCTCTAAATTTAGCGTCAAATTTGACCTTAGAGTCTGCCGCCTGCGCGATCTCGACAAATTTATACACGCGCTCCACGCTCGCAGCCCACTCCATAATCTGTTTATAATAATCCATAAACCACGCAAAGCCGTCCTGCACGCTATAAAACGCCGAGCGTGCCCGCATCATATCGCCAAAGCTCATCGCGTGCGCGAAATAAAGCGGCAAGCAGGCGAAAATCGGGATGAGATTCGTGACCTTTAGGTAGCTTGCCGAAAAGCACTCGAGGCGAAACTCGGTGTTCATGATGACGCGCCAGTTGCGCACTACCTCGCCAAAACTCGCTCTAGAGCGCGATTTTTCAGCGTATGCGCCCTTCATCAGCGCGACGGCTTCGGCATTTTCGCGGGTGATTAGTAGATTTGCGCGGTAGTCGGCCTCAACCTGCTGTTTTTCGTAGTTTAGGCGCTTTAGGCTGCGGCCGATGAGGTGCGTGATAAGCGAGCTAAAAAGCGTATAAACGAGCGCGACGTAGACCAAAAATCCCTCCAATGCAAACTCGCGTCCAAATGCGCTAAAGCGCAACACCTTTGATGCTTCCCAGAGGATAAAGGTAAAGGCAAAAAGCTTGGAGAGGTTGTAAACCATGGATTTTACGAGATTTACGCTTTTATCGGCGAGCAGGAGGCTGTCCTCGGCGATACGCTGGTCCGGGTTATCAAAGCCCGCGGCGCCTGACAAGCGGTAAAAATTTGCGTTTTTTAGCCATAGATTTTCCATCTCTTCGCTTAGGCTCTCGCGCCACGAGATCACGAGCAGCTTTTTAAACCAGTTTCCTATCACGATAAAAAGCACGATAATCGCGGTATAGACGAGAAATTCGCCCACAAGCGGGAGCATGAGATCTTTTTCAAATTTCTCGATCGCGTCGTAAAATTTTTTATCCCAAGCGTTCATTAGCGTCGCGACCTTGACGATGGCTAGGCTAGCTCCCAGCGTCACGGCCAGCATCGCCCACGTCCCCAGCGAGCGCTTGCCCGTCCAAAACCAACCCGCGATGATGAAAAACTTCTTTAAAATTTGCAAATTTAGCCTTTTTTGTTTGGTTTTTGCTATTTGCGGCGAGTCTTTTTTACGGCGCGAATTTTAACCTAAATTTAGCCTGCATTGAGCAAATTTATCCGCTCTGCCCTCTCGCGCCAAATTTACGTCCGCCCCGCTAGAAAAAGCGAAGCGACGCTTTTACTCGCCGCTTCAAAAAGCAAAATTTCGCGCAAATTTAGCCCGCCGAAGTCATTTAATACGTATAGTTAAACGTCAGCGTGAAATTTCGCGGATCGCCGTAGAAGTTGTTCATGCCGGCGGTTCTGTTTTGGGTGTTCATGAAATATTTTTTGTCGGTTATGTTTTTGACCGCGAGTCCGAGGCTGAAATTTTTGTTGAAAAAGTAGTTCACGTTCGCGTCCCAAAGCGCATAGGCTTTTTGCATCGGCGCCACGTAGGCTACGTTTTGATAAAAGCCAGAAGTCGCGCTCTGCCATCTCACTCCGGTACCAAAGCTCAGCTTTTGGCTGCTTGAAAAAGGTATCTCGTAGCTGGTATAAATTTTAAACAAATGCTTAGGTACGTAAGATTTTGCGTTCGCGCCCTTGTCGTAGTTTACGTTTGTAGAGGTCTTTTTCTCGCTTTTCATATAGACGCTTTTGTTAAACGTATAGCCGGCAAAGAGGTTCCATCTATCCGTTAGCGCGCCTGAAATTTCAAGGTCTAGGCCGCGGCTTCGCACCTTGCCTTCGGCGATGCTGTTTCTAGTATTGTTTGGATCTTGGATGGCTCTGTTTTCTTGTACTACCTGAAATAGCGCTACGGCCGTGTTTAGCGCACCGTCAAAGTACTCTGATTTTATGCCCGTTTCTACGTTGTAGCCAACGATCGGCTTTAGGATATTTTTGTTCGCGTCCGTCGCGCTTTGAGGTTTAAATATCTCGGCGTAGCTAAGGTACCAGCTGTGATTTTTGGCAAAATCCCATGTTAGTCCCGCATAAGGCGCGAAGTGATTTTTGGTTAGATCTAGCGTCTTTTTGCTCGTATGATTTTTTAGATCGTCCCACTTTTTGTCGTATTTTACGCTGGTAAATCTACCGCCTACTAGTAAGTGCCAATTGTCGGTGAAATTATATCTAGTGCCGATACCAAAGGCGCGCTGGTAAATTTTAGTCGTGTATAGATCGTCGTCGGTGATGCTGCTCCCGCCCCAGTTTGGCTCGGCTATGGCGCTACCGTTCCAGTTATATAGCCCTATACCCAGCGAGCTTAGGCTGGCGTTTGGCGCCCATTTGTCGTGGCGGGTAAATTTCTCGCGAGAGAGCGATCCGTTTACGAAAAACTCGTGCTTGCGTCCGAAAAGCTCGTATTTGCCGTCTGCGCCGATTTGCAAATTTACCTCGTCGGATTCGTTATCGTATTTTCTAAATCTCACGTTGTGCGTCGGTCTTGGAATCGCGACGTTGTAGGGATTTGTGCCGCCCATCGCGCCGAATTTAAACATTCCTTCGCTCTTGGTGTAGTTTAGCTTAGCGTAGATTTTCGTATCGTCGCTAAGCTGGTGCGAAAGCTCGGTAAAGGCGTTAAATTTCTCGTATTCGCTTTTGTCCCAGCTCGAGCCAAAGTAGCTTTTGCGGCTCAAATTTAAAAGATTGCCGCCGGCATCGCTAGCAGGCACGCCGTAGATGTCGTAGACGCCGATCGTTCTTTGCCAGATTAGGCCCGTAGTTAGCATCGTTTTATCGGTTATATCAAACTCAAACGTACTACCCAGCGCCTCTCGATGACCGTTTTTGTGGTTTTTAAACGAGCCGGTTTTATTTAGGATACCGATTAGCCTACCGCGGATCGTGCCGTCTGTGTTTAGCGCGTCGGTGACGTCAAACGAGCCTCTGTAGTTATTCCAGCTGCCCATACTTAGCCCCAAATTTACGCCAAGCTCGTCGCCCGGGCGTTTGCGGACGAGATTTACCGTACCGCCGGGCTCGCCGTTACTCTGCGTAAGGCCCGCCACGCCGCGAAGTACCTCGACGCGGTCGTAAAACTCGAGATCGGTAAATTCTTTTGAAAATCCGAGCGTGCCTTGAGCCGTGATCGAGACCGAGGATGCGACGCCGTCTTCTTGGATATTGTCGATGTTAAATCCCCTGGAGACGATACGGTCGCGCCCGCTATCGCGGTAGAGCGTGATGCCATTGGCGTAGTTCATCGCCGTGTCTACGTCTTTTAAATTTAAATCTTTTATGAGCTGATTTGAGACGACGGATACCGACTGGGGAGTCTGGCGTATGCTTAGATTTAGTCCGGTTGCGGTACTCATATTTCCCGTCGTATACGAGCCCGTTCCCTCGGTCGTGGATAGGTCTGCCTTGCCGTATGCGGTCACCTCGCCGAGGTTCGCATCGACTGCGTAGAGCGAGCAAGCAAGGCAGATAGATAAGCCTATAAATTTGCACTGTGCGTTCAAAATTTTCTCCTTAATATTGATAATGATTAGGCGAATTATATACCAAAATATTTAAGAAAAAATAAAGAGCAAACAAGCACTAAATCAGACAAAACAGGGGTTAAATTTTATGAAAGAAGTTAAATTTTAAAAGAAAAGAAGATGTAAATTTGCATCAAATTTAAAATTTAGCGAGCATTACTTAAAACGCTCGCTATTTAAAGAATTAAGCGCCTATAATAAT
>CAURKB010000142.1:0-5390 GCA_963525315.1 uncultured Campylobacter sp. | reverse complement strand
TTTGCGTATTCGCCTAGGATTTTATTTGCCGCGTACTCGAGCCATTTATCTTTAAACTCTTCCTCACTCATATCTGAATCCAGTAGCTTTGAGGCCTTGGCGTCCATTACCGGGCCGCTGCCGCTATGCATACCGAGCCCTAAGCCGAATCCGTCCAAATCGACGTCAAATTTACTCAAAAACTTATCCGCGCTAAAGACGTCCTGTCTAAATATATCGGACGGATCGCCCGCGTGCGCTATCAGAGCTCGCGTACTATCTACGAAACTTTTTAGCTCGGCGGCTTTTTCTTTGCTTACCGACGAGTCAAGCCCGTTCATCTTGCCCCAGACGCTTATTTTATCATCCTTAGCGTAGCCGCTTAGAGAAAGTGTTCTCCTTGCAAATACCGGTTCGTCAGGCTTTGGGCCAAGCTCCTTACGCCATCCGTCCTCCAGCTCGTCAAATCCCATTTTCGCACCCAACCGCATGCTTAAATTTTTACCCGTTAGCTTTCCCGGATCAACTTTGTCCGCCCAAATTTTGAGCTGTTTTCAGTCTAGTTTGTCTAGCTTAAGAGCGCCATAATCGACCAGCACCGTTAAATTTGACCGTGCGGAGCTTAAATTTGAGGCTAAATTTGCCGCTTATTTTTCCTCGCTAGCTTTTAAATTTACCCGCGAGCGCCGCTAAAATCAAAATTTGCGTTTGCGTTAAAATTGAGAAAAATTTAGGATAAAAGATAAGAAGCGATATCAAATTTACGGCCAGCCGCCAAGGCGCATGGGCGCTGACTAGTCGCCGTAATTTCGCGCCGCATCGCTACCGACCGGCAAACGCTAGCAAAATTTATTTTTGCTCAAAGTCTTCCCAGGGATTTATGCAGTAGGTGCCGCGGCCCGCGTGTTTAGCCTTATAAAGAGCATCGTCGGCGCGCTGAAGCAGCAGATCAAACGAGCCGTGTCCGATCTGGCCTTCTGCGATGCCCGCACTTACCGATAGCCCGTTAAAGAGCGGATTTTCTTGACAAATTTTAAAAAATCGGTCGATCAAAATTTGCACGCGGGGCGCTATGCTTTGCATATTCGCGCCGTCGGTAAATATCGAGATAAACTCGTCTCCGCCTATGCGTACGTTCATAGCGTCGTTAAAAATTTCCTTTATCAGCTCCGAGATCGCGACCAAAGCCTTATCGCCCGCTTGGTGTCCGTGCTCGTCGTTTACCTGCTTGAAACGGTCTAAATCCATATAAAGTATGCTCATATGCGTGGTTTTTAGCTTGTCCAAAAATGCGTCCAGCTGGTTGCGGTTAGCTAGTCCCGTGAGCTGGTCGTAGTGGGCTAGATGTTCGATATTTTGCAGATACTCGTACTCTTTCGTCACGTCGCGAGCGATGCCTACGGTACCGATGATCGTCTCGCCGTCAAATATCGGCGTTTTATACGTTTTTAGCTTGCTTAGATTGCCGTCTGCTTTCATCACCTCTTCGTCCAGTAGGCATGTTTTGCGCGCGGCTACGACGTCGTCCTCGGTCTGGACGCAGACGTAGCCCGTTTGCTCGTATATCTCTTTTGGGATATTCCAGATATAGTAGTGATCTTTGCCGCGGACGTCGTCTTTTTGCTTATCTACGACCTCGCAAAAGGCGTCGTTTACCTCTAGATGCAGCCCGTCCATATCCTTAAACCAGATCATATCGGGAGATGAGTTTATCGTCGTTTGCAACCACGTTTTTTGTAGCCACGCCTCTTTTCGCTCGGCGATCAAATTTAGCGCTTTTTCGAAGTAAAAGTCGTCTAAATTTGCGCTTTCTAGCCAAATTTCATCGGCGATTTGCTTTTGCTCGCCCGATATCTTGCCCGCATCCCTCGCGTAAATCGCCAAAAAGCCGTTTTTGCCGATACGTTTTTTTAGCTCGGGTAAATTTAGTCCGCACTCCTCGCTTGCGATGATGAGATATTGATTTTCATCAGGTATGGGCGTAGGTACGTCGCTTGAGCTTTTTATAGTGCTAAATTCGTGCGTAAAGCGCGGCCTTGGCTGGATTTTTTCTAAAATTTCAAGCTTGTTTTTTAAATCCTCGCTTAAGCAAATATGCAGTTTGACGCTATACATAATTTCCCCTTTTTTATTTGCGGAAATTATACGACACTTTGGCTTTATTTGGGCTTTTGAGGTAAATTTAGCGCGGCATGAATTTAAGGCGAGCAAGGCTTTAGCTAGGCCCGCTCGCAAAATTTAAAAGTCGGTTAGTTTTTGTACATGAGATTAGGCAACCAAAGCGAAATCTCCGGGATATACGTCACTAAAATAAGCCCGATAAATAGCGTCAAAGTCCACGGCAAGCATGAGACGATGACGTCTTTTAGATTCATACCCGTTAGGCCGCTAGCGACGAATAAATTTAGTCCGACCGGCGGCGTGATCATGCCGATTTCCATATTTACGATGAGCAGGATACCAAAGTGCACCGGATCCACGCCTAGCGCAGTCGCGATCGGTAGTAGCAGCGGCACCATGATCATCACGACGGATGAGGGCTCCATAAACTGTCCCATGATGAAAAGTAGGACGTTTACGATGATTAGGAAGCCAATCTTGCCGATATTTGCGGCTAGGATGCTATCTGCTATCGTTTGCGGGATATTTTCGCTAGTTAGCAGGTATGCGAACACGACCGCGTTTGCGATGATGAAAAAGATCATCGCCGTCGTGATGGCAGACTCTAGGCAGATGTCCCACAGGTCTTTAAATTTGATATCTTTATAGACAAATAGCGAAATAATCAGCGCATATATCGCGCTCGCCGCCGCAGCCTCGGTCGGGGTGAAGATACCGCCGTAGATACCGCCGATGACGACTACTACGATTAACAGTGCCCAAAACGCCTTGCCGAATTTTTTTACTCGCTCGCTCCAAGGTTCGGGCTTGGTCGCTTTAAAGCCGAGCTTTTTCGCTCCGATATAAGTCTGAAGTATCATCATGCCGCCTAGCATCAGTCCAGGCACCACGCCCGCCATAAATAGCTGCGCGATACTGACCTCGGCCGTCACGCCGTAAACGATCATAACGACCGAAGGCGGGATGAGGATGCCTAGCGAGCCCGCGGTTGTGATGCCGCCCACGGCGTACTCTTTTGGATAACCCGCTTCTTTGATAGCGACGAACATGATGGAGCCTATCGCTACGACCGTAGCAGGCGAGCTACCCGAAACCGCGGCAAATATAACGCACGCAAATATCGCGCTCATCGGCAGGCCGCCAGGCAGGTGTCCGACCATGGATTTAGCAAAATCTATAATGCGTCTAGCAGAGCCGCCCTTGCTCAGTAAATTTCCGGCTAGGATAAACATCGGGATCGCCATGAGGGCAAATTTATTGATACCGTCAAAGATGAGCTGAGGTATCGTCGCGACGTCAAGATCCGTAAAAAGAAGCATCGTTAAAACCGTACTAGCTCCAAGCGAAACGGCGACGGGAACGCCTATAAGCATAAGGCCAAACAGCGAGATAAACAAAAATGCGATGGTCATAGGCTCTCCTTAGCTTTTCTTGACCGAGTCGCGTATCATCTCGGCTTCGTTATTTACGATGACTTTATCCGAAGGCGTCATAGCGATCTGGTAAATTTTCTCTCCGGCGCGGTAGCTAGCGCCTAGAAACGCTATCGGAAGCACCAGCATAGGTATCCACTGCGGCACGCCTAGATCCACGCTCATGAAATCAAGCTCGATCATCACCTGCAGATACTGCACGCTATAAACTACGATAAACATCAAAAATACCGTCGTTAGTATATTTGCAAAGATGAGATAGGCCTTTGCGACGATGGGCGGAAATCTCTCGATCAAAATCGTAACCGAGATATGTATGCCTTTTCTAAAGCCGTATGCTGCGGCAAAAAACGCCGACCAGATAAAAAGATAGTTGGTTAGCTCGCCCGCCCAGGACCAGCCCGTGTTAAAGCAGTATCTCATCACTACGTTAACAAAGGCTAGCAGCGTGCCTGCGGCGATGCCTAGCACCGCTACGGTTTTGTTTACCGAGGCGATGCCGACATCTAAAATCTCAAAAAATTTACCCATAAAAGCCTACTTCGTATTTATCGTTTTTTCTATCAAATCTTGACCGATCACGTTGTAGAAGTTCGGATAAATCGGCTTCATAGCTTCCGCCCATTTGCCCTTTTGATCGGCATTTAGCTCGATTATCTCAAGCTTTTTGCTCTCGCCTGCGTATTTTTTAAGCTCGCTTAAAATATGCTCTTCTTCTTTAGCCGTCTCTTCGCGCTCATAAGCCGTAGCCTCTTTTAGAGCTTGCGTTACGTGAGCCTTCATATCATCAGGCAAGCCTTTCCAAAATTTCTCGCTCATAACGACTAAATATCCCAAATATCCGTGGCCTGATAGCGTTAAAGAGCTTTGAGCCTCGTAAAATTTGGAGTTATAGAAATTTGAAAGCGGGTTTTCCGTCGCATCGACTACGCCTTGTTGAAGGGCCGGATAAACCTCTGAAAACGGCAATACTTGCGGGTTTCCGCCGACTACTTTGATCTGCTCTTCAAGCACCTTTGAGCTTTGGATGCGGAATTTTTGCCCCTTAGCGTCCGCAGGCTCTACGATCGGCTTTTTGCTTGAGCTAAAGTGCTTAAATCCCGCGTCCCAAAAATCAAGCGCGATGAAGCCTTTTTTAGCGATCATATCTTTTAGAGCTTGTCCGACTTCGCCGTCTTGAACAGCGTAAAGATGAGCGTTGTCTCTAAAGATAAACGGCAGGTCAAATAGTTGAAACTGCGGCACTATCGGCGTAAATTTAGAAAAACTAGGCGCAGCCATTTGCACGTTGCCAAGCTTTAGCGCTCCAAAAACTCTATCGTCGTCCATCAGCGATGCGGCAGGATATACCTCAACCTTGATCGCTCCGCCGCTAAGCTCGCCGACTCGTTTAGCAAAAAAGTCGGCAGCCTTGCCTTTTGGCGTAGAGGCGGCCACGACGTGGGCAAATTTGATTGTGTATGTTTTGCCTGCGGCAAACGCGCTGCCAGCAAGCGCGCAAGAAAGAAGCAGTGCGGAAAGTAACTTAAATTTCATGTGATGTCCTTTTTGTGAAATGCGCTATGTGTTAGCTTGAAACGATTATAAAATATAAAACTAGCGAATTTAGAAATTTTCCTTTTTATATCGTAAATTTTATCCCCTTTATGTGTAAAAAAGTAACATATAGATAAATCTGCATAGATAATATTGTCGTTTCACTTTATATTTTGTCGGCCTTTTCTTAATCAAATGTTACTAAAATACACAATATCTTATATTTTGCTTGCTTTTAAGTTAAAATTTATCATGCTAAGCTTTGGTTAAATTTTATGGATTGCTCTTTTAAAATTACCCCTTTTACGCCATCTCTGACGC
>CAURKB010000141.1:0-5399 GCA_963525315.1 uncultured Campylobacter sp. | reverse complement strand
AAGGCGCTGAGGTCAAATACGAGCGCGATAGGCTCGTTAAGCACCTCATAAGCGAGGATTTACAGGAGGGCTTGTGGCTTGATGCTACGGCGCTAAACGATATCGACTATATAAATTTGAAAAAGCGCGGCGCTGGTAGCGACGACAATCCTCTCGTGACGTCAAAGCTAAACTATTTTCTAAGTAGCGATAAGCACTATTTTGGTGCATATGCGAGATATTATGTAAATACCTCAAAAATCGGTAGCCCGAACGAAAACAAAGATACGCTCCAAGAGTATCCAAGCTTCCAGTATCATAAATTTATCGACAGCTTTATCTTGCCTAACGTGCTTTATTCCGTTGATTTAAGCTCGCATAACTACACGAGAAGAATCGGCGTAAAAGCGACGCAGTATGAGTTTAATCTGCCGGTTTCTTTTCACCTACCTTTGGCGGACGATTATCTTAAATTTTCTTACTATCACTATCTATACGCCACTCACGTGGATTACGCAAAAAAAATGTATCGTCCGACCGGAGATGAGGATAGAAGCGCAAACTATATAGAAAACTATCACAAATTCTCGCTTTATACGGATCTAGCTAAAGCCTACGAGAGCTTTTATCATAGCGTGAATTTAGGCGTTGACTACGTCGTAAAAGCCTACAACGAAGGCGACCTGCCCGATAAATACGAAACTGCCGAGGATGACGGCAACGTATACGTCTACGATATGCTCGGACGAAAATACCAAAGCTTTATAAATCCTCAGCATACTAGAGACGAGATTTCAGCCAGAGCGACGCAGTATTTCTTTAACGAAAACGGAAGAAAATTTTTACGACATACGATTTCGCAGGGTTATTATACCAAAGAGAACAAGCGCTCGAATTTGAAAAATATAATCGGCTGGTATCCGCTGGCAAATTTATCTTTTTATAACAGACTCGAGTACTCTTACGACAATAAATACTTTGAAAAAATTCAAAGCGGAGCTAGCTATACGCACGATAAATTCGGCGCTAGCCTCTGGCATACGATGCAAAGGAAAAACGCGCAAGAAAAGCAAAACTACCTACATCTAAACGGTTACGTCGAGCTTCCGCACAACTATAGGCTTTTTGGCGGTTCGCAGTACGACCTCGAGCGAGACTACAACAAGCAGTGGCAGCTAGGCGTCTCTCACCGCAGAAAGTGCTGGAATTATACATTCGTCTACGAAGAGGAGCTAGAGCCTACTACGACCACGAACGGAACGGCTGCAAAGAAATCAAGAGGCGTTTATTTCTTTATAAATTTCTATCCGATGGGCGGCGTGCATTACGACTTTTCGGTAGGTCAGACGCAGGGTAGCTGATGAGCGGCTACGAGGATTTGGTCTTTGAAAACCAGCTCGAGGCGGCCGAAAAACTGCTTGAAATTTTGCCCAAAAAAGAGCTTGCCGCAGGCGAATATCTAATGATATGCGGCTCTATAGACTCGGTCATCATGGTTGATAGCGTAGCTCGTGGGCTAAATTTGAGCTACGAGATTTTATTTTGCGAGCGTATTTTTGCGCCCAATAACCCCGAATGCGAGATCGCTATGGTTAGCGAAAAAGACGACGTCGTGCTAAACAATGAGCTGATTAAGAGCTTTGGCATTAGTTACGACTTCGTCTACGGCGAGGCTGATCGTAAGTACGACGAAAAGATCCTAAAAAACGTCTATAAATTTAGAAAAGGCAATCTCATCGGCGATCTAAAGGATAGAAATATCTTACTCATCGACGAGGGCTGCGAGACGGGACTCACGGCGCTAACCTGCCTAAAAACGCTCATGCGCGAGCGGGTAAAATCAGTCACCTACGCTACGCCGCTCATCGCTACCGACGTAGCCGCGGCTATCGCGCCGCTGGTGGATGAAATTTACGCCGTGCATAAGATCGCAAATTTTATCGAAGTGGATTTTTACTACAAAAACAAAATCGAACCAAAACCCGAAACCGTGCTTTCCATACTAGAGGAGAGCCCGTTTTATATACCATTACAAAAACAAGGAGACGTCAGGGCATGCAGTATTCAATAGAAGTCAATAATCAAGTCGAAATTTACGATATAAACAAGGTCGCCAAGCAAGCTAGCGGCGCGGCGCTTTTGCGCGTAAAAAATACCGTCGTTTTGGCCACCGTCGCTCGCGAGGATACGCAAGTTACCGAGGATTTTTTACCGCTAACGGTGCAATACATCGAAAAAAGCTACGCGGCAGGCAAGATCCCGGGCGGCTACGTAAAAAGAGAAACTAAGCCGGGGGATTTTGAGACGCTAACTTCGCGCATCATCGACCGTTCGCTTCGTCCGCTCTTTCCAAAGGGCTACGCGTATCCGACGCAAATCGTCGTGATGGTGTTATCTTGCGATCCTGAGGTCGATCTGCAAGTCGTCGCTCTAAATGCGGCCTCAGTCGCGCTTTATCTTAGCGACATCCCCGTAAATGCGCCAGTTTGCGGCGTGCGCGTGGGATATATAGATAATAAATTCGTGATAAACCCTAGCAACTCCGAGCTAAAAGCTTCCGCACTCGATCTTTACGTGGCAGGCGTTAAAGACGAGCTTTTGATGATAGAGATGAGAAGTATCCCGACCGAAAAAGACGAGATAGTGCCTATCGCGCTCGATCCTATGATGGATCCGAATTTAAGCGGCGCTATAGCGATGCAGGATATGAACGAATTTAGCGAAGACCTCATCGTAGAGGCGATCGCACAGGCCGGTAAAGCCATACTCCGCGCCTCAAACGCCTATGAGGAGGCATTTAGCCAGCATAAAAAAGAAGACGCGCAGCTCGAGCTAAAACCGGAGATCGAAAACGAGAGCGTCGTGGTTTATCTAAACGAATTTTATAAAAACGACGTAAAAGCCGCGATAAATCAGATGGCCAAAAGCGAGCGCGCTAGCGAGCTAACCAAGATTGCTAAGCAAATTTTGACCGACGAAGTAGCCCAAAAAGAGGGCTGGGACGAGGAAGTCGTCTCTAACGTCCTAGCTAAATTTAAGAAAAAAATCGTTCGAGAGCAGATCATAAACGAGGGCATTCGTGCCGACGGCAGAGGGCTTAAGGAGGTTCGCCCGATCAGCATCGAGACAAATATCCTGCCAAACGCTCACGGCAGCTGCCTATTTACCCGCGGTCAGACCCAAGCTCTAGTAGTCGCCACTCTAGGCACCGACGGCGACGCGCAGATGTACGATATGCTAACGGAAAAAGGCGCCGTGACGGATAAATTTATGTTTAACTACAACTTCCCCGGCTTTAGCGTCGGCGAAGCTAGCCCGCTAAAGGCTCCGGGCAGACGCGAGCTGGGTCACGGCAATCTCGCTAAACGCGCGCTTGCGCCTAGTATCGATCTAAATTCGCCTTATACTATCAGACTCGTGTCCGAAATTTTAGAAAGTAACGGCTCAAGCTCGATGGCCAGCGTTTGCGGGGGCTCTTTGGCGCTAAGGGCTGCTGGCGTCGATACGCCAAAACTAGTTGCGGGCGTTGCGATGGGGCTAATTTTCGAAGGCGATAAGCACGCCGTGCTAACCGACATCATGGGGCTAGAGGACCACGACGGCGATATGGACTTTAAAGTCGCAGGTAGCAAAGACGGTATAACGGCGCTTCAGATGGATATAAAGCTAGGCGGCATCAGCCTTGACGTGCTAAAAGAGGCGCTTTTGCAGGCACGCGAGGGCAGGCTGCATATACTAAATTTGATGGAAAAAGCAAACGAAAATATCTCCGTAAACGAAGACATACTGCCTAAACTAGAGCTTTTTAGCGTTGATCCGGGCAAGATCGTCGATATCATCGGACAAGCTGGAAAAACGATAAAAGAGATCATCGAAAAATTTGACGTCGCCATCGACCTCGACCGCGAAAAAGGCGAGGTAAAGATCGCCGGCGCGCAAAAATCAAGCGTAGATGCGGCTAAAGATTACATCATACAAATCGTCTCAAAAGACGGCGGCAAGGGCTTTGGCGGTAAAAGAGGCGGCAAAGACGGCAAGCCTCATAAGACGCCTGAATTTAACATCGGAGACGAATTTGAGGGCGAGGTAAAAAGCGTGGTAGAATTTGGCGCCTTTATCGGGCTTCCGGGCGGCGTAGACGGACTTTTACACATCTCAAAGATCAAAACGCCTCTAAAAGCCGGCGATAAGGTCAAAGTAAAAATCAGCGAGCAAAAAGGGCACAAAATTTCCCTTTCTTTGGCGCAATAAATTTAAAGGAGAACCGATGCAGTATAAAAAAATATTCTTCCCCATAGGTGCCGGCGACGACGTCAAAGAGCGTATAAAAGGGGCTTTGCTAGTGGCTAAATACTTTAGCGGACACATCGAGATTTTAGCCTGCCAGCTCGATCCTAGCGTCGTTTATAATATGAAAATGACGCTTCGAGGCGGCGTGCTTTACGAGGAGTTTTTAAAGGCTGCTAAGGCTGATTTGGGGCTTGAGCACGAGCAAAACGAGGCTATTTTTAATAAGCTTTGCGCCGAGCTTGGCGTACGCGTCAGCGATACTCCGTTAAAAGGCGAGGCGAGCGCGAAATTTATAACCAAAAGTGGCAAAAGAAGCCTAATCGTCGAGCAAGAGTCTAAATTTTGCGATATGGTCGTAGCAGCCGTACCGCTTGACGGCAAGATCACGGGTACGTTTGAGGCGGCGGTGCTAAAAAGCGGTAAAAACGTTATCGCGATCCCTAGAAAACTTACTAAATTTAGCGCGGAAAATATCCTGGTAAGCTGGACCGGTACGCCTGAGAGCTCGCGCGCCATCACCAGCTCGCTACCGCTTTTAAAAGAGGCTAAGCGCGTAAAGTGCATCACTTCAAAGGCAAATTTGGGCGATCAAAGCGAGGCTAGCTTAAAGAGGCTGGACGAATACTTCGCGCTGCACGGCATAAATGCGGATTTTGAGGTCGTAGGAACTTTTTCAGTCCCGGGCGAACCGCTTTTAAAAGCCGCGACGGACGGAAATTTCGACCTAATCGTAGCGGCTAGATACGCAGAAAACGGCTTTAGGGAGATTTTCTTGGGCGGTACGACCAAGTATTTTTTACAAAATACCACGATACCGGTATTTATGTAAGACAAAAATCGGAGCTAAATTTACAGCTTAAATTTAGCTCCAAAATCTAAATTTAGCTTGAAATAGGGTTATAATATCGTAATCCAAGAGAAAATATGCTAAATTCGACTCCAAATAAAGCATAACTATTGAGGCTTATTACTAAGCAAAGTCCAAAATTAGTGCAACTTATTTGGCTCAACGGAACTTAAGCGGATTTTTAGCTGCGACTTCGTCTTGCTACTTATAAGACCTCTTATCAATCTTAATAGTTTCTGATATAAGTTTTCCTGTGTAGTTTTAGTATTATATCTAAACTCTA
>CAURKB010000140.1:0-5453 GCA_963525315.1 uncultured Campylobacter sp. | reverse complement strand
CTGCGGAGCCGGCACAGCCACGACGCTAGGCACCACGCTCATAGTACCTTGGCTAGCTTCTATGAGTATCTCGCCACATTCTTCTTTCGTGTTTAGCACGCCGCGGTTTATCATCCCCTCGATCACCTCGCGCTCTAGGTGCACGAGCTTGCAAAATTCGTCTATGCTTAAGTATGTCTGCATCTTTGCTCCTTTAGGCGAGTAAAATTTCCACCTTCGCCGAGTCCTCTTCTACCTGCTTGGCTTTCGCCGCTCGGTCGGCTTTTAGAGTCTCGTCTAGATTTTGATCGTTTAGGGCTAAAATTTGTAGCGCCAGATAGGCTGCGTTTACCGCGCCGGCCTTGCCGATTGCCACCGTGCCTACGGGCATGCCGCCCGGCATCTGCACGGTGGAGTAGAGCGCGTCCACGCCGCTAAGCGCGGAGCCTGCCATCGGTATGCCGATCACGGGACGAGTAGTGTTTGCCGCGATAGCGCCCGCTAGGTGCGCCGCCATGCCGGCCGCCGCGATAAAAACCTGCGCGCCTTTTTCTTCGGCTGCGGCGACGTATTCGCTCGTTCGCTTCGGGCTTCTGTGCGCCGAGCTGATGATTAGCTCGTAAGGGACGTTAAATTTTTCAAGCACCTTTGCCGCCTCGCTAACTACGTCGTAGTCGCTTTTGCTTCCCATTATTATAGATACGAATTTCATTTTATTTCCTCTCTTAAAAAGCTAAATTTAGGCAGTCTTGCGCCCAAATTTACTTCGTTTTCGTTGCCGCTGTGGATCTCGGCGATCTCTTTGCCTTTTTTGGTTACGAGTTTTTTAAATTTGATAAATTTTTTGCCGTCGCGAGCGAAAATTTGCGAGATTTCGCTCTCTCGCTCATCTATCTGCGAGTCTAGCGGCGCCACGATCTCGTACTCGTTACCCGGGAAAATTTTATATTTGCATTTAAAAAACTCGCCGTCCTCGCTCATAGCATTTACCTGATGAGTGCCTTCTTCTAGGCTGCTGGCGTGATTTTGCGTATCCGTTTTTTCAAACGGGCGATTTACCAAGTAGCCGTCGGTAAAGCCGCGATTTTTTAGCGTATTTAGCTCGCCTGCGTAAATTTGCGCGTCAAATTTGCCCGCCGCTGCGTCATCGACGGCCATGCGGTAGGCTCTAGTCGCGCAGGCGGCGTAGTATTCGCTTTTCGTGCGGCCTTCGATCTTTAGGCTATCGACCGCGCCGCTTTCGATGATGTCTTTGACGTGCGCGGATAAATTTAAATCCTTCGAGTTCATCACGTGCGTGCCGCCTTCTTCGTCCTCTTCCAGGCGAAACAGCGTCCCGCTCTCGGGGTTTTTGGCGTAGAGTTCGTATTTAAACCTACAGTCATTTGCGCAGCTACCGCGGTTTGACTGGCGGCCGCTTTGTACCGCGCTCACCAAGCAGCGTCCCGAGTAAGCAAAACACATCGAGCCGTGCACGAAAATTTCGATATCTAGCGTCGGAATTTGCTCTTTTATCTTCACGACGTCTTTTAGGCTCATTTCTCGCGCTACGACGATGCGTTTTGCGCCCATTTCGTGGTAGATTTTAGCGTCAAGCGCGTTCATGACGTTTGCCTGCGTCGAGAGGTGGATCTCAATCTCGGGGGCTATCTCTTTTGCCAGGCTCATGACGCCCGGAGTCGCGATGATAAAGGCATCGGGCTTCATCGCGGAAATCGTTTGCAAGTGGCGTTTTAACGGCTCGATTTGCGAATTAAAAGGAAACGCGTTTACCGTCGCATAAAATTTCTTGCCCTTTGTGTGCGTGTATTCGATAGCTTCTTTAAAGGTTTCAAGGTTAAATTCGCGCGCCGAACGAGTGCGAAGCGAAAAGCTCGCCACCGATGCATAAACCGCGTCTGCGCCGTACTCTAAGGCTATTTTTAGCTTGGTTAAATTCCCCGCGGGAGATAAAAGCTCGGGCTTTAGCACTACTTTTTGCCCAAACTTTCTATCAGAGCTTCGATATCGTCGTTGCTGACGAGGTTTTCGGTGTGCGTATCGCCTGCGATATGTACGGCCGAGGCCACGCGCTTATCGTCGTCGATCTTGCCCTCAAACAGGCTGCTCATATATTTGCTAAGCGCGCGCATGACGTTGATAACGCGCTCGATCTTTTGACGGTGGATGTCTTGATACTGCATCATATCCATCGCCATCATTATCTCGTCCTCGGCCATTCTGACGTTATCTAGCGTCGTTTCGGCGGAGCTTTTTAGGGCGTTATTTTTTTCTAGCGCTTCGGCAAAAGTAGCGATATTTGGGAATTTTTCGTGCAGTTTGGTAAAAATTTCGATATTAGCCTCTATACCGCCGATAATCTCGCTAAGCCCGCTTTCAGCGTCCATAGAGAAGTTATTGATCGCATCAAGCTTGTCAAACATCTGGGTGGCTTTTTCCTCGCTGTCTTTCGTGACGTCGTCTAGCTGGTGAACCATTTTGTGATCATCCGTCGGAGGAGGCGGAGGCCACGGCATATTTGAGGATACTTTGTAGTCGCCGGAGTCGAATTTAACGTCTTCGTCTTTGCTCTCTACCGAGGCTTCCTCGGCGGTTTCTAGGTTTAAATTTTCATCGTCGCTAGCTTGCGCGTCGTCGGTCTCGGCGGCAACGCCCTCTAAATCGCCCGCCATCAAGGCGTCAAGTTCTTCTTGCGTCATAAAAACTCCTATTTAAATTTAGGCTGAGTATATAAAAAATTAACGAAATGTAAGTTTAAAAAGCGAATTTTATCCTTAAATTTATCAAATTTTAGGTAGCATCTCAGAAATAAAAGGACGAAAATGAAAGTCGATCTTCACAATCACACTCCGCTTTGCAAACACGCCGTAGACGAGCCCAGGCAGTACGTTTTGAGTGCGATAAATTCAAACTGCGAGTATTTTGGCTTTAGCGATCATGCGCCGATGAAATTTGACGAAGCGTACCGTATGGATTTTTCGCAAATGGATGTTTATGAGAGCGAAATTTTGCGCCTTAGAGATGAATTTGACGGGCGGATAAAAATAATGCTGGGCTACGAGGTCGATTTTTTAGAGGGCTTTATGGACGAGCGGGTTTTATCGCGCGACGTAGATCATCTCATCGGTTCGGTGCATTTTTTGGGCGGCTGGGGTTTTGATAATCCCGAATTTATCGGCGAATACGAAAAACGCGACATAGATCAAATTTGGCGGGATTATTTTTACTACGTAGAAAAGATGGCAAAGTCTGGCAAATTTGACATAGTCGGGCATTTAGATTTGCTAAAGGTATTTAAATTTATGCCAAAAACCGACGTTAGACTCCTTGCTAAAGACGCGATTAATGCTATAAAAAAGGCAAATCTCACGGTGGAGATAAACGCGTCCGGATTTAGAAAACCGATCGGTGAGCAGTATCCAAGCTTAAATTTGCTAGAAATGATCGCCGAAAAAGAGATACCGATCACCTTTGGCTCGGACGCTCATGCAAAAGACCAAGTCGGTCTAAACGGCGAAAAATGCGAACAAATCGCTAGAAATTTAGGCTTTAGCAAGTGTACGGTATTTAAAAACCGCGATAGAGAATTTGTAAAATTTTAGATCGGGTAGAAAAAATTATTTAAATTAATCTTAAAAGCAATATTTTATGATACAATTACGAAATTAATAAACAAAGGAGCGGAAAAATGGGAAAATTCGTAAAAAACGTCGATCATTTTTTTGATTTTTGCAAAGAGCACGAGGTTAAATTCGTAGATTTTAGATTTACCGATATGAACGGCGCTTGGCACAGCATCACGTATAACGTAAAAGCCGTCGAAAAGGCGCATTTTGAGCACGGAGTGCCGATGGACGCGAGCTCGCTGGGCGGCTGGCAGCCGATAGATAAAAGCGATATGATAATGCGTCCGGAGGCTACTAGCGCCTTTTTAGACCCTTTTACCGCCGACGTTACCGCAGTCGTTTTCTGCGATATTTACGACATTTATAAGGGGCAAATTTACGAAAAATGTCCGCGCTCGATAGCCAAAAAAGCGATGGCCTACGTAAAAGAAAGCGGCGTGGGCGACGCGGCGTATTTTGGGCCCGAGAACGAATTTTTTATATTTGATAACGTAAAAATCGTCGATAGCCCAAACTGCGCGATGTATGAAGTAGATACCGAAGAGGGCGAGTGGAACGACGCCAAGGACTTTACCGACGGCTACAACACGGGCCACAGGCCGCGCCGAAAAGGCGGCTATCTGATGACGCAGCCTACCGATAGCATGGTCGATCTGCGCGCCGAGATGATGCAGGTTTTAGAGCAAGTAGGTCTTGAAGTCTTCGTCGGGCACCACGAGGTCGCGCAGGGCCAAGGCGAGATCGGCGTGAAATTCGGCACTCTCGTAGAGGCCGCCGATAACGTGCAAATTTACAAATACGTCGTAAAAATGGTCGCGCACCTAAACGGCAAAACCGCGACTTTTATGCCAAAGCCGCTCTACGGCGACAACGGCAGCGGCATGCACGTGCATCAGTCGGTGTGGAAAGACGGTAAAAATTTATTCTACGGCGAGGGAAATTATGCGAATTTAAGCGATTTCGCGCGCTGGTATATCGGCGGAATCTTAAACCACGCAAGAAGCGTCGCGGCATTTACAAACCCGAGCACAAACAGCTACAAGCGCCTAATCCCGGGCTTTGAAGCGCCGTCGATACTCACTTACTCAAGTCAAAATCGCTCGGCGTCGATCCGTATCCCTTACGGCTCGGGAGAAAAATCCGTGCGCGCCGAGATGAGATTCCCGGATAGCACGGCAAACCCTTATTTAGCGTTTGCGGCGATGCTGATGGCCGGGCTTGACGGCGTGAAGCACAAAATGGAGCCGGTAGGCCCGATGGATGAAAATTTATTTAAACTGCACCTGGACGAAATTCGCGAGCGCGGTATCGAGCAGCTGCCGCATACGCTAAGGGGCAGCCTAGAAGCGTTAATCCGCGATAACGAATACCTCCGTCCGATAATGACCGAAACCTTTATCGACGATTATCAGCATTATAAATTTGAAACCCAAGTGTGGCCGTACGAGGCAAGACCTACGGCATACGAGTTTAAGACTTGTTTTTCTTGCTAAATTGAATTTAAACGTAAATATCGTCGCGAATTTTTAAATTTACGACGATATTTTAAAAACGACGGTGATTTTCTTGACAAATCAGCCTTTTTTATATATAATCACGTTTCGTTTTTTGAAAATTTGTCTTGTTAGCTCAGTCGGTAGAGCATTTCACTTTTAATGAAGGGGTCGCTGGTTCGAGTCCAGCACAGGACACCATTTTTACATAGACCCTTTCGTCTAGTGGCCCAGGACTCTACTCTCTCAGTGTAGCAACAGAGGTTCAAATCCTTTAAGGGTCGCCACGATTTAGTCTTTTTCGGTCGCTTAGCTCAGTTGGTAGAGCGCCACCCTTACAAGGTGGATGTCATAA
>CAURKB010000139.1:0-5458 GCA_963525315.1 uncultured Campylobacter sp. | reverse complement strand
AATAAGGCTCGTAACATCTATCATCTTTGCTCCTTTAAAAGGCGATTTTAGCGAAATTCGTTAAAATAATCGTTAAATTTGAGCTTTTGGCTATTTTATATTGGATTGTAAATTTAAATTTAGCAAGCTTTTAGAGTAGGCTCTGTTTAGCAAAACCCGTACCTTTAAGATATGGGCTTAAATTTAACTCAAATTTACTCCAAATTTAGCAAGCAAATTTGAGCTCAAATTTAACCGCCTAAAACACCTGAATAAATTTAAAATCATGCTCTCTGAGTACTTTTTTGATGAGCTCTTGGTGGTCTTTACCCTTGGTTTCTAGAGTGATAGTGATATTAGCGTCGCCGTACTCCAGGCTAGTAGAGAAGCGGTCGTAGTCGATCTTTACGATATTGGCGCTAGCGATCTTTAAGCTATCGGTTAGGCTCATGAGCGCGCCCGGTTTGTCGATAAGCGTGATTTGCAGCGCCATCTTGCGGTGGGATTTGATGAGACCCTTTTCGATGATGACGTTTAGCATCTGCACGTCGATGTTTCCGCCGCTTAGCACGATGCCGATACGCTCGCCGGCTTTAAATTTGACCTTATTGTGCAGGATACTAGCTACGCCGACTGCGCCTGCGCCCTCGACTACGATCTTTTGCGTCTCGAGCAGGAACAAAATCGCATTTGCGATCTCTTCGTCATCAACCTGCACGAACTCGTCCACGCACTCTAGGATATTTGCCAGCGTCGTCTCGCTAGCGTCGCGAACCGCGATACCGTCGGCGATCGTGCGCACGCTCTTTGAGTTTATGCTTTTTTTAGCGCTAAAGCTGTTAAACATAGCAGGCGCGCCCTTCGCGCTCACGGCGACTACGCGGATGTCGGGATTTACCTGCTTTACGCAGCTTGATATGCCGCTGATTAGTCCGCCGCCGCCGACCGGCACGATGATAGTCTCAAGCTCGGCCAGATCGTCAAGCATCTCAAGCCCCACAGTACCCTGCCCGGCCATCACGTACTCGTCGTCAAACGGATGGATAAAGCTCATGCCCTGCTGCTTGGCGTACTCTACGGCGTAGGCATAGGCCTCGTCGAAGTTATCGCCCTTTAGGATGACTTCAGCACCTAGATCTTTGGTGCCTAACACCTTTAAAAGCGGCGTGGACTCGGGCATCACGATGGTGGCGGGCGTTTTAAACTCGCGCGCCGAGATAGCGACGCCTTGGGCGTGATTACCTGCGCTTGCTGCGACTACGCCTTTTTTGCGCTCGTTTGAGCTTAAATTTGCGATTTTATTATACGCGCCGCGGATCTTGTATGCGCCCGTGCGCTGGAGGTTTTCTTCTTTTAGGTAGATGAGCGCGCCGCTTGCGAGGCTTAGTTTCGCGCTGTAGGCAAAGGGCGTCTTGTATACAAAGCCGCTTATCGTGCGCTTGGCTTGGATTATTTTATTTAAAGAGATCATTTTAGCCTTTCGTTTTTGTTTAAATTTTACTTTTCGTCGCTTTTGCTCGCGCGTTTATTTACCGTATTTTTGCTTACGTTTTCTTTATTTTTATTTATATTTTCGTTTTTGGCATTAACCGCTACGTTTACGGCGCTACCTCAAAATCGCGCATCGCCGTCAAATTTAGCCTAATCAAGCCTTTGAAGCTCGATTTTTATGCACTTATCCTGCACGAAATTTATCCCGTTTTCGCGCGCGATCGCTCCTGCTTCGTCGTTTGTTATACCAAGCTGTAGCCACAGCGTTTTTACGCCTTTTTTGACGGCATCATTCACTAGCTCGTTAGCAAACTCGCCCTTTCTAAACATCACGGCAATGTCGATATCTTGGTCTATTTGAGTCAAATTTCTATAAACCTTGCGCCCTAAAATTTCATAAAATTTTGGATAGACGGGAAATACGTTAAAACCGCTCTCGATGAGAAATTTCGCCGTCTCGTTGCTAGGCTTGCTCTCATCAGGACTAAGGCCCACGACCGCGATATTTTTAGCGGAGGATAAAATTTGCCTTAAGTCGCTAGGCATTTTTACTCCTTAAAAGCACGCCGCACTCGATGTGAGCTGTGTTTGCAAACTGATCAAAGATAGCAAATTTAACCGCCTCATGCATCGTGGCAAGCTGCGCTAGATCGCGTTTTAGACTTTGCGGCGAACAGGAGATATAGATGATATTTTCGTAGTTTTTGATGAAATTTATCACGCTCTCATCAAGTCCCGCACGCGGCGGATCGACCAAAACGTGCGAGAAGCCGTAGCTAAATATATCAAGCTCTCTTAAGCGGTTAAACTCGCGCTCGCGCCCAAATGCGCTTATGAGCTCCTCGGCGCTCATTCGTAAAAATTTAATGTTATCTACACCGTTTAGTTCGCAGTTTTTAAGAGCGTTTGTAATCGAGCTTTTGGATATCTCGGTCGCCAAAACGCGCTTAAATTTTTCCGCCATCGGGACGGTGAAGTTACCGTGTCCGCAGTAAAGCTCGAGCAGATCTGCGCCGCACTCTACGCAACCCTTCGCCCATGCGACCATCTTTTCGTTTACGGCGGTGTTTGGCTGGATAAAAGCTCCGTCGCCGAATGTAAATTTATAAATTTTACCGCCGATATTTAGGCTATCTAGCAAATTTAACTCGCCGCTTAGCAGCTTTTGTCCCTTTGCCCTTGCAGCGATCGTCACGCGGTAACCGACAAGCTCGCGCGCTAAATTTTCTATCTCGCTCTGCTCGGCCTCGCCTAGGCGCTTATGATAGAGTAGAGTCGCTAGTATCCCGCTCGCGCACGAGATAAACTCGGCGCCAAAGAGCCTCTCTTTTAAAATTTGATTTTTCATAAGCGCTTCAAGCAAACTCGGCATCAAATTTGCGATAGGAGCGGCTACTTTTGGGCACTCATCTATCATGACGCGCCTAGTTTTAGCGCCATACATCGTGTATCTTAGCTCATCGCCGTCGCGCCAGATACCAAACTCCGCCCTCGTGCGGTAAGCGGCCCTCTGCGAAGCAAAAAACTCAAATTCGCCGCGGTAAAAGGGCTCAAATTCGCGCTTTATGAGCTCTTTTTTAAACTCAACCTGCTCCTCATAAGGCATATCAAGAGTGCAGCTACCGCACTCTCCTAGAAATTTACAAAACTTATCGGGCAAATTTAAACCCTCTGCCCGACGAATCTAACTACCAATGCCGTCACCAAAAGCCCAAACGGTAGCACTATCCAGATGCTTAGGCCAAGCGCGACCGGGAAATATCCAGCAAAAATACTAACCGCACAAACCGTAAGCGCGTAAGGCATCTGAGTCTGGACGTGATCGATATGGTTACATCCTGCGCCCATGGATGAAAGTATCGTGGTATCCGAGATCGGCGAGCAGTGATCGCCAAATATCGCGCCGGTTAAAACGGCTGAGATATTAACTATCATATACGCGTGCAAGGTGTCGCCCTCTAATCCGCTATGCATGCCGACTGCATTAGCTAACGGTATCGCAAGCGGCATCAAGATACCCATCGTGCCGTAGCTGGTGCCGGTAGAAAAGCTGATAAACGAACCCAGCATAAAAATAGCCGCCGGAAGGACGATCTTTGGCGTAGACTGCGAAAGCAGTTCGACTAGGTACCTAGACGTGCCAAGCTCCTTGATAACCGAGCTAAGCGACCACGCAAGAAGCAAGATGATGATCGTAGTTATCATAGTTTTCCAGCCCTTACCCCAGGTCTCTATCGCCTCGCGTACGGTTAAAATTTTCCTATAAACGGCCATAAATATCGCTACCACCGTAGCCAGTAAAGCCGACTGAAATAGCGCCACGGACGCATCAGCAGCGCCGAAAGTAGACTGAAACGCCTGAAACGAAAGCGGAGCGGCCTGCACGAGCGCAAACTCAGCCGCCTTGCTCGCATCTGTTTCCAGCGCGCTAAATCCGCTAAAATAAAAACTAACGAATGCCCCTAAAATCAGCACCAAAAGCGGCACTACGGCGTTTGAGCTTTGTAGTTTGATATTTTCTTTGGGCTCTAGAGTTTTGTCTTCGACATCGTCTATGCGGGTATTTCCCGAGTGTAGCTCGCCTGCTCTAGCTCTGCGCTCGGCCTTTAGCATACCTGCAAATTCTCGCCCCATAAATGCGGTGCAGACGATAAAAAATAGCATGAAAAGATTGTAAAATCTATAAGGCATCGTCTCGACGAATATGCCAAACGCATTTATATTCGTTACGCCGATTTGACCGTAGCCGTCTTTGATCAGCGAGATCTCAAGCCCGACCCAAGTCGAAATGACCGCTAGCCCGGCAACCGGCGCAGCCGTAGCATCGATGATAAATGCCAGCTTTTCGCGGCTGACTTTAAATTTATCCGTTATCGGTCGCATGATCGGCCCCACGATGAGGGAGTTTGCGTAGTCATCAAAAAAGACAAAAAGCCCCATTACCCAGGTTGAAATTTGTGCCGAGACGCCTGTTTTTGCCTTTTTGCTTAGCCACAGCGCGACGGCTTTGGTTCCGCCCATTTTGGTGATGAGCGCGACTACGCCGCCGATACAAAGCACCTGAAGCACGATGCCCGCGTTCCAGCTATCTGCTAGCGAATCCACCACTCGGCGTACGATATTTATAAACCCTTTAATAAAAGCATAAAACACGTTTGAGTCCATAACGTTTATGAGAAACGTCCCGCTAAAAACGCCGATAAACAGCGACAAAACGACGTCTTTGGTGATAAACGCCAAAACTATCGCCACCACGGGTGGTATGAGCGTCCAGATACCGAAAATTTCGGCATTTTTTTTCGCTACTTCGGGATCTACGGCTAGCGCCAAGATCGGCAAAAGCGACAAAAATAAAATCTTTTTCATCAAAAACTCCTTTTTGTTTTTCGTCGGTTTAATCAAATTTTCCGCCCCGCGTGCCATCGGTCGGTATTTAAGGCGTAAATTTAGCTAAATGCGGCTTAAATTTTTGTTTTAAATTCGCTTATCGGTCAAAAATTTTAGCCCTTTATTAAAATCTTATGTTAAAAATGAAGCTTTTAGGTAAATTTTGCTTAGAGCGGCGCCGAGCGGCAAATTTAAATTTGCTCGTAACTTAGATTTTGAGAGAAATTTAGCTTTGATTTATCGGTCGAATTTGATATTTAGCGCGCCGTGCGTCATTTGCACGAAAGAAGGTTAAATTTAGATTTTCGTTTCAAGATTGAGCGGGCTGGGGCAATGCAAATGTAGCCCAGCTTCCGCCGCTCAAATTTGAGATCAGGCGTAAATTTAGGATTAAATTTGACCAAAAACAGCTAAATTTAATCCTTAAATCCGTAAATTTAACGCTAAAAGCCTACTTTTTCTCGATAAAAAGCCCGGCCCAAGTCTGCTGTGTCGCCATCGCTTCGACGACGTTGATATTGACGCGGCGAGGCATATTTAGGCAGTTTAGCACGATCTGCGCGATATCCTCAGCCGTGATGTACTCTACACCTGCGTAAAC
>CAURKB010000138.1:0-5481 GCA_963525315.1 uncultured Campylobacter sp. | reverse complement strand
CGTGCCTTCTGGAAATATTATCAAACTCTCGCCGCTTTCTAGGGCATCCGCACTCTTTTGCAACAGCTCCTCGTTTGCCGTGTTTAGGATATAGCCGCAGGATTTTATCGCGGGAGCTAAGAAAATATTTTTAGCAAGGCCCCCTTTTACCACGCAGTTTGCGCGGCGGATAAAGGCTAGCAAAAAAACGACGTCTAAAAGCGACGGGTGGTTTGCGATGATTATCTGCGAAGCGGCGCCAAGCTCTGAGGGAAGGTTAAATTTAGTGCGCTGATAGCCGGAAATTTGCGTAGAAAATATAAAAAATCTCCAAGCCAAACGCACCAGATCGCGGCAAAAATAACGGATAAATTTAAATTTATAAAGCCTAAGAAGCGCGACCGGAACAAAGATCAAATTTCCAAGCGCGCAGATGAGTCCAAATAGCGCAAAATTCGCCCCGACGATAAAAATTTTAAACCCGTGACGAGGGCTCATAATCCCACCGCCAAGCGGAGTTTTTATCCACGCTTTGCCAGGAGCATTTTTGCTTCGGATCAAAATTTTGCAGGAATTTAACGAGCAAATTTTCATCCGCCTTGCCGCCTAGTTCGCCTTGTGACAGGCTTAAATTTTCGCCCTCGCTAACTAGCAAACAAACCATGCATGAGGGCGCAGACTCATCAAAATATTCCTGCGAAATGCTCTCGTGATAGGCTAAAACGAGCGCATTTTTGGCTCCGCTTTTTAGCATCAGATGCGCCTGCACCAAAGCGTACTCTAGCGGCGCGTATGCCGAAACGGCCGAGATTTCGCTACTATTTTTAAAATTTATCGCTAGAAGCGATGAAAGGGCATTGTGCACCGAGAGCGAAAAAGAGGTCGGCGATATGAGTTCGCCGCGAGCTAGCGTATTTTGTAGCTCAAAACAGCGATTTATCTCGCCCTCATAAGAGCTAAAAACGATAGGCATATCAAGCGGCGCGATGTTTTTGGTTAGGTCAAAGGCGCATTTTGCCGCGCGGCTAAGCCTACGGCGCTCAAGCGGGGGCACGTGCGAGACGTCAAGCTCCCTCTCGTATGCCGCTAGCTTCACGTCCTGCGCGCCGTTAAAAACTACCGCGTCAAAAAAATCGAGTTTAAAATTTAGCCCCATTGCTCCTTTTGCCGCCTATTTTGCTATATCGCCTTTTAGCGTTACGCCCGCCATCAAAGCGCCCGCGCCGCACTGAAACTGCGTTTTGGAGTCAAAAGGCTGTTTTTTGTAGTAGCCGGTTAAATTTACCACTTTCGAGCCGCCTTCTTGCACCGCGCGCTCTTGGAAAGTCTTTACCGCCGATAAAAACGCCCACTCGCACGCCTCTTTGTCGCTTTTGTTAAAGGCGTTGGTTTTTTTGTTCGCCATTAGGCCGCTTTTGATGATGCCGCCTTTCGTACCCGAGCCAAAGCTTAGCTTGATGTTTGGATTTAGCACCTCTTTAGCCTTTGGCGAGTTTAACGCCTCCTCGATCGAAAAGTGCTGCACGTCGTCGCGCGCGCTCAAATTTAAAGCCAAGGCGCAAACGCCTGCTAAAACTAATGATTTTTTCATTTTTTCTCCTTTATTTTGCCGTATTAGCGCGTAATATTACCGTAAATTTCGTTAGTATAAACATAAAAGCTCGGTTTTAACCCAAATTTTACCCCGCAAAGGCAAACGACGCTCGCGGTCTTACTTTGCTTTATCTTTAAAAGCATTTGCCTAGCAAAAGCGCCGTTTGGGGCTTTATTTTTTAAAGGCGACGTTAGCCGCCGATGTTTAGACTCGCTTTGCCGCTTGGTTTTAAATTTTTTTAAAAATTAGCGAGGTATTTACTCCGCCGAAAGCAAAGTTGTTGCTCATAACAAAGTCCGTATCTATCGCCGTTTGCTCGGTCAGGTAAAAAAGCCGCGCGCACTCCGGATCGACGCGGGTCAAATTTATCGTCGGGAAAAATCTCTTCTCCCGCATCATCATCACGCTAAATATCGCCTCCAAACCGCCGCAAGCTCCCAGCGTGTGGCCGAGGTAGCTTTTTAGTGAGCTGATAGCGATTTTATCTCCGAAAAGCTCGTTTGTAGCGATACTTTCGGCGATGTCGCCCTGCTTAGTCGCCGTGGCGTGAGCGTTTACGTAGCCGATCTTTTCCGGCGTTAAATTTGCGTCTTTTAGCGCCAAAGCCATCGCGCCTTTCATCGTCGCGCTTTGCGGGCGAGTGACGTGCGAGCCGTCGCAGTTCGAGCCAAAGCCTACGACCTCGGCGTAAATTTTAGCTCCGCGTTTTACGGCGCTTTCCTCGCTTTCAAGCAAAAGTATCCCCGCACCCTCGCCTAGCACAAGCCCGTCGCGCCCCTCGTCAAAGGGAGCCGGCGAAATCTCGGGCGAGCCGTTTTTCACGCTAGTGGCGTAAAGCATATCAAACACGTACGCCTCGCTCGGGCACAGCTCCTCGGCGCCGCCTGCTAGCATCATGTCAATCTTGCCGCTTTTGATACTTTCGTAGGCGTATCCGATCGCGTGCGAACCGCTCGTGCAGGCCGATGACGTTGGTATGATGCGCCCCTTTAGCGAGTAAAAAAGCGCGATATTTGCCGCCGTGGTGTGAGGCATCATCTTGATGTAGGTGTTGGCGTTGCACTCGTTTTCACCGCGCTCTAGCAGTTTTGCCATCGCTAGTATCGACTCGGTGCTGCCCGTGGACGAACCGCACGCGACCCCTAGACTGCCCTCTTGCACGCTAGGATCAAGGCTTGCGGCGTCTAGATTTTCGCCTCGCATCAGCCCTGCGTCTCTTAGCGCTAGTCCCGCCGCCTCGACGCTATACATCGAGACTATGCCTAGGCTTCTTAGCTGCTTGCGGTCCCACGAGCTAGGGCACTCGTAGCTCTCTATGGGTGCAGCCAGGCGGGTATTTAGATCCTCATATCTATCCCACTGCCGCATATATTTCACCGCGTTTTTGCCAAGCTCAAATTTAGCCCTTATCTCGTCCCAGCTCTTGCCAAACGCGCTTACCATGCCCATGCCGGTTATAAAAACTCGCATCAGCAAAGCCCCCCGTTCACGCCGATAACCTGCCTAGTTATGTAGGCTGCGCCCTCGCTTAGCAAAAACTCCACCAAAGGCGCGACCTCGTCTGCCTTGCCCGCTCTTTTAGCCGGGATCGCCTTTAAGATCTCCTCCATCGGCAAACCGCCGTCCGTCATATCCGTCTCGATGAGTCCGGGCGCTATGCAGTTTACGGTGATGTTCCTGGAGGCGAGTTCGACGGCTAGGGATTTTGCCGCGCCGATGAGGCCTGCCTTGCTGGCTGCGTAGTTACTCTGGCCGCGGTTGCCTATGACGCCTGAAACCGAGCTCATCACGACGATACGAGCCGGCTTTTTAGCGCGGATCATAGGCATGAGAGCGGGCTTTAGGACGTTATAAAAGCAGTTTAAATTCGTATCCACGACGCCAAACCAATCCTCATCCTCGATCGCTACGAAGGTATTATCGCGCGTGATGCCGGCGTTTAGCACGACGGCATAGTAAGCGCCGTTAGCCTGGGTATCGGCCTCGATCGCCGCCCTTGCCGCCTGGGTATCTGCTACGTCAAATTTTAAAGCGCTCAAATTTAACTCGTTTTGTAAATTTAATAATTGCTCGCTCGCGCTTTTGCCGTGTAGCACGACCTCGTATCCCGCCGCCGCCAGCCGTCTAGCCACCGCTTCGCCGATGCCGCGACTCGAGCCCGTTATCAGCACTCTTTTACTCATCTAGTATCCTTTTTACGTATTCCTCGTCCGGGCTTAGCACGTTTAGCGTCGCGCGCGCTCCAAGCTCGCCGTTTACGTAAAGCTCGCAGTCGTAAACGCCAAAACCGCTTGCGTCTTGTATCGAGCAGACGGCCTTGATGACGACTTCGTCTCCGATCTTTAAAAACGGCTTAAATATCTCAAATTTTCTACTACCCAGCAAAAAGCCCAGTCCGAATTTCATCCCCTTTAGCTCGCGCATCTTCGAGTCGTAGATGCCCAGTGACTGAGCCATCATCTCGACGGTTTTATGCATGGCGAATTTGCTGTCCACTAGAAATTTATTATCCTCTTTTATCACGCTTTTAGTTTTTATGCGCCCTTCTTCAAATTTAAGCACCTCGTCGATAAAAATGATCGCCGTGCCGTGCGGGAGATAATCTCCAAGGCTCATTTCGCCCTCCCAAACACGATCGCCGCGTTATCGCCGCCGAATGCAAACGACAGCGACATAGCTGAATTTACGACCGCTTTTTGGCCAAATTTTACCAAATTTACCCTCTCTATCTCATCATCATAAACCCCGTCATATATGTGCGGCGGTAGCGCGGTTTCGCCCCTAGCGCAAAGCATGGCGCAAAGCGCGCTCTCGATAGCTCCCGCGGCTCCTAGCGTGTGGCCGATTAGAGGCTTAACGGAGCTTGCAGGTACGAGCGGCAAAAGCGAATGCACGATCTTTGCCTCGATTTTATCGTTTGCCTGCGTGCCCGTGCCGTGTAAATTTATATAATCCACGCTGCTTAAATTTGCAGCCCCAAGCGCCTTTTGCACGCACTTTGTTTGCATACGGCCGCTAAAGTCTGGCTGCGTCATATGAAACGCGTCGCAGTTTGAGTGCTCGCCCGCGATAACGACATTTGAGATTTCATCCCTGCTTGCTACGAAAAACGCCGCGCCTTCGCCGATATTTATGCCGTCGCGATTTTTGGAAAACGGATTAGTCTCGCGCGCGCTTAGGATACCCAGGCTATCAAAGCCGTTTATCGTTAGCGTATTTAGGCTATCCACGCCGCCGCATATCACGGCGTCGCAGATACCGGGCTCCAGCAGCCTTTTTGCCGTTATGATCGCCTTGGCGCCCGACGTACAGGCGGTCGAGACGGAAAACGCAACCGAACTAAGCCCGTAAAAATCGGCGATAAATTCGGACGGATTGGCTAGAGAGTTGCGACTGACGCCGAATTTTGAAGCATCGAAAAATCCCGTCGCGGCAAAATCCTTAAACGTTTCGTAGTTTTCCTCCACGCCGCTAGTAGTCGTGCCCACCACTACGCCGACGCGATTTTTGCCGTACTTTTTGATAGCGTCTCGCACGTCTTTATCTATCTGCAAAAGCGCGCTTAAAACCAGAGCGTTCGTGCGCGTTTGCAGGTGTTTTGGCGTGTTTTGGCTAAATTTAGCCAGCGGCGCGCGGGCTTTGCCGAGGATAAAGCTTTTATCCGCCCTAAAGCCTTCGCAAACGCTCAAAAATCTCTTTTCGCCGCATAAATTTGCAAAATTTTCCTCTGCGTCGGCTCCGGCTGCGCTGATGACAGCAGGCTTACTAACGTATATCAAGGGCTCTTACCTTAAAAATTTCGTTATTTGCCGTTATGACGGCCTCTTTTTGATTTGATTTTACGATATTTAGCACTTTAGCAAAAAGCTCGTTGTAGGCGCTATTTGGCGGTAAAAAGCCGATAGCTT
>CAURKB010000137.1:0-5512 GCA_963525315.1 uncultured Campylobacter sp. | reverse complement strand
TCGGTATATGAGCCCGGCGTATGAGGTCAATTACCGCGACAATGGGATAAGAGAGGTGGTGAGGATTGGCAGTATAGGGCTGGTTAATCGCCCAAATTTGCTAAATCAAGCACTAAATAATCAATCCAAAGGAGAAGACATGTCACAAAACGACGACCTAGCGGTCAAATTTAACGAACTAAGCGAGAAAAACGCGGCTTTGCAAGCTCAGATCGATGAAAAAAATAGCGAGATCGAAGCACTCAAAAATGCACTCGCGACCGAACAAAACAACGCAAAAACAGCGCGCATAGAAATGGCGATCAAAAATGGAGAGCTTTTACCAAATCGTAAAGAAATGGCTATGGCACTTGAAGCAAATGCGCTTGATAGCTTTCTTGAAGTCTCAAAAAGCGAAGCCACCAGCGTGCTAAAAGCCAAAAATATCGAGAAAAACAAACAAGATGAACTTGACATCGATCCAGCTGTCAAAGCACAGCTTGGACTTTAAATTTAAGGAGTTACCAAAATGGCAAAAAGAACACTTGATGAAAGCTATATGAAGGAAGTTTCAAAAGGATTTAAAGCAGTCTTTAATGATGCTTTAAATACGCAAAATAGCGATTATTTGAAAGTCGCTACCGAAATAAACGCAAATACCGTAACGGTCGATTATTCGTGGCTAGCGGATATGCCTAGTATGCGAGAATGGGTAGGAGATAGGACTCTAAACGAGCTAGCGGCATGGAACTATACCATCTCTAAAAAAGATTGGGAATCATCGATAAAGGTCAAGCGCGACGTCATCGAATACGACAACCTAGGCATCGTAAAGCCTCGCATAATAGATCTAGCCGCCACAGTACCGGAGCACTACAACTCTATGGTATTTGGTCTACTTGAGTCAAACGGCGACTGCTACGACGGCAAGAAGTTTTTCGCCGCCGATCACCAGGTAAAAGGGCAAAATTTTTCAAATTTGAGCAATTTGGAACTAACCGAGGAAAACTACGAAAAAACGGTAGCCGAGATGGGCAGGCTTATCAAGGATAACGGAAATCCGCTTCGCATAAAGCCAAATCTCATCGTAGTGCCGCCTGAGCTAAAAGCAAAGGCTAAAGAGCTATTTTTGGCCGAGAAAAAGACTGGCGGCGGCAGTAATCCTCTCTATAAAGAGGTCGAAATCCTCGTGTGCTACGAGCTAACCAAGAAAAAAGCGTGGTACTTGCTAGATACTTCAAGGGCAGTCAAGCCTATCGTACTTCAGAAAAACAAAGAGGCCGAATTCGTCGCTCAGGACAAGCCCGATAACGAAGCGGCATTTATGAGAAAAGAGTTTAGATACGGCATAGACACCGAAGATAACGCGGGATACGGCCTATGGCAAATGGCGTATAAAAACGCGCCGACAGAATAAGGAGGGGAGAATGGGAAACTACGAAAGCTTTGTAAAAGCCCAAGGGCTTGAACTTGAAAGCAAAAAGAAAAAGAGTGACAATAAAAATAAAGATAAAGAAGCCGAAGCAAAAAACACTGAAAACGCAGATGAAAACACGCAAGAAGGCGTAGATGAAAGCGAAACTAACCAGCAGGGCTAAGCAAAGCCTGCAAAACCCAAACGAGATCACAGATGAAATGGTAGAGCGCGCGGTAAATGATGCTGAGGAGATAAGCAAAGGTAGAGATGTGCCGTATTTTGCAAAGGAAGACTTCGCATATATCAGACTTAAAGTTTATCTCAAAGTGCAGCTAAATGCCGAAGATGAGATGATCTTTGAGGTAGCACAAAAGTTTATCAAAAGCTCGCCTTTTGTGGATGATGAGGGCAAACTACACTCAGCTAAATTTTATCAAAGCAAGATGCGAAAGGATGTGCTGTGACAAACTCAATCAGCCAAATAGCAAAGCAGCTCAAAGATAAATTTTTACTCAAAGAGCTACCAAGCTACGAAGCTCTCGAACAAAACGGCGAGTATCTCGTGTTTGAGGGCTTTGAGCGCGTAAATGAATCAACTGACAATGCAATATTTGGCGTCATCATCGCTGCCAATACGCTCAATGCCGACAAAAGCGCGCTACTGCCAAGAGTGGATGAGATGCGCCGTGATCTATTTCGTTTTGGGGCGAGCAATAGCGAATACATCGTATATGGTGCAAAGGTAGCGTTTGTCACAAATGCGCTGTATTGCGTGAAATTCAACGTTAAGATAAAAATAGCCGAGTTTATCGATTGACCCTGCTAATCGCCACTTTTCAGGTAAAGAGAACAGCCCGCACGATTTGCCTTCAAAGTGCGATTAGCTTGCTATAAATTTAAACTGGGCTCAAAAACTAAAATTTAAGGAGAACAAAAATGGCACAAGAAAAAATAGCAAGACTAGCCACTGCAACAGTGAGCTTCGTCCCGCAAGGAAAAACAGAAGCGACCGTGCTTGGCTACCAACAAAGCGTGAGCCTAAATCGCACAGTCGAGAAAAAAGAGCTACTCTCAAACGATGAAAGTCTAGGCGAAAGCGTCATGGAGCTTGAAACCAAAGCTGAATACACGTTTAGCACCGAGATTGGCGACATCAGCATACCAAATTTGGCACTTTGCTTCAAGGGTCTAGTCGAAAGCGAGACATATACAGCGGGTGGTAAATTTTTCACTGGCAAGACCATCAAAGCAGATACTGAGCAGATCAAGATCGGTGACCCAGTCCTAAAAGATACAAAAATATACATTGCCACCGAAAACATGGCAGCAGGTAGCTTTACAGTGGATAAATGCGCTCCGCGCAACTACCCTGTAAAATTTAAAAAGATCGTGCCACAAAAGCTATCAAACTCACTAGGAAAGATCATTGTCGATGGCAAAAACCTTGCAACCGGCAAAGCTCAAATTTTAACGATCCCGCTTGTTAATCTTAGCTTCGAGGGCGATCTGACGGTTAGCGGCTCAGACTTTGCAAAACTATCGCTCAAAGGCAAAATTTTACGCGCTGCTGGCGAAGAGCTATTTACGTTTATGGACGAAGAATAAGGAGACAATAATGAAGACTAAATTTCCATTTGAAATCAACATCGATGAGGCTAAATTTAAGCTTGAATACAGAGAACTTAAAAAGAGTGAAGCTCGCGCTCTAAATGATGAGCTTGGCGGGCTAAAAGACACAGTAGAGACAATCAAAAACCTAGAGCGCGAGATAGCACTTCTTGAAGAAGCCAAAGAGGTCAAAAAAGAGGTCGCTTCATGCCTAGAAGGCAAGGCAAAGGCAAATGCCCTGCAAGATGTGCTTGGTATCATAGATGAAATTTCGACCAAACAAAAAGAGATCAAGGATGCGGACAAATTCAAGATCGATGTCGATGAGACTGCAAAGAAGAGATTTGATCTCACGCTAAGCGGTGAAGATGTGGAGGCTTTCAAGGCTGAGATCGAAGAAAAAGGTCTTAGCTACATCGATGTGATGCGTGCCATAGATGCCGTGATCGAAAAGGAACGCTCAAAAAAGTAGAGCGCATCCTTGCTTGCGTGCAATCTCAAATGAGCCCAGATGAATTTGGGCTTGATTTTTATGAGACGCTCATATTGCGGGGACTAGGTATCGCTCTAGTCGTGAGGCAGGGGCTAAACGGGGCAGTCTTTGAGTGCGATAGCCTCGTGTTACAAACCTTTTGCAAACGCTTCAAAATAGATTTTTTATGGATGTTTGAGGTTTTAAAAAGATATGTGGCGATCATGAGCAAGCAAGATTAAATTTTAATGGCAGATTAGGTAACAGGAAAAATGGCAGATAACGACGTAAAGATAACCATCACCATAAACGGCGAGACGACAGAGCTAAAAGCTGCCAAAGCAGACGTTGAAGATCTAGCCAAAAATGTCAAAAAAGCAGATACCGCTACTGCTGGACTAAAAGACTCATTTGCCGCGCTCGCCTTAAAAATAGGCGGGGTTGCGGCTCTCACGGCCGCATTCAAAGATCTCGTAAGCACCGGCTTTGAAGCAAACAAAAGCTTTGAAAACCTACAAATTCAACTCACCGGACTCATTGCCGCCAACTCCTCAAACGTAAGTTCTATGGGGCGTGTTTTAGACGCTCATGAAAAATGGAATTTGGGTATGGCTGAAAGTGAGAAAATCCTAAATCAGCTAAACGAAACCAACGCAAAAACAAAATTTACGCTTGAAGAGATCACTGGGGCATTCAATATGTTTTACGCCACGTCTGCCGGGCAAGGTAGCCGTGAAAAAGCGGTGCAAGCGATGGATAGTATCGCACTTGCCGCGCAAGCTGTGGGTAAAAACATCAATGACCTGACCCCTATGATGGATAGCCTAGCTACGGGCACTGTCATAGCCGCTTCCGAAATGGGCTCATTCATGAAAATAGTTGGGCTTACCAACGAAGAACTCAAAAAAGCAAATGAAAACGGGCAGGTGTATGACTATCTTATAGAAAAGCTCGCTAAATTTAAAGAGCTTAGCGGCGAAGCAGGAAATAGCTACGAAGTAGCCCTTGGTGGGGTTAAAAACGAAATCACTGAGATAGCGCGTGAGCTAACTAAGCCAATGTTTGAAACTGTCACCAAAGGCCTTAATGACTTTGGCAAACTTATAAAAAATCATAAAGATGACATCATAGAATTTGGAGAGGATGTTTTTAGATCATTTCAACTCATTGGCTCTGGCATCCTCTATATTGGCGCCACAGCTGCAAAGGTGCTCCTAGCTATCCCGACAGCTATTTTAAGCGGTTTCGATGTGCTCACTCTCATCATCGAAAACAAGATCAACGCCGTCATCAAAAACGCACAAGAAGCATACAATAGCATAGCTTGGCTTTGGGATGGAGAGACCACATTTGGGCGCGTAAATTTTGCGACCAATATTTCAAGTGGCATTATGGAGGCGTATAAATCCGTAGAAGATACGCAAGAAAGAGCTGCGCAAGCCGCAAAAGATCTATTCAATGAGATCAAAGAAAATACAAGGGCTGCTGCCAAAGAGACTAAAGCTGCCACAAAAGATGTCGGTGAGTCTTTGCAAAGCTTGCCACCAAAGATAGAGCCAGTAGCCAAAGCTGCCAAAAAAGCCTCAAAGGATATGAGCTCATACAACAACGCCTTGCGAGAAATCGCACGCCTTGGTATGAGCGAATATGAGAAAAAACTTGATGACATCGAGCACAAGGAAAAAGAGTGGCTAAAAGTTGGCATTGATAAAAAAACAGCTGCCAAAGCAAAGGCGAAGCTATTTGACATCTTAGAAACTGAGGAAGCAAATAAAGTGCTAAAAGAGCATGCAAGCTTTCTTAAAGAGCGCGAAGAGCTTGAGAAAAAATACTACGAAGCTATCGGCGAATACGAAAAAGCGTGGGCGATCGAAAGCAAAAAATATAAAGAAGAAATCAAAAAATTAGAGCTCACGGAAGAGGACGCGAAAAAATACCTCGAAATTCAAAAGAAAAAATACTTCGAGCCTTTGACAAAGACGGCAAAAACAGCTTTTTCTGACATCAAAAACAGCTGGGCTGATACAGTATCGACG
>CAURKB010000136.1:0-5541 GCA_963525315.1 uncultured Campylobacter sp. | reverse complement strand
GCTTTAAGGCTGAAGGGATAGAAGTATTCATCATGGACGAGGAGATAGACTCTATCGTCATGCCGATGGTCCAAGACTACGACAAAACGCCGATAAAAGCGGTAAATCACACCGATATCGACGCCGAAATCAAGCCTGAAAAAGACGAGACCGACGAGGGTAAATTCGCCGCGCTGCTAGCCAAGATGAAAGAGGTACTAAAAGACGAGGTCAAGGACGTAAAGCTAAGCTCGCGCTTAAGCGAAAGCGCCGCCGTCATCGTCTATGATAAAAACGATCCCGACTACGCTACGCAGATGATGCTAAAGCAGATGGGGCATAGTACGGGTAAAATTTTGCCGATACTAGAGATAAATCCAAAACACGAGCTCTTTGAAAAGCTATCTCAAAACGAGGCGATGATATATGATGCGGCGGAGCTGCTTTTAGATATGGCTAAGCTAAACGAAGGCGTCGCTATCGACGATCCGTCGGCGTTTAGCAAAAAGCTAACTAAAATCTTGCTAAAAGCGATCTAAATTTAAGCCTTTTTTTGGACTTAAATTTTATTTCGGTTCGGCGGCGGAGTTAAATTTGCCGCCGAGTTTTTTCAAAATCTCACTCAAATCCACATAACAAACTCCGCTCGCCCTACCCTTAAATTTAGGGCGTCAAATTTAACCTAAAAGACGCTTGCCATGCTCGCCGAATGCTAAATTTGAAAAGGCTAGTAAGCTACATTTGCGTAATATTTGGTTATAATTGCCCAAAAATTTAAGGTATAAAGTGAACGAGAATAAAGAATATTTCGTAAACGAAGAAGATTTTATCGTATCAAAAACAGATCTAAAGGGTAGGATAACCTACTGTAATCAGCCGTTTTTAAAGATCGTCGGCGCGACACAAGAGCAACTTTTGCACAAGCCGCATAACATCATCAGACACCCCGATATGCCGCGCATCGTGTTTAAGCTACTGTGGGAGCGTATCAAAGCAAAGCAAGAGATATTTGCGTTCGTTAAAAACAAGAGCTTTGACGGCGGCTTTTACTGGGTATTTGCCAACATCACGGCTTCGCTAGGCGCTAACGGCGAGATCATCGGCTACTACTCCGTCCGCCGCAAGCCAAACCCAAAAGGCGTCAAATTTATCGAGAGCGTATATAAGCAGCTACTTGAGGCCGAAAAAAGCGGAGGCATGGAGGCTTCAGGCAAGCTGCTAGGGCAAATTTTAGCCGATGCGAATATCGGCTACGACGAGCTAGTGCATAAACTTCAGCGAGGCTTGCTCTAGCGCGGGGGCTATTTTATGGAATTTACGAGATTTCATAAAGGCATAAAAATCAGCAACGCTAGCTCGCTACGCACGATTTACGCGTAAATTTCTCAAACGTCTTTGCCGTCTATTGCGGTAAAAAACAGGCATAAGAAGCGTTTTTTGTAAGTCCGTAAAAACCAAAGCGCAAAAAAGACTAAGGCTAGGCGTTAAGTTATGCCTTTGCCTATTAGCATAAATGCGAAATTTTCTGCCCTTACCGTAGATACAAAACATCTGAGCCGCGCTCTACTAGCGCCGATTTTACAGGCTCATATGAGCCTAAACGGCTAATCCTAGACATTTTACCTAACCATGCCCGCGCTCAAAATAGCGCCTAAATAAAGCGTAAATTTACCGCATTTGCAGATAGCAAGATAAGCTATGCAAGGATGCCGCCGTTAATAAAAATAGGCAAAACACAGACTAAGCAAGCGCCGTTTTGCCGCTACTAAGGTAAGTCGCCGTCAGCCTCGCCATTTTTAGAAATTTGCTGACTCACAAAAGCAGGTTTTGATAGCGCCCGAGATTACGTTTTACGTATTTGCTTAAAATTTTCCGCGAGCAAAAACACCGAATTTCGCTTCTAGCTATAAAGATATTTTAGACGCGCTACAAGCCGCAAATTTAGATTTTACCACGGATTTTTACCGTATTTGCGAGGTTTTGGGGCTTCTCGCTCGTCCGGCGGCTCATTTTGTTTAGTCTGGATTTTGACGTTTTGCTAGCCGAGTTTTGATCTGATAAAACAAAGCAGCAAAGCTATTCCGCCGCGCTAATCGGCGCGGTTATTTTTGACCCGCCAAGCTACGGATTTAGACTTTTTGCCGCATCAAACCTAAGCATAGCCGCCCTAGACGCTTGGTTTATATTTCAGGTTTTATGTCCCAGTTTATTTTATATCTTTTAATATTTCATTTATGATTTCTCTTGCGCCGCCATTTACTATTTGCCCGCCAAGCGCGCTTGAGACGGCATTTATATCCATGCTCTCTATTAGACCTAAGGCCTCGCTAGCATCTATCTCTCCGCCTTTTTGAAAACAAAATTTGGCCAAATTTTGATCTACTAGAAATTTAGCGTTATAAACCTGATGGTTGTTTGCGGCGTACGGATAAGGCACGAATACACTAGGCAGCGCGTTTGCCGCGAGTTCCCACAGCGTGCTGGCTCCCGCTCGGCTCACGGCGATATCGGCCTCGCGCATCTTTAGCTCAATCTTGGGATCAAAAGCAAAAAGCTCTAGCTCACCGCCGATGAAGCCTAGTTTATCGTATTGGGCGCGCAGACTTTCTAGCGAGTTTTTACCGCATTGATGTATGATTTTTATACCTTTTTGGCGTAGGTTTGGAGCCAAATTTAACGCTAGATTATTTATCGCAGCCGCGCCTTGCGAACCGCCTAGAAATATAATAGTTTTTAAATTTTCCCTAACGCGAGCCGTATCAAAAAACCTTTGCGCGACGGGATAACTAAAAATAGGCTTAAAATAAGAGCTAAAAAAGCCCTTTGCGAACGGTTTTAAAAGCTTATTCAAACTGCCGATCACTGCGTTTTGCTCGTGGATAAAAAGCGGCTTTCGCGAGATAATCGCTGCAAATGCCGCAGGCGCCGCGCTATATCCGCCTACGCTTACCACGGCTTTTACGCCATGTTCTTTAAAAATTTTACGGCATTTAAGCGCTAGTTTAAAGATATTTAATAATGCCGAAAATTTACCCAATCCCTTTTTATTTACCACTCCGCCGCTCGGTAAGAAAATTTTCTCGCTAAAATTCGCGTCTTTTTCAAACCACATCTTGTCCTGCCCGCTGCTAGACCCGATAAATATCGTTCTCTCGCCCCTCGCTACGAGCTCCTCGTTTAGGGCTTTTGCGATGGCTAGATGTCCGCCGGTACCGCCGCCGCAGACTACTACGGCGCTACTTTTCGCATTGCCGACGGTTAAATTTAAGTTTTCGTTTTTCATTTTTTGCCTAATAAATTTAAGTAAAATCGGCGCAAAGGCCATTTAAATTTCGCCTCAAAATAGCGTAAATTTTATTGCCGCCTAGCAGCGATTTGCCGCGGTAAATATACGGCGACGGATTTAGGCGGCGCAGTTTCGGCTAAATTTAAACATAAATCGCCCGCTTAAACTCGCCCCGCCTGCTAGACGCGGCAGATGTTTAAATCTAAAAGCCGGACGGTTGACGGCTAGCCGGGTTTGCTCTTTAAAGCCTAGGTTTATATCTTTTTGTTAGGACGCCGCGTAAATTTACTAGATTTTCCGAGGAAAAACCGCTTTTGCAGCTAAATTTAGCCGCAAACAAACCGTCTAGCCAAAACAGAGTCTAGCTAGGAAATCTATAGACAAAACGACCAAATCTCCCGTTTTATCGCCAAGCTAAATTTAGGCCAAGGCCTAGTCTTTGACCTTTTTACTAACCGACAGCACCATACCGATACCGATACAAAGCGCTAAAACGGAGCTTCCGCCGTAGCTTAGAAACGGTACGGCGATGCCTTTGATCGGCGTGATAGAGGTGATGCCGTAGGAGTTCATCAAAAACGAAAACGAGATGAGAAGCCCCACGCCTAGCGTAAAAAGATGATAGACTTTATTTTCGACCTTAGCGGATACGCGAAATATCCTATAAAGCAAAAATACTATCACTCCCGTTATGACAAAAATCCCAAGCACCCCGATCTCCTCGGCGATACCGGCTAGTACGAAGTCGGTGTGAACCTCGCTCAAAAATCCCAGCTTAAACACGCCCGCGCCCAGCCCCTCGCCGAAAAATCCACCGTGCTTTATCGCATTTAGCGAGTGCGAAATTTGATACGCTTCGCCCGTATCCTCGACGCGCAGGGCCGCAGCCATCCCGTCGGGCAAGATGGATAAGACCATATTTTGTATCGTTCCCCACCATGATTTTATACGAGCTATCCTGTGTTCTGACGTGACGATAGCGATACTAGCCAGCATGACCGCTAGCCCTATACCGATGGCAAATAATCTAAAACTGGTACCGGCAAAAAACATCATCACCGCAAGCGTAAGAGCCAAAACTACGACTTGACCTAGGTCGTTTTGAAGTATGGCGATGAGATAAACGGCCACCAAAAATAAAAAAAGATAGGGCAAGATAAGCCCGAATTCTTCTTTTAGGCTCTTTTTCGTGCCGTCAATCTTTCGCGTAAAACTCCACGCTAAAAAATAAACAAAGCCGATCTTAAAAAACTCCACCGGCGCTAGAGAAAATCCCGGCAAGCGTATCCAGCGCTTAGCGCCGCCGGCATCGGTAACTAGCGAGCTAGGCAGGGCATGCATCGCACCCATGGCTATAGCGCAAAAACCAAAAAGACAAAACCCTATCCAAACCAAAGATTTATCGGGATCTAGGCGCGAAATGCCCCACATCAAAAATATCCCTATGACGCCGACTGCTAGCTGCCTAACGAAAAAATGATAAGGCTCGTAGTTAAAGTAAAGCACCGTAAAAACCGGCAAGGAGAGCGAAAACACCGCGCTAACGGCAATCAGCGCGACGCAGGAAAAAAATATGCATTTATCTACTTGCACCGCCGTCCTTTTTGTAAAATTTAAGCGGTGATTTTACTTAATCGCCGCTTACAAATAAGTTAATTCATAAGCTCAAATTTAGCCGTCGCCGTTTTTGCCCTATTTTGTATTTATATTTAAATTTTAGTCGTATACGCCGCTAAAAGATAAATGTAAATTTATCTAAATTTTAAAATTATATCGTTTATAATCGCGTATTAAGCAAATAAAATATAATATTCAGAATATAAAAATATAAAATAGAATATTTTTATAAAATTTCAATAAGGAGCTTAAATGAAAGGTAAAATTTCCCTTGCCGCGTGCGCCGTATTAGCTGTATTTTCCGCTCAGGCAAACGCCGCCGAGGCTAGCGCGTCACCCGCCGCTAAAAGCGCAAATCAAGCAAATAGCGTTCAAAACGTCGAGCTTGGCGGCGTCGAGATAAACAGCGTCGGCGACAATATCAGCGAAAGCGGCATCAGCGAAGGATTTTTAACCAAAAACGTCCAGCAAGGCATGCTAGCGGGCAAAAAGGTCATAAATTTACCCTACCAAATCAACACCGTAAGCAAGGAGATAATGAACCACCAAGGCGTAACGGGCTACGAAGAGGCGGTTAAATTTTTCCCGTCCGCGCAAATTCAGATGCGAGGCGGCGCGACGGTCGGACGCCCGCAAACGCGCGGATTTGAGGGCAGCGT
>CAURKB010000135.1:0-5548 GCA_963525315.1 uncultured Campylobacter sp. | reverse complement strand
GGGATACGATGCGAAAGCGACGATCCGCGTGGGTAAAAGAGACGAAAATTTCGTGGATATAGAGCAGAAGACGCCAAACAAGGACGATCCCGAGGATTTTGACTGGAAGTCGGTTCAAAAAATACCTCTAAAAGACGTGCGAGCGCGGCTGGGTAAGGGTTTTGAGCTAAATTTTAGCGAAGAGATCAAATTTACGCTAGATGAGGGATGCGGCAAGATAATCGAGGTCAAAGTCGATACGAATCTGGGAAGCTGGGTCACTAGATTTAACTAAATTTAGGCGTTTTAACGCAAGCAAACGCCGCAAAACGCACGCCGCAGCCTTGCTTAAATTTGGTCGTTTACTTAAATTTTCACTTCAAATTTCCATCGCGTCCAAACGGGCGCTAAATTTACCCGCGTCGCAAACTCTACGCGCCTAAATTCCCGCCGTTTTTACAAATTTTCCGCCTGATTTGGCTCCGCTTTTCATCCGCTTAAATTTATCAAATCAAAACCCGTGCTTTGCTCTTAAATTTAACCCTAAATAGCGCCGGCTTTTGCTCTCTCTTTTTATCCCGCGTCTGCTATAATCGCGGTTTAAAAGGAGAAACGATGAGCGTAGAATTTAGCGTCAAAAATAAAAAGCGGCCGCTATTTTTGGGATATTTTAGCGTAATGAGCGTAGGCAAGGCTGCGGAGCTGATACCTGATTTGGCGGTGTTTGGCATAGACGAGAATGCCAAAAATTTTGATAAAGAGGCGTTTTTAAGCTCGCTTTTAGGCGAATGCGAAGGCGTAGTTTTAGGCATTTGGGGCAAGAGCGGGCGGGGATTTGAGCTAAGCTACGACACTGATACGAAAAGCTACAAAGTGCGCGTAAATACGCCTGCGACGGTATTTGACTGGGTTTTGGCTATCTCGTATCTACAAATTTTATCGAGGAGGCTAGGAAGCGACGTCAGGGGCGAGGACGGAAAAATCTATACGCGAGAAACGATAGAAAAATTTGACTATGAGCGCGATATAAACTCGGGTTTGCGGGCGATAAAAGGGCGTTTGGAGGACGGCGCGACCGTAAATCACTGCTACGGCGTCGTTAGGCCTTTTGCCCTAAATCGCGCGATCATAGACGAAATTTTAGCCGCGCAAAGCCCCGCAAAGGAGTTTAGCAAGCGCCTAACCGCGGTGCAATATCTGGACGCTTACGGCGCAAACCAGCGCTTTTACCGCGCAAACGGCAAAGGCGAGATCACCCGCTCGTACGCGCTTACTCAGGGCGTACCGACTATTTTGCCTTACGAGCCTTTCGTGGAGTGGCAAAATTTGAACCTTGTTAAGCCAAAAGACGTCGCGCGCTGGGAAATTACGCTAGTAGGCGGCGAAGGATGCGACGGCGGCAATGAGAGCGATGATGATGACGAGGCCTCTCGCTACCGCGTGCTAGCAGAGCTAGATTACTCAGAGTTTATCTCGCGTTTGCCGCGTGAGAGCTACCGCTTTATCGATGCTAGCTATATTTTGGTGGAGGGGCTGGGTTACGAGCGGTTAATGGCGCTGGCGGAGTAAATTTTAAAACTCGGCCTGCGCGCTGGAGGCTGGCGCCGCAAATTTAGTCATTGATTTATGCTTTATTTGCCGTAATTTACCTTGCAAATAAGACCGAGCCGTTAGCTAAATTTACTAGCCGCGCGACTTTGCCAGTAAGCCGCACGGCGTTTATTTTGATTGCCGCTTTGCGCCTTAGAAAACGATAAATTTTCGTCGCCTTAAAGCGTCGATAAAATAAGGTCGCGTCGAAACGGATGCCTTAAATTTACGGTTCAAAACCAGCGATAGCGCGATTTTATGTTTTAAATTTACGGCAAATTTTATCGTTTCGCGGCTTTTGCGTTTGAAATCGGCATTTTAAATTTGCGTTTTATCGGCGCAAAGGGCGCGGTTAAATTCATCGGCGTTTAAAAAGCGCGACGTAGTCGCTTAAAATTTATTTGCGCTTTAAAATTTAAAAACGAGTCGTATTTCGCGCAGAGCTCATCTTTTAAACAGTGCGCGGGAGGAAAGGATAAGGCGATTTAGACTAAGGCGCCTTTATTATTTCATCTTTGGACGAAACGAACGCTTTGCGTCAAAGCCTTTGCTAGCGATTTTTATCTCGTTTGGTACTGCGCCTACTGGAGCCTCGGCGTCTTTTTTCGCGGATAAAAACTCTACCAAGCTCTGCCAGACGAAATCGGCGTCCAGATAAAGCCCCATCGCGCTAAGCTGCGGATTTATCGCTACGAAGTCGGTAGTTTGCGTCCTTTTAAAAAACACTATGGGCGCGCTTAAATTTTCCTTTTCGCTAGCCCTATCGGCGCTGCCAAGAGCCGCCGGATCGCTTGCTCTAAGCGCGGCAAAGCGTAAAATATCGCTCTCAAACCGCGAAGCGATATAAGCGCAAAATCCGTCTTTAAACGTCAAAATATCGCCGTTAAAATACATCTCCTCCCGCTCGTTTTCCGCAAGGTCGAAATCGGTGTAAATTTTGCCCTCGGCGGCGAAAATATGAACCAAGTTTTTGCCGATAAAAATCACGGAGTGAAGCAGGCGCGGCATATCCTTGCACGCATAAAAATCAGTAACAAGCTTGCCGTCCTTGCCTACGCGTACTTTGTAGCGCGAACCCGCGTTTTCTAAAAACGGCTTATCGGCCTGGCTAAGGCTCCATAGCTCATCTGCGCTTACCGGAGTCGAGTTTCTGCGGTCATAGACTAGCGTCTCGTCAAGGCCGTATTTTGAGACCATAAAGTCGTAGTTGTCTTTAAATTTCGAGATTATCTTCACGGCGCGCTTTTAAATTTACCTCGCCTTAGCTTCAAAAAACGCCGAGATCAGCGAATTTGCGCCTTGATTTATAAATTTTTGCATTGCTTTTTCGTAGACGGACGGCTTTGCCCAGACTGGCTCTGTCACGCCGCTTAGCTTTTCTAGCTCGGCGCGCGCGGAATAATAATCGCTCACCTCGTCGATGAGCCCGAGTTTTGCGGCGTCGCCGGCGAGAAATACCCGCGCGTTTGCCCACTCTTTGCTTTTGTTTGCGTCTAGATTTCTATCCGCCGCCACGTCGCTTACGAACATCTCGTAGCTGGCGTTTACGAGCTCTTGTAGCTGCTCGCGCTCGATTTTGCTCCACGGGCGCAGAAACGTCCCCGCCTCTTTATACTCGCCAGCTTTTACGATTTGTTGCGAGACGCCGATTTTAGCCGCTAGCTCGCTAGCATCCGCGCCTTGCATTATCACGCCGATCGATCCGATGAATGCGCCCGGATTTGCCAAAATTTTGTTTGCGCCCGCACCCGCGTAGTAGCTGCCGCTCGTCATCGACCCGCCCGCATACGCGACCACGGGCTTTGCGGCGCGTAGATTTTTGACCGCGAGGTGCAGCTCGACGCTAGGCGCCAGCGCGCCGCCCGGGCTATCGATATAAAGCAGCACGCCCTTGATGTCGCCATCCTTGCGCGCGGCTTCGATCCTTTCTAGCGCCTCGCCGGCGTCCATGATCGCGCCCGATAGGTTGATCTGGGTTAGGTTGGGCGGATTTACGTTTTCGCCCTTGCCGCTAAAAAATATCAAAAACACGATGAGTAAAAACAGCATCGCCTTAAAATAGGTGTTTATAAACCTAAAAATCGCCGCGATAGGCGAGAAAATAAACCTTAAAAATCCCATTTTTTTCCTTTAATACATTTAAAATCGGGGCGCATTTTACCATTTAAATTTATAAATTTAGCTAGCGCGCGCTTTACGGCAAATTTTTTGTCGGTTTTAGATGACATTTGAGCGGAGATTTGAGGGTGCGAATTTGCAGATTAAAAGCGAGGAATTTTCGTACCGAATTTGAAAAAGGCGGTTAAATTCGGCGCTTTGGTTTTTGCGGATTTGAAATTTTTAATCAAATTTAGCGGCAAGATCTATCTTTAAAACCCCAAACCCTAAAGCTTGAGTTTGCTAAATTTAAGGCCTAGGCATTAAGGGCCGGTTTAACTAGTCGCTTTAAATTTAGCTTGCAGATTTAGCCTTTTGCGGGCTTAGTTTTCAAATCAAGCGAAGATCAAAACTCTGCGTTTGTTTCCCAGATTTTTTCTCGGTCTTTTTCGCTTACCGAGGCTAGCTCGCAAAGCTTGCAAAACGCCTCCCAGATCTCCTCGCGCTCCATGGTGTCGATGCCCCGCCCCGCGCCTACCGCGTTAAAAACGGCGATAAATTCTTTTAAAACTTTAGCCCGCGCCGCCTCGCTAGCTGTATCAAATTTACCAGTTCTTGCCGCCTTTTTGCTCGCCGTTTCTAGCTCTTTTTTAATCGCGCTTAGCATTTTGTGCGCGCTTTCGTAGGCTTTCATCGCCTTTTTGGACGCCGCCGCGCTTACGCCCTCTCTGCCGTCCCAGCCGCGTAACGGATTGTTTAAATTCGCCTCTAGCCACTGATCGCTTCGAGGTTGTTTTATTTCAATGTCCTCTATGTCTTTAAACTGCTTTTTTGCCGCCTCGCAGACCGTTTTTGGAACCGACCGTAGCCAAAGGCGCTTTAGGTGCGGCAGCTGCGCCCTCGTCGGAAAGCTATCAAATCCGTAAACGTCGCTTAGCCGGATGGTTTGGAGTCGTTTAAGCTTGGCAAGCGCATCGATATTTTTTAGCGTGCCGCCCTGCGCGTTTATGAAAATTTCGCGTAAATTCGGAAAGCTCGCCGCAACATCCGCTAGATCGACACGCTCGCCGCGTTGCGAAAATATCCGTAATTCGCGCAGCTCTTCAAGCCCGCTAACGCGAAATCCGCCGCCCTTTAGCTCTAGCTGAACGCTTAAAAGCTCGCCGCCAAAGGGGCAGCGCATGCTTTTTAGCCGCGAGGCGCCGCCCTTTAGCGTGAGCCGGTACAGCGAGTCGTTTAGCAAAACTTCCTGTATGCCGCTAGTATCTATGGTTAGTTCTTGCACGTACGTGCGCGAGATATCTAGGCTTTTTACGGCGCAGTTTAGCTCTATATTCGTTATCATCGGCGTCGATTCTAAAAAATCTTTTAAATTTTCATCCCAAATTTCGCTTTCTATCTCGTAGCAAAACGGATTTTGCCGCGCAAACTCGGCGTAAAATTCGCGGTCTTGCGGTTGCTTTATTTCAAGTTTTTGCTTGCTCGCGGACTTAAATTTATCCCTGATATCCTTTGGCAGCTCGTTCCACGCAAGCTGCATGCAAATTTGCTCCGTATTTTGCAGGCTTGCTTGCTGGGGCGACTTGTAAATGGGCGCGGCGTTGCCGATAAAAACGGGCTCGGCGTCCAAAATTTCATCCGCGCTTAGATAAAATTCCTCGCGCTCCCAAAAGTGATGACCAAAGTAAAACGGCTTAAGCCCGGCCGCTTCTTTTAGCCCTATTGGCGCGCTCGTAAAGCTATCTAAAACCAGTGCGAAACGTCCCGCCTCATCGCCGTCAAGAATCTGCGCGACGAAATAAACGCCCTTTCTTTTTAATCTTACGGCAAAGATATCGCCGATTTTAGTTTCCATTTTTCTTCCTTTAAATTTACTTTGCGG
>CAURKB010000134.1:0-5552 GCA_963525315.1 uncultured Campylobacter sp. | reverse complement strand
ATATTTTCGCTCTCCGTGATCGCGATATCGCGCGGTACGGCTATATCAAAAAAGTAACGCTTAAACTCCTTAGACTCGACCATCGCGTCGATCAAAACCGGATGCGGCGCGGCGGTCGCGGAAAATATTATTTGATATTTATTTATGTACTGCGCTACGTTTGAAAGCGAGTCGTATTCGTTATTGTCCCCCAGCGTCAGAGCTAAATTTTTAGCGCGCTCTTTGTTTCGGCTGATGATTATCGTTCGCACGCCGCTTGCAATTAGGTGCTTTGCGGCTAGCTCCGCCATCTCGCCAGCACCCACTATCACGGCGACCATGCCGTTTAGCGTACCGAAAATTTCTTTTGCCTTCGCCACCGCGACGCTTGAGACAGAGATCGGATTTTTGGAGATTTCGGTTTTGTTTCGCACCTCCGCCGCGCACTTAAAGGCAAACTCCATCGCCCTACCGAGCTTTGCGCCGCATTTGCCGTTAGCACGTGCAAATTTATACGCCTCTTTTAGCTGCCCCGCGATCTGCGTTTCGCCGATGACTAGACTATCTAGCGAGCTAGCTACGGCAAAGAGATGGTGCACGGCGCCGTTATCCTCGTAGATGTCGGCTCTGCTTTGCAGCTCCTCAAAAGGGATACCGCAGATGAGCGACATGCAGGCGATGATGTGCTTGCTAGCGCCTTCGACCGTCTTTACGCTAGCGATGATTTCGACGCGGTTGCAGGTGCTTAGCACCATACATTCGTTGATGTTTTGACTGGAGCTAATGAGGCGTAAAATTTCGTTTTTGCGCTCGATGTTAGAAAAAGAGAGCTTTTCGCGCACGGATATATCGGTATTTTTGTGCGTAAAGCTCACGCTTGCGTAATGCATTAAAATTCCCTATCTATCATTGATTTTACGATATTTTCTAGGCCGTCTACGCTAAATTTTTCTACCGATTTTATCGCCTGCTCGCCTAAATTTTTCGCCGCTTCTATACTTTTTTTTATCGCGCCCGTTTCGTTCATCTTCGCCCTCACCCAGCCTTGCTCGGCCTCGCTCAGATCTTTTTTAAACAGGCTTTTTAGCTTCTCTTTGTCTGATTCGTTTAAGCTTTCGTAAAGATAAATGTAAGGCAGCGTCGTTTTACCATCTTTAAAGTCGCTAAAATTCGGCTTTCCAAGCGTCGCGGCGTCTTGCGTGACGTCTAGGATGTCGTCGATTATCTGAAAAGCTAGGCCTAAATTTTTACCGTAAATTTTAAAATTACGCGGCTCAAGCCCAGCCAACATCGCTCCAACCGCGGCGGCGGCCTCGATCAAAACGGCGGTTTTGTAGTATATCATCGTTTCGTACGCGGATTTGTCTTCGTTAAATTTAGCCGAGAGATCCACGTCCATCATCTCGCCCACGCTTAGCTTGCTAACCGCGCCCGATATCTCGCCCGCGATCTCGTGCGGGAATTTAGACAGCTCGTAAAAGCCCTTCGAGTAGAGGATGTCGCCTAGCATCACGGCGTTTTTGGTGCCGAAGCTCGCATTTATACTCGGGCTTCCGCGCCTAGTGTCGGCATCGTCTATCACGTCGTCGTGAAGTAAGCTAGCTAGGTGAATAAGCTCGATAATCGCGCAAATTTTGAGACCCTGCTCGCTTTCGCCCGCTATTTTTAAAAGCAGCTTAGAGCGCAGCTTTTTGCCCGAATTTATCCGAGCAAACATCGCATTTGCAGGCTCATAGCCAAGCTCTGCGATAAAATTTTTCATTATCAGATCTATTTTTTCCATTTAGACTCACTTAAATTTTGCTTTTATCTGGCGTTTTGCGCGCCGCTCTGCTTTTTCGGCGGGTCCAAAAACTCCACGTCTACGCGCTGTTCGTCGTCGTTTATCAGCACGCGAAATTTCGCCACGCCCTGCTTAAAATCCTCAAAAACCAGATAGAGCGCGACGCGGTCGCTAGGCGGATATTTGAGATCTGGTATCAAAGTCTGCTTATAGGTCTCAAGGCCGCGCCTTAGCGACATAACAAGCTGGCGAGGATAGTTTCGGTAGCGCGAATGAACGATGATGTTCGTGTTATCAAAAAGCGTCCAACGAAAATCAAAACTCTCGCGCTCGTCAGTGCCCTTTTTGGTTACGAAAACCCGCGCCCACTCGTCTTTTTTAAGCTCAAAAAGGTGCTCTTCCTCGAAATTTACCGCACCGAAAGCCAGCGATAAAAACAACGAAAATATAACGGCCATTTTACTCATTTTGACTTAAAATATCCCCACTAAGCCCGATATAAATGTCGTTTAGGCGCTCGTTTATAAGCGTCTGATTTTGAGAAATAAACGAATTTTGCGCCGTTTCGTCAAAGCCGTTTTTTTCGCAAAATTCGCTCATCGCGATAAATTTTTCAAAGGTTTTTTCAAGCTCGTTTTCGACTAAATTTTTGTTCGCGTTAAATAAAATATCAAAGAATTTTTCTCTAGGACTTTGAGAAAATATATCATAATCCATAAATTTAAAACCTTTCTTCAAACTTAAAATACGCATTATTTCTCGTAAAATAATGCACTAAATTTTTATAACTTCTCGATATATTGGGCTGCTTCCGCCACCGTAAAGACATTATCGCAGCTTGGACTTTGGCTACCAAAACCCCAACAAACGTTTAGATATTTCATACCTGCATTGCGCGCAGCAAGCTCATCTTTTTTACTATCTCCGACAAATATCGCTTTATCAAATTCGCCTGATTTTAATATCAAATTTAGCATCGCTGGATCGGGTTTTTGAGGTACGTTTTCATCCGCTCCAACGATGAGATCGAAAAATTTAAATATCCCACTTCTTTGTAAAATCTCATCCAAAGTATACCGCGGCGCATTGCTAGCTAGGGCAATAAAATGCCCGGCCTCTTTTAGCTCGGCTAGCAGCTCCTCTACGCCCTCGTAGGCTGCGGCGTATTCGCGGTAGTTTTTCTTAAATTTAGCTTCAAAGTTATCCCGCAGCTTCATATCGGGCTTATCAATACCGTAAAAATCAAGCCCCAAATTTCGCCCCGGCTCGTTTATGGCCTTTACGATAAACTCCGCGGCTAGATCGCCACGAAGCCCCAGCTCGCGCCGCACCTCGTTTACCGTCTCGCAGATAGCTTTTGCGCTATCTATGAGCGTGCCGTCCATGTCAAATATCACGCATTTCACTCTTCGTCCTTATAGTTTTTTTTGTGTTTTTCTTTTTTGTAGGTTTTTTGGTTTTTTAGCTTTTCTAGCGCATTAGCAAAGGCTATAAGCTGACATCGCGGCATCTGATTTATCACTAAATTCGCGAAATTTTCTAAAGATTTAGCATACGGGCTATCTAAAAATACCGGTTCTATTTTTCGTAAAATTTCGGCGTTTTTAGCCGCCCTAGCGCGAAACTGAGCGTCGTCGAAATCCTCGCGCTTTAGGCCGCTAATCGCGGATTTTACAAACTTTTCCAGACCGCGCAGGTATTTTACGCGCTTAAATTTATCGTTTTGTTCAGCCATTTTTTCCTTTCAAAAGCCCAATTATACCAATTTAAACTTTTAGCGGTTATAATGCGCGCAAATTTTACAAGGAGAGACACATGCAAAAAGAGACGATCGCCACGCACTACGGCTACGACACCAAGGCAGGCCCCGGCGCCATGGCGGTGCCGATTTACCAGACTACGGCTTATGATTTCGGTAGCGCCGAGGCGGCTGCGGCGAGGTTCGCGCTAGAAGACCCGGGCCACATCTACACGAGACTGGGTAACCCGACTACGGACGTGCTAGAGAGCCGTATAGCCGCGCTCGAGGAGGGCTCGGCCTCTATCGTGACGGCTAGCGGTCAGTCGGCGATCTTTTACTCGATCGCAAATTTAGCCGCAGTCGGCGATAACATCGTCGTGGCAAAGAAAATTTACGGCGGCACGATGGTTCTTTTCGTGCATACGCTTAAGCGCTTCGGTATCGAGGCGCGAGTGTTTGATAGCGACAGCGCGGACGATCTTGAAAATTTGATAGACGACAAAACGCGCGCGATATTTTTCGAGACGCTATCAAATCCGCAAATCGCAATCCCGAATTTTAAAAAAATCGTCGAGATCGCGGATAAGCACGGCGTCGTAACGATCGCAGATAACACCGTGCCTACGCCGATCATTTTCCAACCGCTAAATCACGGCGTAGACGTCGTCGTGCATAGCGCGAGCAAATATATCTGCGGTCAGGGTCTAAGCCTAGCGGGCGCAGTCGTAGCTAGTAAAAATTTAAACGCCAAGCTAGTCGGTAACGCCAGATACGCGCACTTTAACAAGCCTGACGAGAGCTATCACGGGCTAGTTTACGCCCAGATGGCGGGTAAATTCGACATCTATACGCTGCGCATGAGAGTAGCTTTGGTGCGCGATATAGGCGCTACGATCTCGCCTTTTAACTCATGGCAGCTCATTCAGGGGCTTGAGACATTAAGCGTTCGTATCGAGAGACACTCGCAAAATGCGAGCAAAATCGCCGAGTTTTTAAACTCGCACAAATACGTAAAACGCGTAACCTATCCGACGCTAAAAAGCGACTCGGAGCACGAAAAGGCGCAAAAATACTTTGCTGGCGGCATGGCTAGCGGGCTAATGTGCTTTGAAACCGATAGCTATGAGCGCGCCGTAAAGATGCTTAGCAAGGTAAAGCTCTTTAAAATCGTCGTAAATATCGGCGACTCAAAGTCGCTCATCACGCACCCGGCCTCCACTACGCACCAACAGCTCTCTGCCGAGGAGCTAACGAAGGCGGGCATAACAAAAGAACTAATCAGAATCAGCGTCGGCCTAGAAAACGCAGACGACCTCATCGCCGATCTCGCGCAGGCTTTGGAGTAAAATAGAGTTAAATTTGAAAGATAAATTCGGCTAAATTTAAGCCAGATTTAAATATACCCCTAAGCGGCTTCGCCGCTTAGGGGGCTAAACGCTAGATTGTTAAATTTGATCAAGAGGGCTTCCCTCTTGATCCTCGGCTCGTCCAAACTCAAATTTGAGCAGGCTACTTGTCCTTTTTCCTATCGGCTTTTTCTTGTATCTCTTCCGCCGATTCGAGATCGCGCTGCGCTTTCTCAAAATCCTTACGCGCCTTATCAACGCGGCGGGAATTTTTAGTGCTGCGGTCGTCCTCGTAAGCTTTTTGTGCCTCTTCAAATTCGGTTTTAGCCTTACCGAAATTTTGTTGCGCCGCCTCAAGGTTATTAGTCGCTTTATCGCCGCCCGCTAGCTCGGCTTTTGACGTTACTTTGCCCGTAACTGGGTTTCTACCGATAGTTAAATCCAAATCACGTTTAGCGCGCTCTGCCGTGCCACGATTAACAAAACACTCTTTTTTTCCCCCCCCTCAATATTCCTCCTATATCACGAGGGCGATTTTTAGGGTCAGAGCAATCTACTTTTTCTTTATTTGTATTATTTTTTTCTTTATGAAATACATCAGGATTTACTTCATAAGCATTCAAATTTAACATACTCAAAAATAATGTTATAATAAATAATATACTTTTCATTGCTTATTCTCCCTTAGTCTGGTCTTGTTCTT
>CAURKB010000133.1:0-5619 GCA_963525315.1 uncultured Campylobacter sp. | reverse complement strand
GTTTATCTTGTCGGCAAATCGCGCCCTTAGCGAATACGAAAATATGATGAATAATGACTATACCATCATCATCGTGAGTCAAAACGAACTAAACGCTACCGACGTAAAGCCGCTGGTTTATACGTTTGAGTCGCTCGAGCCTCTTAGCTCAAAATCAGTATTAGAAAAGCTATCAAAGGATATCTCGGCTAAAAATATTGCCGTTTTGCAAGAGGCTTTGCCTAAATTTTACTCGCTTAGGCTAAATGCCTTCCCAAGTACGCAATACATGAGCGAAATCAAAGATAAAATAGCAAAAATCGCGGGCGTGAGTAGGGTAGAGACGTTTTCTAAAACACACGATAAGGTCTATAAAATTTTACAGCTCGTTAAAAATATTTCGGCGATATTTTCCTGCCTCATCGGACTTATCGGACTTATGCTTATCTTAAAGCAGATGCGAATTTGGCTTTACGAGCATAAGGAGCGTATAGAGATCATGACGCTACTTGGCGCTCCTTCGTGGCTAAAATCGGGAGCGCTATACAAAACCGCGCTATTTGATTCGTTTATCGCAACCGTTTTTACGGTTGTTTTTTACGCGTTTTTACCTGATTTTCAGCCTGTAAAAGACGCTGCGAGCGGGTTAAATATAAATTTCCCCGCAATTGATGCGTTTTATGACGGGGCGATGTTGCTTTTAGTCTCTTTGACGCTTAGTTTTCTAGCCGTTTATACCGTTATGCGAAAGAGTAGAACGGGTATATGAGAGTCGCCTTGCTTTTGCTAGCGGCTTTTTGCGCGCTTTTGGCTAATACTAACGAAAAAATCAGAAACCAAACGACGTATCTTGAGTCCTCAAAAGACCTTGAAAAACAGCTGAATAAAAAATTAGACGACCTAGCCGGCGACATCATAGCCGGCGAAAAAAGCGTTAAACAAACCGATGATAAGATGAAAGAGCTCATCATGCAAATAGCGCAGCTGGAAAATAGCGCTAAAAGCGCGGGCAACGAGCTTGACGAGCTGGTAAATCAAAATAAAAATTTAACCCAAAGTCAAAAAGATATCCAAAAAAGTATCGTGCGTATCATATCAGACGAGTTTTCATTTGATCTTATAATGCCTAAAGAATACGCCGAGGGCGAAGATAGCATCATCGCCACGGAGATACTAAGTAAGTTAAATTCGGTGCTAAAAGACGATTTTAACGCGCTTGCAAAGCAGTATGAAAGTACGCAAAATTTGATAAAAACGCAAAACGATAAGATAGAAGGCATAAAATCTAATTTAAAAAATTTTAAATTCAAGCAAGCCGAACTCGTTTCCCTGCAAGATAAGCAGATGAAAACGCTGGCAAATTTAAAGCGTGATAAAGAAATTTATCAAAAGCAGCTCTCGCGCCTGCAAGCCCAACAAGACGAGATCAGAAAGACGCTAGAAGAGCTAAAAATCGTCGCAAAAAGGGAGAGCGAGGAGGCCAAAAAAGCTCTAGCAGCGCAAAAAGCAGCCGAAGCCAAAGCTCAAAAAAATAAAAAAGATAAAAAAGGAGAGGCCGGCGTGAGCGCGTCTGAGGGCGACGTGAAGCAGTTTGGCTCGAGCTATCAAACTAGCCTCGTGAAAAAATATAGCGGAGAAAAAACGATCGCGCCGCTTGAGAGCTTTACCGTTAAGCAAAAATTCGGCAACTACGTAGACCCCATCTATAATATCAAAATTTTTAACGAATCGGTCGTGCTAAGCGCAAATTCGCCGGACGCGAAGGTAAAAAGCGTATTTAACGGTAAAGTGGTCTTTGCTAAAGAAACCGCGATGCTAGATAAAGTCGTAATTATCGAAAATCCAAACGGCATCCACACTATCTACGCGCACCTTAGCCAGATAGCCCCTACCGTAAAAGTGGGCGCTAAAGTGCAAAAAGGTTACGTCATCGGCCGCGTTCAGCGAGACCTCACCTTTGAAGTTACGCAAAAAAACTATCATATAGATCCACTTGAGATAATCGGCTTAAAATAGCCGTTTTTCGGGCGGATTAGCAAAATTTAAAGCAAATTTAGTTAAAATCGCAAAATTTTAAGGAGATGAAAAATGGAGAAAAAGAAGCGAATTTTAGTTAAATTTTCGGGCGAGGCGCTAGCCGGAGATAGCGGTTTTGGCATAGATAACGCGGTGCTTAAATTTATCGCAAAACAGATAAAAGAGCTAGTAGAAAACGGTATCCAAGTGGGTATCGTTATCGGCGGAGGCAACATCATACGCGGAGTTAGCGCGGCTAGAGACGGCATCATAAAGCGCACTAGCGGCGATCACATGGGCATGCTAGCTACCGTGATAAACTCTATTGCTATGAGAGAGGCGCTAGAGAGCGTAGGCCTAGACGTACGCGTACAAAGCGCGATAAAGATGGAGGCTATCTGCGAAACCTTTATCGTCGGACGCGCAAACAGGCACCTTGAAAAAGGTCGCGTGGTGATATTTGCCGCAGGTACGGGAAATCCGTTTTTCACTACCGATACGGCTGCGACTTTGCGCGCTATCGAGATTGATTCTGATATGATAATCAAAGCTACGAAAGTAGACGGCGTTTACGATAAAGACCCGAATAAATTCGACGACGCGACGCTGCTAAAAGAGCTAAACTACGAGCTTGCTATGAGCGACGATATCAAAGTGATGGATGATACGGCCATAGCGCTAGCTAAAGACAACTCGCTACCGATCTTAGTCTGTAATATGTTTAAAGACGGGAATTTGCTTAAAATCATACAAGGCGACGAGAGCGCGTTTTGCTCCGTCGTGAGAAATTAAATTTAAGGAGAATAAATGAGATCTGAAGAAGTAGCGGCAAGAGCTTTAAAACTCGTCGGAGACGATAGGTATAAGCTTGCTCTAGTCGTAGCCAAAAGAGCCGAGGCGCTAGCCGGCGGAGCAAAAAGCCTGCTTGATATCGACGTTAGCAAGATGAAATTTGCCGATATCGCATTGCGCGAGATAGCCGAGGGCAAAATAGCTTTAGAGGGTATAGTTGAAGCAGCCAAATAGCGGATTTTTACTAGAGCAGCTAATAGACGACGTACTTGCATGCAAAGACGTATCGCAGGCGCGTGCGCTACTTAGCTCGCTAGTGTGCTTTACTCCGAATTTAGAGCGCGCCGTCGAGTGCTGCGTTATCTCTCATGCCGGACAGTTTAGAAAAAGCGGCGAACCCTACGCGATACACCCAATCTTAGTAGCCTGCATCGTAGCGCATATGGGCGGGGATGAGGATATGATTATCGCCGCCTTGCTGCACGACGTGGTCGAGGATACGGATAGATCGATAGAAAGCGTACGTGAGGACTTTGGCGAAGAGGTCGCAAAGCTAGTCGAAGGACTAACTAAAATCGTAGCTATCAGAGAGGACAAGCTCGCAAGCTCGGAGTCAAACGAACGTCTGGCGGCGTCAGCTATGACGTTTCGTAAGATGCTGCTTATATCGATCGAGGACGTGAGGGTGCTCGTGGTGAAGCTTTGCGATAGACTGCATAATATGCTAACGCTACAAGCTTTGCGCCCCGAAAAACAAAAGCGAATCGCCGAAGAGACGCTGATGGTTTATGCCCCTATCGCGCATAGATTAGGTATCTCGTCCATAAAAAACGTACTTGACGATCTTAGCTTTAAATACGCTTTACCGGAAGAATACAAAAAAATAGACGATTATTTAAACGAGCATAAGCAACAGCTCGTATTAAAGCTAAACGCGTTTACCGATAAAATTTTTCAAATTTTGCTTGAAAACGGTTTTAGCGAAACAGACTTTGAGATACAAAAGCGCGTCAAGCACCACTACTCTATCTATCTAAAAATGCAGCGAAAAGGTATCTCTATAGAGGAGGTGCTGGATCTGCTAGCCGCTCGCGTGCTGGTTAAAGAGCCGCAGGATTGTTATTTGGTGCTTGGAAATTTACATATAAATTTTAATCCTCTAATATCGCGTTTTAAAGACTATATCGCGCTTCCTAAGCAAAACGGTTACCAAACCATACACACGACGATATTTGATAACAAAAGCATCTTTGAGGTGCAAATTCGTACCTTTGATATGCATAAAACCGCAGAGTATGGCGTCGCGGCGCACTGGAAATATAAAAGCGGCGGCTTTTTAAACCCAAAACTAGACTGGCTGAGCGACATCAGCGGTATAGAAAACGGCATAGAAGAGGCAAACGAAAATCCGGAGGAGCTCTACGAATACGCAAAAGATAGCCTCTACGTAGAAGACGTCGCGGTTTATTCGCCAAAGGGAGATATATTTACGCTTCCTCGCGGCGCGACCGCGCTTGATTATGCTTACGAGATACATACGCAAGTAGGGCTATATGCAAAAGAGGCCTATGTAAACCGTATGCGAGTGCCGCTACTAACGGAGCTAAGAAATGGCGACATAGTGAGCATCGTAACGGGCGATGAGCCAAAATACCGTTGTTCGTGGCTAAGCAGCGTAAAAACGGGCAAGGCTAGAGCTACGATACGCTCATACTGCAAGCAAAAGATAAGAGATATAAATAACATGGTTGCGCTTGAGATTTTAAGCGGGATTTTCGGCGTTCCTTCCGAAACTATATCGCAGTGGGTGGATAGCGAAAATTTAACCAAGAAAATTTTTAAGGCCGCATTTGACTCGGTTTACTTACAAGACATCGTAAACGCGCTAAAAAAATACGTAAAAAAAGACCGTCCGTTTGCCATCGCGTTAACGGATAAATATAACGTAAAAAAGCAAAAATTTGAAAATATCGTGATCTACTCGAATCACAAAATAAATAGCGTAGAGTTTGATTATTGTTGCAATCCAAAGCGCGGCGACGATATCGTGGGCTTTAGAAACTACCATCACGTTACCGTTCATCACAAGCTTTGCGAACGATTTATGAAGCTGGCAGAGGAGAAAAACGAGATGATTTTCGTCAAATGGACAAAGATTGCTCCACATAGATTTAAGATTATTTTGAGCCTTGAAAACAGACGCGGGTCGCTAGCCGAGTTTTTAACTTTTATGGCAAAAATGCAAATCGACCTCGTAACGATCAGCCTTACTGAAACCAGAGAAGCTACGGCCGATCTTTTCGAGCTAACGATCGAGCTTGGCGAAAATTTAAACGTGAGCGAAATAAAAGAGCGGCTAAAAGATCGCTACAAGATCATTGACTTCGTGTCGCTTGACGACGCATACGGACATTAATAAATTTAGGAGAGAAAATGGGCGAAAATTTGAGCAAAATAATGAGCGAGATAAAAAAAGGCGTCGCCGAGATGATAGACGAGGAGCGCATAGAAAATTTAGTAAAAAACTACTACGAAAAAGGCGAAAATTTCTACGTTAAAGCAGGCTTTGACCCGACGGCTCCGGATTTGCACCTAGGACACTCCGTGGTGCTTCAAAAGATGGCTTTTTTACAAAAGCACGGCGCGATAGTGCAGTTTTTGATAGGCGATTTCACGGGGCAAATCGGTGATCCTAGCGGCAAATCGGCGACTAGAAAAAAGCTTGATGCAAACACCGTTAAGAAAAACGCCAAAACCTACCAGGAGCAGGTGTTTAAAATTATAGAAACGAGCAAAACGCGCATAAAGTTTAACTCAAAATGGTGTAACGAG
>CAURKB010000132.1:0-5717 GCA_963525315.1 uncultured Campylobacter sp. | reverse complement strand
CTCTTGCGCCGCTTCGTCGCTTATGGATATTTGCGACTCTTTATCATCCTCTGACGCAAGCTCTACGCTTGGTTCCTGAGAGTTTTCAAAAACGGTATCGTTAGGCTTGGCGTCTAGTTCTACAAATCTCTCGTCCGCATCCTCGGTATCTTTAGCCTCCGGCTCGTCGCTAGTAGCCTCAAATACCTCTTCGTCCATGGCGTCTATCTCGTCGATTTGGTTCTTTATATCTTCTATACTGTCGCCAAATGCCTCAAATTTAGCCTCTTGAGACTCGTTTTGCTCGGCTATTTCGTCTCCGGACTCGTCATCCAAATCAAGCCCGCTAAAATCCTCTTCTTTTACGGCTATTTCAAAATCATCGAGTTCGCCTAGCGCTTCTTGCTCGTTTGTATCTTCAAATTTATCGTTATCAGCCTCTGATTCGTCGAAATTTGGCTCATCCGCCTTACTCTCAGGCTCTTGGCTCGCATCCTCCGTAGATTTAACCGTATCGCCGGGCAAAACCGGATCGTCATCCAAAATACCCTCTAAATCAAACTCGTCGGCATCGATAGGAGCAGGCTCTTCTTTAAATATTTCATCGCCTAAATCATCCATAAACTCAAATCCCTTTACCGACACTTCATCGTCTTGAGCCTCGGCCTTAGCCTCGCTAGCGGCCTCTTTGCTCTTGCTAGCCAGATCTTCGACGATAGCGATAAATTCGGTAGGCAAAAACGGTTTTGGCAGTATCCTATCGGCGCCTTCGAAAGTCGGGGCGTTTTTAGAAGAAAGATATAAAATTTTGTTTGCAAATTGTTTTAGGTTCGTATCCTTAGCGTCCGAGTCGCTATCTACGATAAGCACGTCGCAAGGACCGTCAAGCTCGCCGGCGTTGCCGATCTGAGCGTATTCAAGACCGATTTTATCAAGCGCTAACGTAGCAAGGCGCGATACGGCCGGATTTTCGTTTATGATGACGATTTTCACGAAGTCTCCTTTTATAAACCTAAAAAGCATATTTTAAGATATTTTCCATTACTTCAAGCTTAGTTTTAGAAAAATAGCGACGGAAGGTCGTTGATAACGCGAAGCACGAGCTGCCTAAAAAGCTCCATCATACCAGCTAGTATCGCGATCAGCACGGCAAAGCCGATCGTGATCTTGATCGGATAGCCCACGACTAGCAGGTTAAACTGTGGCATCGTCTTCATCAGCATTCCAAATATCAAATCAGAAAGTAGCGAAAGTGCCAAAATCGGGAAGGAAATGATAAACCCGAAAGTAAATAAATTTATCATGGACTTTGAGGCGTACTGCACGATATCGGGACTCGGATAAAAGCCGCCTAGCGGAATGTTCGTAAGAGAATTTGAGATAAAAAGCAAGATCAAATGATGCCCGTCAAACGCCAAAAAGGTCATAAGAGCGAGGAAATTTATGATATTTGAGATCACGGGCGAGCTGATACCCGTCTGCGGATCTAACACCGTAGCCATCGAAAAGCCCATGATCATCGAGATCTGCTCGCCTGCTAGCTGCAAACTAGCAAAAACGATGTAAAGCAGCAACCCCGCGCAAACACCCAGTGCCGCCTCGCTAACGATCTCCACGGCTAGATAGTAAATTTCGCCGTTTTTAATGCTAGCAAGCGGAAACAAAAATAGCGTAAGCAAAAACGAAAATGCGGTCTTGACGCTCATAGGTATCTGCTCGTGCCCGTAAAACGGGAAAAATAGCATCAGCCCGCCGATACGCGTAAACAGCAGCATAAAAGTAATGACGCGCTCGGGTGCGAAAAACTCGACTAGCTCCACCTGACTCTTTCGTTTTTGATTTAAATTTTCGCATTAAGCTTGGTTTTCATCTAAATAAATTTAGCCTAACGCGGCTAACCAACCGATTTTCATACGAAATTTATGACTATTTTAGTAGAATTTACTTTTATTCGGGGTTAAATTTAGCTTTATTATCGCAAAATAGTTCGTGAAATTTAATCTTATTTTTATCACGTTATTTTTGGTTTTGCGGTACGTTGTTAATGCCTGATTTATGTTCCCTTTAACTTACGACACCTTGCCAAATCTCGCGGCTATGCGTCTATGCGCGGCATTTGCTATTAAATAGACGGCTTGATTTGTAGTTTTATTTTAAACGCCGCCTTGCCTTAAACGGAGTTTTCGATTATGTAACCGCGCAAGGCAAAATTCGGCGACGAAAACGGCGTAAATTTATGATTTTATATTATAAAAATCTACGTGTATTTACGGTTAGACGCGCCGTTATTTTAGCCTCCGGGGTCAAAGCGGTTTTGCGTTTTACTAAATTTAGGACTTAAACTCATCAAAGACGCTGCACGGATAAAACATGGACTTGTGGTGTATTAACTCTAGCAAAATGATCTATTTTTAAAACCCAAACGCTACTACTAGGCTAAATTTGATGGCCGACTTTACCGCAAAAATAAAAAGATAAAACAGTCAAAACAAGCTAAGGCAAAGCCGGCCTTTTCGTTAAATTTTAGCGGTTAAAGCTGCGCGCAAAAGCCGGGGCTGCTTCTGCCGGCGTTACTGCGAATATGGCGCCGCAACCGCCGCGATTTAATCAAAATTTTAAGCCGAAATTTTACTAAATAATCAAGCTATCTACTCTGCCTAGCAATATCCTGGAAGGCTAAATTTAGCAAAATAGCATACAGACTATTTGACAGAAATATCAAAAAATTAAGCAAATTAACGCGAAGTTAAAGAGAGCTTTTTGTCTTCGAGGCGGTAAACTTCGTCGCATCTTTGCGCAAGCTCGTTGTCATGAGTGACCAAAACCAGCGCCGCATCGTTTGCTTTGATATAGTTAAACAGCGTTTGCATCACTTCATTTGCAGTCTGTTTGTCCAGATTTCCTGTCGGCTCGTCGGCAAATATCACGCGTGGCTTTTTACAAAGCACTCTAGCGATTGAGACGCGTTGCTGCTGCCCGCCGCTTAGCTCGCCTACTTTTTGATTCATTACGCCGTCTATCTTTAAATTTGCCAAAATTTCATCGTCGATTTTTTGTGCGGATAAAACGGAGGCTAGCTCGATATTTTCGTGCGCGCTAAAGCCCTTAAAAAGATAGTGCGCCTGAAAAATGATACCAAAATCAAATCTGCGAATACGCAAGAGTTCGTTTGCCGACAGGTCGTAAAGCGACTTACCGCCGTAGATAACTTCGCCGTTTTTGGGTCGCAAAAGAGTAGAAAGTATGTGGAGTATGGTTGATTTGCCGCAGCCGCTGACGCCCGTTATGGCGCAGCTACCGCCGGCATTGACGCTTAAATTTACATCCTCAAAGAGCGTATAATCATACGCAAAGCCTAGATTTACGCCCTTTAAGATTTCCATTAAATTTTAGCCTATTTGCGCCGCAACCTCGGCCGCAAAGTCCTCGCTTTTCTTCTCTAGGCCTTCGCCAAGCTCAAAGCGAACATATTTTACTACCTCGATCTTGCCGCCTAGCTCTTTGCCTTTTTCTTCAACGACTTGCTCGATAGTTTTTTTATCGTCCATTACGTAAAACTGTCCAAGTAGCGTAAGGCGCTGATCTAAAACGGTGTTGTCCGCGTAAAATCTCTCGATCTTGCCAGGGATGATCTTATCCCAAATTTTCTCAGGTTTGCCCTCGGCTTTTAGCTCTTCTTCGATCGCTTTTGTAGCTTTAGCAAGCTCGGCATCGCCTATTTGGCAGCGGCTAGCATACTCAGGAATGTGATGGAGCGGCTTGCCTAGGCGTTTTAGCTCTTCGTTATCTTTTTCAAGCTCGGCTCGAAGCGCGATAAATTCCTTCTCAACAAACTCTTTGTCAAGGTCTTTATAGCTTATTACGCTTGGCTTCATAGCGGCTGCGTGCATGCACAAATTTCTTGCGAATTCAGCCGCTTTGCTTGCTATCTCAGCACTTTGGCAAGCTAGGCCGATTAGTACGCCTACGCGGCCGTTTGAGTGAACGTAGCCGTTTACTACGCCTTTATCGTCCGCTTTTATAGTCTCAAAGCGGCGAACGACCAAATTTTCGCCGATAGTAGCGATCTGGGTTTTAAAATAATCCTCAAATTTAACGCCGTTAATTACGCTTGCGTTTAGACTCTCGACGTCTTTTATCAAATTTGTCTGGATGTGAGCCGTAGTGTCTTTGGTTAAATTTTGAAACTGAGCGTTTTTAGCGACGAAGTCGGTCTCAGAGTTTATCTCGCTGATAGTTGCGGTTTTGCAGTGATCGCAAACAACAACGCTCACAAGACCCTCGCTAGCTAGGCGGTCAGCCTTTTTAGCGGCTTGACCTAGACCCTTTTCGCGCAGGATATCGACGGCTTTTTCCATATCGCCGTTAGCCTCGGCTAGCGCCTTTTTGCAGTCCATCATTCCGGCTCCGGTTGATTCGCGGAGCTCTTTTACCATTTGTGCGCTGATTTCCATTACTCTTCATCCTCGCTGAAGTCCTCGGAGAAGTCTTCGTTTACAGCCTCGTTTACGACCGCGTCTTTTTCGGCTTGGCTTACGGCCTCTTTGCCTTCTTCTAGCTCGCCGCCGTCTTTTTCAAGCTGAGAGCGTCCCTCGATGATAGCCTCGGCCATCTCTTGGCAGAAAAGCTGAACCGAGCGGATCGCGTCGTCGTTGCCAGGGATCGGGAAGTCGATAACGTCAGGATCGCAGTTCGTATCGATCGGAGCTACGACAGGGATTTTTAGGCGGTTAGCTTCTTGAACGGCGATTTTTTCTTTTACCGTGTCGATGACGAAAATCATGTCAGGCACGGTTTTTAGGTTTCTGATGCCGCCTAGAGACGCTAAAAGCTTCTCTTTTTTGCGGCGAAGCATTAGAGCTTCTTTTTTAGTTAATAAATTTATAGAGCCGTCTTCTTCCATAGCCTCGATCACTTCGAGTTTGCGGATAGATTGGCGGATAGTGCCGAAGTTCGTCATCATGCCGCCTAGCCAGCGGTGATTTACGTACGGCATGCCGCATTTTTCAGCATACTCTTTTAAAGTTGCGCCGGCTTGCTTTTTAGTACCTACGAAAAGTATAGTCTTGCCCTCTGCAGCCGCGTCGCGAACGACGTTATAAGTGTAGCGGAAATAGCGGATAGTTTTTTGTAGATCTATGATATAGATACCTTTTCTCTCGCCGAAAATGAATTTTTTCATCTTCGGATTCCATCTGCGTGTTTGGTGTCCGAAATGAACGCCGCACTCTAGCAAATCTCTCATTGTTACCATGAGTTTTCTCCTTGTGGGTTTCCCCGAAATTTAGGTTTCTCCTCCACACCCATTAACATTTGCTTTTGACAAACGCAACCAAATTTTAGGACTGGTGTGTGTGAATTGAAGCTTGGATTATATTTAAAAATAGCTAAATTAAAGCTAAATTTAAGCGGCAAAAGCCATAAATGCTAGTTTAAATAGCCGATTAATTAAATTATATGTTTTTTTTGATATAATCCTCCAACTTTTTAAAGCGGTTTTAAGTTTAGATGCGGACTTAAATTTTATTAATCAAACTTTTTAGGATTTATTTGCCGAAGCCAAAAGGCTGATATGCCTTAGATGCTGAGCGGTAAATAAAATTTAGTCCGTTTTAAGCCTATAAGTATAGAACTTTTGAGCTTTTTAACCCGCCTTTAAGAGATCAAATCATAACTAAAAACATTAAAAGGAGTCCACATGGCAGTAACTCAAGCGCAAGTAGCTCAGCTCTACGTAG
>CAURKB010000131.1:0-5750 GCA_963525315.1 uncultured Campylobacter sp. | reverse complement strand
ATACAAAAGGGAGCTCTTTTGCTTCGCAACTGTAAAGCAAAGCGCTATTTAAGTCACTTCCCCCTTAACTAAGAAAATAAAAATTAAACACAAGCAGCATTAAATCAAATTTAGTGCCATCAAGGTGCAGGTTTTGGCGAACTAAATTTTAAATTTTAGACAAATTGATCATAGTTAAATTTAGAAACCCTGTATTGTTATAATCTGATATAGCAAATATGCAACTTGCAAAATAAAAATTTAAAATTTGGAACGTCTTTTGCTTTGGCTAGCTTAAATTTCACTTTTTACAAAGGATAAACTATGATGAGATCGCTATGGGCAGGCGTTACCGGACTGCAAGCTCACCAGATCGCTATGGACGTCGAGGGCAACAACATCGCCAACGTAAACACCGTCGGCTACAAATACAACCGCGCAAATTTCGACGACCTTATCTATCAAACTTCGCGTATCGCTACCGCACCGCAAAATCAGCACGGCGGCGTAAATAACATGGAGGTGGGTCTAGGCACTCAGATAAACTCCACGACGAGAATTTTTAAGCAAGGCTCTTTGCAAACCACCGACAAGCAAACCGATATCGCGCTTCAAGGCGACGGGTTTTTCATGGTTAGCCCGGACGGCGGCAAGACCACATACTATACTAGAAACGGCGATTTTTCAAGAGATAGCGAGGGTAACTTCGTCGATAACGGCGGAAATATCGTGCAAGGTTGGATGAGGGATGAGGTTACGGGCGAGATAGATCCGACCAGACCTCTTAGCGATATAAAGATACCCACCGGTCTAACCGTACCTGCGCGCGCCACGACGAATATCGCTCTAAAGGGAAATTTAGACAGCGGCAACGACGTGGGAAATAAGAAAATACCTATCTACCAACTCGATCAGTATCACAACTGGGTCGATACCAATAAAGACGGCATCAAAACCGACACGGAAAGACACGAAGAAAACAATATCGGCGAAAATAGATTTTACGTAAATAGGCAAGGCGAGCAGAGGATGACCGAGCGCGGAGCCGATCTTGGCGTTTTGTTTAATAATGCCGGCGACGCGTATAATCTACGCACGGGGCAGGGTATCTGGGTCAGCTACGCAGACGCCAAAACTAGGGCTATGGACGTAGGCGCTAGAAACGACGGAACCTTTGCGGCGCCTAAAAATTTGAACATAAAACTAAACGGCGAGACTATAGTAGCAACAGTAAATAGCGTAAGCGAGCTAGCTACGGCTATAAATCAAAGATATAGCAAAACGGGCGTAGAAGCTAGCGTTATAAACGGCAATCAACTGGTTCTAACCAACAGAAACAACCTAGGCACTACAGCAGCCAGCAGAAACATAAAAATGACTGTAAATAATGCTACTGATTGGGCAGGAACAGATTTTGTCGATACTAAAATAATAACCGCATATCAATACACCTACAATAAAACCAACGTGAGTGCGTTACACACGTACGACGACGCTATGGCTAGAGAGGTAACGACTACTGAGGATTTGCGCGAAGCGATGCAAAAGGACGCTAGGCTGTTTACGAACTACGAGGGCAGAAATGTAGATAATGCTAACGCTGTAGCAAAAGCTACAGATGAAAAAAATACTGCTGATGCGGCGTTGGCAGCAGACCCAACCAATCCTACAAAAATAGCGGCTGCAGCAAAAGCGGCACAAACACTTACAGATGTTACGGATGCTCAAGCTAAAAAAATAGCGCTTGACGCCGCTAGAGGTACTCCTGGTGAGGCAGCGGCTCAAGCGGCCTACGACGCGGCATATGCTAAGGCGTTTAAAAACTACAACAAAAACGACGGCGTGGAGATAACCGTGAACGAGCACGGCCAGTTTCAGGTAAAAAATCCTAGCGGAGACGCCTTTAACTCCGACGACGGCGATGCCACGGACGCAACTGGCGGCCACGCGACAAACAATGCAGATACGGGCATGGACGATCATAATATAAATTTAGCTATCACCGGTCTAACAAATGCCGCCAACAACGTAACCGAAAACGTTAAATTTACGGCATCTATGGCTCCGCTCTCAGGTTCGTTAAGCTCCGGAGACGCCGCAAGAGTAACCGATAGCCTAAATATGGCGGCTCACAGCTCTAGTACCGATATCTACGATAGCCTAGGTACGAAACATAACGTCAAGATGGACTTCGTAAAACGCGGTTATACAGAAAACGGCGGAACGGAGTGGACGATGGTGATCCAGGTGGCCGAACCCAATCAAATAAGCACTACAGAGCCTAAAAACGTGATAACCGGTTACGTGAGATTTAACCCGGACGGCTCGCTAGCGACATATAGTCCGGCTAGCATTACCTTCGGCGCGCAAAACGGCTCGTCTATCGGTCAGCATATCGAGCTAAAATTCGGTACTACGCAGACCACCGACGGACTAACCAGCACCGATAATAACTCAAGCACCTCCGACATCAGCCAAGACGGATATGCTAGCGGCGAGCTACACGGACTAAGGATAGACGGAGCAGGCACTCTCATAGGCTCTTTTACCAACGGCAGAAGTCTAGGACTAGCGCAAGTGGGCGTGGCTAAATTTGCAAACAATCAAGGCTTAGCCGGTGAGGGCGGAAATTTATTTTCCCGCACGGCAAACTCCGGCGATCCGATCATCGGCGCGGCTCAAACTGCCGGACGCGGTAAGATCTCGGCCTCAAGCCTAGAGATGAGTAACGTCGATCTATCTCGCTCGCTAACTCAGCTCATCGTCGTACAGCGCGGCTTCCAAGCCAACTCAAAGACGATAACTACTAGCGACGAGATGCTAAATACGCTGCTTCAACTAAAATAATTTATTTCTTCGGGCTTTAGTTTCGTCTAAAGCCCTTTTTATCGATTTTTAGCTAAATTTACCGCTAAATTTAGCTAAAAGAGTCAAAAATGCAAGTAACGCTTTTAAACTACACCCCGTTAAACATCTGCTCGCACGCTATCCGCACATGTTGGCAAAGCTTCGAAAAGGGCGATAACGGCGGCGAAAAAGACGTCGAACTCATCGAGCGCGTCGGTAATAAATTTAAACACGCCAGCACGCTAGAACACCTCTACTACAACTTCTACATCCAAGGCATCTCGCGCGCCCTGCTGCAAGAGCTAGCCCGTCACCGCGTAGCGAGCCTCAGCGTCAAATCAACGCGCTACACGCTAAAAGAGCTAAAAAAAGAGCTCAAATTTGAGCTTGGCGATTTTGAGCGGGCGGCGAGATTTATAGTATTAACCGGCGACGAAACGGTCGATAACGCAAGCGTCAAAGCGCTAGAAAACCTGCGCGAAATCCTCGCAAACACCACAAAAAGCCTCGACATCGTCAAATACTGCCTACCCGAGTGTTACAAAACCGAGCTCACGTGGAGTGTAAATGCGCGCAGTTTACAAAATTTTCTCTCGCTTCGCAGCTCAAAATCGGCGCTTTGGGAGATCCGCGGGCTAGCACTTAAAATTTACGATGCCTTACCGAACGAGCATAAATTTATATTTGAAAGCTGCGTAAATCAAGAAATGCAACCTAAATAAACGGCTCAAAAATATCGCGCCCTCTAGCTGCCGGCAGCGGCTTTGCGGAGCATGCGGGCAAATAGGGTTTAACGCGCGCGGATTTAGATAAACGTTTGATAAAATTAAAAAACCTCGCTCAAGCGCTACGGTCATAGGCAAAAAAGCCGAAATTTAGCCGTTTAAAAAGCAAAATTTAAAGTCGTCACGAGCGGAAGCGAAGTTTTATCTGTGGCGTAATCGCGGAGTATTTATCAAGACTTTACGATGCGCGCAGGCAGTTACGATAAAAGCTCCGCTTTAAACAAATTTAGATTTTTTACATCATTTTGCTGCGGCGATAGAGGCGCTTAAATTTCAAATTAAATTGCCGCAAATTTAACGTAAAAGCAATTAAATCATAAGAGCGCAATGGCGAAGCTCTACTCGCATGCAATCAAATCAAATGCTTTAAGGGCGTATGAAGGGCTTAAATTTATCGTTAAACGGCAAAGGCCTTAAATTTATTTTGCGATAAATTTTTGTTATTTGAAGCCGATTGCCTAAAGGCATAATTTGCCAGCGGTTTTTGCTTGGGATAAGTTTGGATTAAAGGCGCGGTTTTAGGATGATTATTGAGGAAAAATTGCTAATCGCCAAATTTGGCGACAAAAATTATAGAGCCGAAAAATTCGTCGGAAGAAAAAGTGAAAACCATATAAATTTAAAAATCCGCCGAAAATCGGCGGAAAAATTATTCGTCGTATTTTAAGAAAATATCCTCGCCGCCTTTTTCAAGGTTTAGGATGCCTTCGCCGCGTTTAAAGGTAATCTCGGCGCCATCGTCGTTTGCTAGTCTCGTGCCGCTTGCGGTGACCGCGTTTTTAAGGTTGATTTTGTGACCTTTGCTATCTTCTAGCACGGCGGTATTAAATTCGTCCGTCGAGCTTAGTTTGACGACGTATTTCGGGTCGTTTACGCCGGTAAATTTAATCACTTCGGCTTGCGATTTGGTGATTTGCGCTTTGTTCGAGCTTTCGCTTTTGCTTGCCTGACAACCGCTAAGCATAGCAACTGCAGCAAAAGCCGCCAAAGATGAAACTAAAATTTTCTTCATTTTTGTCCTTTTTTTGAAATGAGACTGAAATCTTACTTTAAAATAATTTATATAAAGTAAATTTAACCAAGCGGAGTCCTCACTCAAGGTTAAATTTACTCGCGGGCTTACGCTTACTTGGAAAAATAAGCCGCCGCGCGCCCTTTGCCAATGCTCTTAAAAAGCCTGCAAAAATAGCGATTTAAACTAGTTACATCCGCAACCGCAGCAAGATTTAGCGCCGCCGTGAAGCTCGGAAATGTAAAATTTAACCGAATTTAGCCCCTCTTTTAGCGCCCACTCGTAAGCGCTCGAGACGAAATCCCAGTTGATATTTTCAAAAAACTTCTCCAAATACGCCGGGCGCGCGTTTCTGTGATCGACGTAGTATGCGTGCTCCCAAACGTCCGCGACTAAAAGCGGTACGAGGCCGTCAGTTACCGGGGTTTGCGCGTTGCTTGTTTGTACGATTTGCAGTTTGTCCTCTTTTGGATTGTAAACTAGCCACGCCCAGCCGGAGCCAAAAAGCGTAGTAGCAGCCTTTAAAAACTCTTCTTTAAAATTTGGAATATCTTTTTCCAGGCGCGCCTTTAGCTCGTCGCTCATTTGGCTTTTTTTCGCGATGCAATCCCAGTAAAAGTCGTGGTTATAGACCTGAGCCGCGTTGTTAAACACGCCGCCCGAGCTTTTTGTAAGGATATCAAAGAGGCTAGCGCCCTCAAACTCGGTACCTTTTATCAAATTATTTAGGTTATTGACATAGGTTTGGTGGTGCTTGCCGTGGTGATAGTTACAGGTTTCTTCGCTCACGACGGCGTTTGCTTTCGGATCGAAAGGTAGTTTTCTAAGTTCAAACATAATTTTTCCTTTGTAATAAAATTTATCCGTAATTATAGCGATAAAAGAGTAACTATTTTACTAACGCTTTAATAAGCTTTTATCAATAACCGTAGATTTTGCGATAAATTCAGATGTTTGACATTTATGATAAATTTAGCGACACGCTCGCTAGTTTTGCAAATTTTAGCCTATATCGCGATTACTGGCTTTTAAGCGCTAGCTCGCTCATAGAGCCTTAAGATGTGCCGCCGCGATTTTATTAGCTCAAATAATCTTATGGCGCGCAAATTTGACCCAATGATAAAACC
>CAURKB010000130.1:0-5787 GCA_963525315.1 uncultured Campylobacter sp. | reverse complement strand
ATAGAGGATATAAAAGAATTTCACGAGACGTACTATCAGCCGCAAAACGCGATCCTACTAATCAGCGGCGACATCGATAAAAAAAGCACGTTTGAGCTAGGCAAAAAGCACTGTGAAAATATAAAAAACAAAAAACCGCTACCTAAGTTGCACTGTATCGAGCCAGAACAAAACGGCGCGAAAAGGGCTGAAATTTACAAGGATAGCGAAGTAGAGATGCTAGCGCTCGCCTTTAAAATCCCGCCGTTTAATCACGAAGATCAGCCTGCGTTAGGCGCGCTAGCGGAGTATCTAGGCAGCGGACAAAGCTCGGTTTTACAACGCGTTTTGATAGATGAAAAGTGCCTCGTAAACAGCGTAGACGTCTATAATATGAGCAATATCGACGAGAGCCTGCTCATAGTGCTTGCCGTTTGTAATCCAGGCGTCAAGGCGGAGGCCGTAGAGGAAGAGATCTGGCGTGTGCTAGAAAACGCAAAAACGCAAAAAATAGACGAAGACGAGATAACTAAGATAAAAAATAGCTTAAAAAGCGATCTCATTTACTCGCTAGATAGCGCGTCAAAGGTAGCAAATTTATACGGTAGTTATCTCGTTAGAGGCGATATAAAGCCTCTTTTTGAGCTACCTGAAAAAACAGCCGCGCTAAAACCGGCCGATCTAAACGAAATTTGCAAAAAATACGCGAGAAGAGAAAAATCCACGACGATCATCCTAAGAAAGGAAAAAAAGTGAATAAAAAAGCAATAACGGGCGCTATGACGGCGCTGATTACGCCTTTTAAAGACGGCAAACTAGACGAAATCGGTTATGAAAAGTTAATCAAAAGACAAATCGCAAACGGCATCGACGCGGTCGTACCCGTAGGCACGACGGGCGAGAGCGCGACGCTAACGCACGACGAGCATAGAATTTGCATAGAAATCGCTGTAAATACCTGCAAAAACACGGGCGTAAAAGTACTTGCCGGTGCGGGCAGTAACGCCACGCACGAGGCGGTAGGTTTAGCAAAATTTGCTCAAGATCACGGAGCGGACGGTATCCTCTCGGTTGCGCCCTACTACAACAAACCGACGCAAGAAGGCCTATACCGCCACTACAAAGCGATCGCCTCAAGCGTCGAAATCCCGGTGCTGCTCTATAACGTCCCGGGCCGCGTGGGCGTAGATATCCAGCCGTGCACGGTTTTTAGGTTATTTAAAGAGTGCGACAACGTCTACGGCGTAAAAGAAGCCACCGGCAGCATCGAGCGCTGCGTCGATCTGCTCGCGCACGAGCCAGGCTTATCCGTCATCAGCGGCGAGGACGCGATAAACTACCCTATCCTCTCAAACAGCGGAAAGGGCGTGATCTCGGTTACGGCAAATTTGCTCCCGGATGAGATCTCAAATTTGACCCACTTTGCGCTAAAAGGCGAGTTTGCGCGCGCAAAAGCTATAAACGATGATCTGTATGCGGTTAATAAAATAATGTTTTGCGAGAGCAATCCGATCCCGGTCAAGGCCGCTATGTACATCGCAGGACTCATATCAAGCCTCGAGTACCGCTTGCCGCTTTGCGAGCCGAGCGCCGAAAATCTCAAAAAAATCGAACAAACCATAAAACAATATAACATAAAAGGATTTTAATGAATTGCGAAAACGAATTTAAAGGCAAAACTCTAGTAATCAGCGGCGGAACGCGCGGCATAGGACGCGCCATCGTGGAGGAATTCGCCGCAAAGGGCGTAAATATCGCCTTTACATACAACTCAAACGAAGAGCTAGCCAAGACCCAAGCCGCCGAGCTTGAAGCGACGTACGGCATAAAAGCCAGAGCCTACGCGCTAAATATACTAGAACCCGAGACCTACAAAGATCTATTTTTAGAGATCGACGCAGACTTTGACCGCATCGATTTTTTCATCTCAAACGCTATCATCTCGGGTCGTCCGGTCGCAGGCGGATATACTAAATTTATGAAACTTCGCCCTCGCGGTATCAATAATATTTTCACGGCAACCGTAAACGCATTCGTCGTGGGTGCGCAAGAAGCCGCAAAACGCATGGAAAAAACGGGCTGCGGCAGCATCATCTCGCTATCATCGACGGGCAATCTCGTCTATATCGAAAACTACGCGGGCCACGGCACAGCAAAAGCCGCGGTCGAGGCCATGGCGCGCTATGCGGCGACCGAGCTTGGCGAAAAAAATATCCGCGTAAACGTCGTTAGCGGCGGCCCTATCGAGACGGACGCACTTAGGGCTTTTACTAACTACGAGGAAGTTCGCGACAAAACCGCCGAGCTAAGCCCGCTAAATCGCATGGGGCAGCCGACCGACATAGCAGGCGCGTGTTTGTTTCTGTGCAGTTCAAAAGCTAGCTGGGTAACGGGCCATACCTTCATCATCGACGGCGGTACTACATTTATTTAAATGAAAAAAGCAAATTTAGCCTGCGCTCCTTTGTCGGTTGCTTGCGTTTTGGGCAAATTCGGCGTTATAAATTTAATGCGCTTGCAGGCTAAGTTTGATGAAAATTTAAAATTTGAAAGCAAATTTTGCGGCGTAGGCGATTCTTTTAAATTTGATCTAAATTTAAATAAATCAAAACGCTTTTTACCGTTAAATTTAAATCCAAAATTGCCTAAATTTGACGAAGCGCCGAGTAATTTTAACCAAAGCGAAAATCCGCAACCGACAAAAACAAACAAAATGCGAGTCGGCAAATTTTACGCGGATTTTAGCGCCGAGCCGTCAAATTTTAAACTCCTAAATCAAAAAGAAAGAACAAATAAATGAGCCTAAATTTACCAAACGCCCTAGCCTTCCTGCGCGTATTTCTAGCACCTCTGATGTTTTGGCTGCTACTTAGCGTAAATTCCTTCTCAGGCGTGCACGTTAGCTGGATGAACTACTTTGCTGCGCTTGTATTCGTGATCGCTAGCGTCACGGACTTTTTCGACGGATTTATCGCGCGCGCGTGGGATCAAAAGACCAAGCTAGGAGCCGTAATCGACCCGCTTGCCGATAAGATGCTGACTCTTGGCGCGTTTTTAGGACTCATGATGATAGACCGCGCGAGCCCGTGGGCCGTGTATCTCATCCTCGTTCGAGAGTTTTTTATCACGGGATTTCGCGTCGTGATGGCGGGCGAAGGCGTAGAGGTCGCCGCATCTATGGCGGGCAAGGTCAAAACCGTCTGCCAGATGGTCGCGATCGGCTTTTTAACCATGCAGTGGCCTTTTGGCGAGTTTTTGCTCTGGCTTAGCGTCGCGCTGACGCTGTATTCGGGCTTTGAGTACGTAAACGCCTATGTAAGGCACGTTAAAAATCAAGCCAAAAAGGCGTAAATTTGAGAAACGGAAACGCTATAATCTATCTAGCTAGTTTCGTCGTAGTTGCGGCGGGACTAAAGGCCGCTAGCGTCGTCGTGCTACCGTTTTTGATGGCGGTTTTTATCGCTATCGTGGCGACGCCTGCGATAAATGCGCTCGAAAAGCTCAAATTTCCGCGCGTTTTAGCCTTCGCGCTAGTTACGGCGGTCGTGTTTTTGTCGCTAGGGTTTATCGCAAACACCGTGATAAAGACGATAAACGGGCTAGTTAGCTACATGCCCGAGCTTCAGAGTAAATTTAAAGCCCTCGCCGATCATTACCACCAGATGCTAGCGAGCCGCGGCCTAATCGATCCCGAGAGCGTCGCCGCACCCGCAGACTTTGATATAAATAAAATTTTTGCCATGCTGGGCGGATTTTTAAGGAGCGGCACCGAGCTCGTTTCAAAGAGCTTTTTCGTCTTTTTGCTCGTTACTTTTATGCTTTTTGAAGTGCAGGTATTTTCTCAAAAAGTCGAGTATTTTGCGAGTAAAAATCCGCAAACGAACCAGATCGTAGATACGTTTATATCAAATCTCAAACGCTATCTTGCGATTAAGTCAGCGGCATCGTTTGCGACGGGCGTTTTTATATTTATCGGGTTAAATTTTATCGGCGTGCCTTACGCTCCGCTTTGGGGGATTTTGGCTTTTGTTTTAAATTTTATCCCGACGATCGGCTCTATTATCGCGGCTGCTCCGGCGCTTTTGGTGGCGCTTTTGCTAAACGACGCAGCCTCTTGCGCATGGACTGCGGCTCTATATCTAGCCGTAAATATCGTCATCGGCAACTTTATCGAGCCTAAATTTCTAGGCAAAGGCCTTGGTATAAGCACGCTTGTAGTGCTTTTGAGCCTACTTTTTTGGGGATTTTTGTTCGGCATCGGCGGTATGTTTTTGGCCGTACCGCTTACCATGAGCCTAAAAATTGCGCTTGACGCAAACCCGAGCACGAAATTTATCGCCGTTTTGCTCAGCGATAAACTCGAGCGGTAAAATCAAATTTAAAGGTAAATTTTGAAAAGCATTATCTTTGTAGCGGCGATGCTAGCCGTCGGCATTTATGCGTACTCTTGGCACTTTTTGATCACGGTTTTGGTGATTAGCTTTCTCATATTTTTCCACGAGCTTGGCCACTTTCTCGCCGCTCGCGCGCTAAAAGTAGGCGTTCTAAAATTTAGCGTGGGCTTTGGGCAAAGCATCTACTCAAAAACCATCGGCGCCACCGAGTACGCCATCGGCGCGATACCGCTTGGCGGCTACGTGAGCCTAAAAGGGCAAGAGGACTCCAAACCGGGGCTAAAAAACGAGGATGCCGACAGCTATACGAGGCTTAGCCCGCTAGGACGCATTTTCATCCTTTTTGCAGGGCCGTTTTTTAACTTCGCTTTGGCGTTTTTTATCTTTATCGCGCTCGGACATATCGGCGTAGAAAGGCTAGCGCCGACTGTGGGCAAAGTGCTGGAAAACTCCGCTGCGGCAAGCGCCGGAGTGCAAAAAGGCGATAAAATTTTAAACATAAACGGCATCAAAATCGGCGAATGGGACGAGATAAGCAAAAACGTAAATTTAACCTCCACTGCAATCACGCTCGAACGCGCGGGCGAAATAAAAACGATAAATTTGACGCCTAAAATCGGACAGAGCGTAACGATATTTGGCGAAAAGATAGAAAAGCCGCTCATCGGCATTTCGCCTTCAGGCGAGGCCGTCACGATACGAAACACCGGCCTTAGCTCGCTCAAATTTGCGCTCGTTGAGACCGTAAACGCCTCAAAGCTCATATTTACGGGGCTTGAAAAGCTCATCGTAGGCGTCGTGCCGCTAAAAGAGATGGGCGGCATCATCCAGATCACCGACATCACCTCAAAGGCCGCAGGCATCGGCGTATCTACCCTACTCATCATCGCCGCGCTGATCTCGGTAAATTTAGGCGTACTAAACCTGCTGCCTATCCCGGCGCTTGACGGCGGTCATATATTTTTCAACCTTTATGAGCTTATTTTCCGCCGCGAGATGAACGAAAAAGTCTATATCGGCCTCACATACTGCGGCTGGGCTTTTTTGCTTTGCCTGATGGCGTTTGCGACCTTTAACGACGTGATGCGCCTAAGCGGAGCGGGACAATGAAACTCGCGCAAATTTTAGAACGCATCGAAAATGCGCGCACTGGCGAGGCTGTGAAGCTAATCGCCGTGAGCAAAAACGTAACGACCAAAGAGGTTTTGGAGCTTTTTGGGCAAGGACAAACGAGCTTTGGCGAAAACCGCGTGCAAGAGCTCAAAAACAAGAGCGAAATTTTGTCAAATTTGCCGATAGAGTGGCACTTTATCGGGCGACTTCAAAGTAACAAAATAAACCATCTGCTAGCTCTCAAGCCCGCGCTTTGGCAAAGCTGCGAGAGCGTAGAGGCCGCGCTTGCGGTGGATAAGAG
>CAURKB010000129.1:0-5846 GCA_963525315.1 uncultured Campylobacter sp. | reverse complement strand
GTACGATATACGCTCAACATTCAAGGAGATCAAGCTATGAAAACGATAATAGTGTGCGACGCAATACATAAAGTCGGCTTTGAAATTTTAAATCGCGAAGAGGATATAAAAGTAATCGACGCAATAAACGTGCCTAAAGATAAGCTTTTGGATATCTTAGGCGAGGCTGACGTGGCCATCACGCGAAGCTCGACCGAAGTCGGCGAGGCGTTTTTAAATGCCGCAAAAAATTTAAAAGCTCTCGTGCGCGCGGGCGTGGGCGTTGATAACGTAGATATCGACGGCTGCTCAAAACGCGGCATAATCGCGATGAACGTCCCTACGGCAAACACGATCGCCGCCGTAGAGCTAACGATGGCTCATATGTTAGCTGCCGCTCGCTCGTTTCCGTACGCTCACAACGATCTAAAAATCGACCGAATTTGGAAACGCGAGAAATGGTACGGCGTTGAGCTTTTTAACAAGACTCTAGGCGTCATCGGCTTTGGCAACATCGGCTCTCGCGTAGCGGTTAGGGCTGCGGCTTTCGGTATGCAAATCGTTGCTTACGATCCGTATATAGATCCCTCGAAAGTAACCGATATGGGCGGCGTTTATACGCGAAATTTCGACGATATCCTTGCGTGTGATTTCATCACTATACACACTCCGAAAAATAAAGAAACCGTAAACATGATCGGCGAGGCGGAGATCGCAAAGATGAAGGACGGCGTGCGCCTCATAAACTGCGCTCGCGGCGGTCTTTACAACGAAGAGGCGCTGTATAATGGCCTAAAAAACGGCAAGATAGCGTTTGCGGGTATCGACGTATTTGAGAAGGAGCCGGCGACGGATCATCCGCTACTTGAGTTAAATAACGTCAGCGTCACACCGCACCTTGGCGCAAATACGCTAGAGTCTCAAGCCAACATCGCTATCGCAGCAGCCGAACAGGCTATCTCTGCGGCTCGCGGCATCAGCTATCCTAGCGCGCTAAATTTGCCGATAAAAACGGAAGATCTACCGCCTTTTGTGGAGCCTTATATCGAGCTTACGAGCAAGATGGCCTTCCTCGCCGCGCAGATCAACAAAAAAGCGATCAAGGCCATCCGCATCGAAACGCACGGCCCTATCAGCGAGTACGCAAACTCCATGCTTACCTTTGCGATCGTAGGCGCTTTAAAAGAGAGCTTGGGCGATACGATAAACTACGTAAACGCTAAATTTTTGTGCGACGAAAAAGGCATAACGACAGAGAGCACCGTCGGCGGCAATAGTATTTTCAAAAATAAAATCACAGTTCGCATAACGACCGAAAATGATGTCGTAACGATCGGCGGAACGGTGTTTGGCGAAAATCAGCAGCGCATCGTGACGATAAATGGCTTTAAAACCGACTTTAAGCCCAAAGGCAAGATGATTATCTTTAAAAACAACGACGTTCCGGGCGTTATCGCTAAAATTTCATCTATCCTCGCCGAAGAGAAGATCAATATCGCCGACTTCCGCCTAGGACGCGACGATCACGGTATGGCGCTAGCGGTCGTGCTTGTGGATGAAAAGATAACCAAAGAGACGCTGGCTAAGCTAAACGATCTTGACGTTTGCGTATGGGCAAAGTACGCAGTTGTCTAAATTTAAGCCCGAATTTGGGCTTAAATTTAAGGAGGGTTTGAGTATGAAATTTTTACTTTTGATTCCTATTTTGTTTTTGCTTGCGGGTTGCGAGAGCGAAGTGCAAAAGCAAACTACGAAAAATTTTGAGAAAATTTTGACCGAAAAAAAGAAATTTCAAAAGATACAAAAAGACGAACCAAGCGTAAGCGAGCAGATGAAAAGGGAAATCCACTCGCAGTCTGAAAAGAGCAAGGAAAAAGGCGAGTTTAAATTTAAAGAGTAATAAACACCGCCTAGAGTGCTAGTTTTGGCCACAAGCAAACATCCTAGTCGGTGCAGATCTTGCCCGTTCGGGGCCAACGCGCAAGTCTCCGTCATGCAAAATTTTTCAAAAACGTATAGATTAGATTTTTAAGCTTGCCTTTTATATGGTTAGTTATTTTATGCTTTATCTGCCGGTATTGTTTCTGCCAGCCGGCATAAACGCGTACGGTAGCCGTAAATTTGCGGATTATAGCCTGGGCAAATTTAATTTTGCTCAAAATTTGGCTACTTTGCTAAATTTACGAAAAACCAGCCGCTTCCTTTCTCTCGTAAATTTAGCCGTCTTTATGTGCGCCTTAAGGTTGCAGGTTTTACGGGGCTTAAATTTAAAGCGCCATTTAAATGCTATATACTCGGCGTACGAATTTTACGGCTCTTATATTCGGTAAATCAGTCGCACATTAAGCCGTGAGATAAGCCTTATTTTACCGTCTTATTTAAGCCGTTTGCTATGCTGTTTATTTAGTGCCGCAAGGACGCGAATCTTTCCGGCGTAAATTTAGCCTTGAAATTCAGAGCAATTTCTAGCCTTTTTTCAAAACCTCAAAACCTGTACCGACTTTATCGGCGCGGCGGTCGTGGTCTATGAGGCTTTGCTTTATGGCGAAAACGTTTTGCGCCGCCGTAAGCGCCTCTTTTGTTAAGCTTAAATAGCCGGCCGAATTTGGAGCGCCGCAAAGATATGATTTTTTAAATTTGACGGTACGGCTTAAGCAAGGACAGATAAAACCAAAGTCTGAAGCGTAGCGGTTGCGCGAGCGCTTAAGGCGCTGATTTTTTGTCTACCGCGGCGCGTTATTCTAGGCCTACTCGGTAAAGCAAGACGAAATTTATCCATTCTATTGTCGCCGCCGTCTTTGCTTTTTTGGGACGCGCGCTTTTGTTTACGAGATGGTAGGCTGGCGTAAAGCTTGGTATCAAGATTATGTGGCCGTGCGGGCGCGATTTCTTGCCGCTTTGGTCTCTAGCGCAAATTTCGACGCGCGAGCTTTTTAAAGTACGCAACGCATCTTTTGCGTAAATTTAATAAGTGCTATCGGCGTTACCGAAAAAGGCGCATATTTTAAGTGGGTAAAAAATAAAGTCGTTTTAACGCGAGAGCGCTCATCCGCAATTAAAGCACGCGCGGGCAAATGGCGTAAAAGACTGGTTTTACCTTCTAAAATCTTTAAAACCGCCGTTTTTGTGAAATTTTATCTATGAGTTTTAGCTGTTTTTACGCGTCTAAATTTAGCTCTTACGCATTAAACTTAAGCGGCATATCGGCTATTTTTCAGGTATTTTACGCAGAATTTTTTTATAAATTTAGCCGAATGCTTAAAAAAATAATTAAATTTAAATAACCGACGCAAAAACATAAAATTTTATCTAGTCGGCGATATCTAAACGATTTTTCTTTGAAAGCCGTATTTTTGTTTAATGGATGTTTATGTGCTACTTTTAGTAACATTTATACTCTTAAAATGCCTAAGATAGGTAGTTTGAAAAATTTTATAACCAAATTAACCTCGGTCAAATTTGCCTTTTTTTGTATTACCGTTTTACGCAACTTTTGCGGCGCAAATCCCAAACCTTAAAGCGAAATATTAATGTGATTTTTATTTTGCATTAAGCTTGAAATCGCACTAAAATTTCACCGAAATTTTAAATTTAGGAGGATTTGATGCAAGAGGTGTTTTTGCAAAATTACGATCCCGCGGGTAATATTTGGCTCAGCGCGGCTGCAGCGGCTTTGCCCATAGCCGTGTTTTTGCTTTGCTTGACGGTTTTTAAGCTAAAAGGCTACATCGCGGCGCTTCTAACCGTCGCAGCCAGCCTTGCCGTGGCGATTATATTTTATAAGATGCCCGCGGTTACAGCATTTATGAGCTTTGCTTACGGTTTTTTCTACGGGCTTTGGCCGATAGCTTGGATTATTTTGTGCGCGATTTTTCTTTATAAACTTAGCGTAAAATCAGGCTACTTCGAGACGCTAAAGGCCTCTATTACGGCTATTAGCCCCGATTGCCGCATTCAGGTGATTTTAATAGCGTTTAGTTTCGGTTCGTTTTTAGAAGGAGCTATCGGTTTTGGCGCACCGGTTGCGATTTGCGCGGCTTTGCTTATGGGGCTTGGGCTAAAACCTTTAAGCGCGGCCGGACTTAGTATGATAGCAAACACGGCAGGCGCGGCGTTTGGAGCCGTGGGCATACCGGTTACGGCGCTTAGCGGTACCGTAAACGTCGATGCGCAGCTAATCTCTACGATGACGGCTAGGATGCTACCGCCCATTACCTTTACGCTTCCTTTTTTGCTCGTTTTTTTAGTTAGCGGATTTAGAGGGGTTTTAGGCGTTTTGCCTCACGTTGTTACGGCGGCGGCTAGCTATACTATCGCGCAGTACGCTACGGCTAAATTTTTAGGCCCGGAGCTGGTAAATATAATCGCCGCTATCGTCTCCATCGTGATGCTTTGGGCGGCGCTTAGAATTTGGAAGATTAAAGACGTATTTAGAGTAACCGGGCAAAGCGAGGCAAAAGAGGGCGTAAGCCTAAGCGCTAAAGATGCGTTTAAAGCTTGGCTTCCTTTTATTCTCATTATCGCGGCCATAGTCGTTTGGAACAGCTCGGGTTTTAAATCTCTCGTGGATTTTGCTACGTTTAAATTTGAGGTCGCAAACTTGCATAATCTAACCGCGTCAAATCCGCCAATCTCGCAGGGCGTGCAAGCTATTAGCGCCGTTTATACGTGGGATGCGCTAAGGGCTACGGGGACGGCGATACTGCTAGCTGCGATTCTTACGACGCTGATTTTAAAGATAAAACCCCAAATCGCAGTCGCTTCCGCAAAAGAGGCGGCAAAGGAGATGGCTTTTCCCATCGTTACGATAGGCTTTATCGTCGCGTACGCCTACGTGGCTAAATATAGCGGTCAGGCCGCGACTATGGGTCTAGCGCTATCAAGCACGGGCAACGCGTTTGGCTTTTTCTCGCCCGTCATCGGTTGGCTGGGCGTATTTTTAACGGGCTCGGTTACTAGCGCGAATTTGCTTTTCGGCACGCTTCAGCAAGTAACGGCAAATCAGCTAAGCGTGCCCGACGTTATTTTTATGGCGGCAAACACCGTAGGCGGCGTCGTGGGTAAAATCATCAGTCCGCAAAGTATCGCCGTAGCGTGCGCGGCGGTGGGAATGGCCGGACGCGAGAGCGAAGTGCTTAAATTTACTCTTAAATACTCGCTTTTATTTATAATTTTAGCCAGTTTCATCACGTGGGCGGTTATACATCTGTTTCCGCAGCTCGTGCCGGTAGTTACGAATTTTAGACCTTAAAGGAGGAAAAATGAAAAGAGTTTATATGTTTTTCTCTGCTATGAATAGCAGAGAAAAATCCTAAAGCAAGAGCCAACCAAGACTGCTAAGCCTAACGCCAAGACTTTGCATAGTGCTTTTAAGAAAGCAAGACGTGGTAAAAAGCCTATCTGCGTGCCTAAACGAGATAAAAAAAGAAAATGAAAAGTTGCCGACTAATATCCTTTTTATCTGCGGCCCTTCAAGGACTTCTGATATCGAGCTCGTGCCGGTTTTGGGCGTACACGGCTCGCAGATAGTTTATGTTTTGGTTTATTAAATTTACTCGCTAAATTTGGGCCAATCGTTTGAAATTCGTTTGCCCCGCCTGCTAAATTTAAACTTTTTTGGATATAATCAACCATTTTTAAATCAAGGAGAAAAAATGGCAACCTATTCGATGGGCGACCTAAAAAAAGGACTAAAGATCGAGCTAGACGGCGTTCCGTATAAAGTCGTCGAGTATCAGCACGTAAAACCGGGCAAGGGAGCGGCTTTCGTTCGCGCGAAAATCAAATCTTTCATCGACGGTAAAGTACTTGAAAAGACGTTCCATGCGGGCGACAAATGCGATCAGCCGAATTTGGAAGAAAAAGAG
>CAURKB010000128.1:0-5957 GCA_963525315.1 uncultured Campylobacter sp. | reverse complement strand
CCGCAACACAGCAAAAGCGTAAGCGCAAAACAAATTTTCTTCATCTTTACCCTTCCTCATTAAAATTTTATTTGTAAAACTGTTTGTATCTGATATAAAAGCCGTAAAGCAGTATCGCCGCGCCGACGGCCGCAATCAGCCAGCCGACTACGTCGAATTCGCCCGTGCTTTCTAGCAGATTGTAGGCTTTAAGCCCGTTAAAAACCAATAAAAGCATCCCTATAGATACGCAAGCATACACCTTAAACGTAGTCATGAGTTTCCTTTTAAGATAAATTTTCAATACGAATAATTATATAGATATTATGCTTATCAGATAATGAAAAAGAGGGAAGCTGAAGCAAAAATTTAAAGCAACTATAAAAAACGAAAAAAGTAAATTTTAGGAAAATATATAGGATAAAAAAGAAGAGTGGATCAAAAATTTAACGGCGGTTGGCAGAGTTTGGGTGGCCTACAAGCCAAATTCTAGTCCGCTCATACGTTTCATATTTTTTAGTGAGGCTTGTTTGTTTTGTTCTAAAATTTCTATGAGTCTTTCAAGCATAGGTGTAGAGGCGTATTCGCATAGCTCAATGATTTTTACTACGGCTTTGCTTTTCTCGCCAGCGTTTTCACTCTCTCCTTGTTTTTTGATAAAATCTTTTAAAAACTCAGCAGAGTCGTCTAAAAATAGCTCCTGCTCGCTCACTTCAAGAGCCTTTGCCATATATGGTATCAGCTCAGCCTTAATCTCTCTGGTGCCGTTTAGGTAGTTATATATCGTAGGTACAGAGGGGATTTCGCCCGTGCTTTTGAGTCTAGGCTCCAAAGCGGTAAAACGCTCTAAAAAGTCCTTTTTCTTTAAACCTTTACTCTTTATGATCAAATTTATCCTCTCGTAAATCTGCATAATTTATCCTTTGCGGCTAATTTTTGCGATTATACTTCTAAGTTTTATACTCATAAAATAATATTATGCTTATAGAATAAAATATGCTATAATCTCTTATTTTAAAATTTACGAGGAGTAGAAAATGAAAAATACGATTTTAATGAGCTTGGCAGGCAAATTGCCTAGCACGGGCGAGGTCGTCTTGCGCAACAAGCTTGACGGCGTAAGCGATGAGACTTTAAATAAGATAAGCGCTTCGATACCTATGCTAAATTTAAAAAGTCCGGGCGCAGGGCTTGTGCTTGGGTTGCTTTTTGGAGGGCTTGGCGTAGATAGGTTTTATAAAGGCGATATAGGGCTTGGGTTTATGAAGCTTTTACTATTATTTATTTTGGGATTTATTTTAAATTTGGCGCAGACGCAGCCTAGCGATACGACTTATACGATGTTGGTTCTCTTTACCGTCGTGGCCGTTATTTGGATGTTTGCAGATCTTTTCTTGGTATTTAGCGGTATAAAAAAGGATAATCTAAACAAAATCCTTATGATACTTTAATTAACCTCGCGCTTGCGGACATTTGGATCGCAAGCCTCTTTCATTAAACTCTAAAATAGTATAATCTACGTAAAATTTCCAAAAATAATCATATCTTCAAAGGGTAAAAATGAGCGATTTTAAAATTAAATATAAAGATATAACCAAAAAAAACAAAAGAAAAAACGAGCTTGAAAACGGAATTGCGACGAGCCGTATTAATCTTTATGCTTTAATTTTATTTGTAAAGGATTTTTGTGAATTTCCACATGACTGCAAAACATTTGAAAAAATGACCTTTGAAGTGGACAAAAATACGTATGACGTAATAAAAGATGACGAAAAAGCAATATCTATAAGCGAAAAGTGTTGCGAAGAACCCCAAAAATACGTAGTAAATGAACGATATATTAGAGATGGCATTGATGGATATAACCCCAAAACGCACTCTAAAAATATAAAAAATAACTTACAAGTTATTTTTGAATACTTTGCCTTATTATATATAATCGACAAAACTAAAAATACTCAAAGTAAAAACAACAGAAGTACCTATATGCTATGTCCAAGTAATATACTCGAAAAACATTGCAAAAAAATCAAAGCGTCTAACGCAAAGGATAATACAAAATATGTACGCTTTAAAGATACGGCTTTTATCGTTTTAACCTCTTTGAATGGGACCGATTATATATGGGAAAAGAAAGACGAGTTAAAACAAAAGCTCGAACAAAAAGCTCAGAAAACGGCTAAAAAACTATATCCTGGTGTCGGCGGTATGGCTATAAATTTTGCGACGGCTCAAGTAGATCCGAAATATAAAGAAATTTGGCATAGTATTGAGTATATCTCGAAGTACGACGACTCTACCGTAGCACTAATCGCTTACGAAAAGGGCGTTACGCTTATCGATTATGAAAACCGCCCGCTAACGCTAACGGATGTCGGATTTGAGATTTTTGAGCTTTCGCTATTTAGCGGCGAATGGATAAGTTTTAGATATGAAGATTGTCTAATCATACTTTCTCCAAAATACGTTGGGGGCGATTTCTCACAGCTAGCCCGGCAAATTTATAAAATCTTGGACGAAAAAAGCAAGCATAAGGCAAGCGATTTTAGTAAAATTTTAAAAGGCTATACGGGCGATAAATTGAGTGCGTCCGCTTTAATAAAATACCTTGAAAATAGCGATGCTTTGCTTTCCGAAAAATTTAAAGATAGGCTATATAAGTTTAGCCGAAGCAAACTTTTTGAGAGCTTTAACGAATTTGAAAATTCGCAGCAAAACGAGTGGATAAAGCCTAGTATCAAGCTCGATCTAAATCTGCTATACAAAACTACTTCGCCTTGGCTGGATAAAAATATGACGCCTGAAGAGGTTTGCTTGGCGTGGTATGAGCAAAAAACGGGGTTTAATGCAAAAGAATTTATAAAAAAATATAAAAATCAGGACTATAAGCCCGTAACCGTCAAATCCGATCGCTCATTTGATATAGAGCTTTAATTTTCGGTCCAATATACAACCGATTTTGATAGCGGTAAGCTAAAATACTCAAATTTTATCCGGTCTCATCTATAAAATTTTAAAATACTAGCCAAAAACCATAGTTTGACTCGTTTTTGCGGGCATTTCATAGGTGGAAAATTCTCTTGGCCCTTTTTCGACATAATTCCATCATAATTTATGCGCATAAAAATAAATCAAAAAGGTAAAAAATGGCTACAAAAGATTTAGAGCAAACTATGGTGGATATTAGGGCTAGCTTGCTAACCGATAGAAATCTCTTTTTATACGGCGAAATAAACTCTAATACTTGCTTACATATACAAGAGCAGTTGTTGTTTCTAAACGGTGAAGACGAGAGCAAAGAGATAACTATGTATATAAACGGTCCGGGAGGCGTCATAAGCGACGGCCTTGGGTTAATCGATATAATAAAGAGCATAAAAGCTCCCGTAAATACGGTCTGCGTCGGTCTTGCCGCTTCGATGTCTGCGCTTATATTTATAAACGGCGACAGGAGATATATGCTGCCAAATTCCCAGCTTATGTTACATCAGCCTCTTGGCGGAGCGTTCGGTCAGGCTAGCGATATAGAGCTTTTGTCCGCACAAATTTTGAAAACAAAAGCTAACATTCATCAAATGATTGCAAATAGTAGCGCTCTTGACGTTAAAAAAATAGAAAAGCTAACCGACAGAGACTGCTATATAGATGCAAATACGGCCTTAAAATATAAACTAGCGGACGAGATTTTGATCTCAGATAAAATAAAAAACGTAAAAGCAAAAGGATAAAAAATGTCAAAATTTTCAATAATCAACCAAAGTATGCAAAACAAAATCGTTGCTCAAGCGACCCAAGCCGTAAGCCTTGAAAAAAATTTCACGCACGCTATGATAACCGGCGAAACCGGAAGCGGCAAGACGACGGCTGCAATCTTGCCTTTACTTGAAGACAGAATAAAAGAAGGACACGGAATTATATTTTTTGATTACAAAGGCACGGAGCATTTAAAGCTAAAATATCTAGCTCAAAAGCACGGCAGATTAGAAGACGTCGTGATGATGAACGTGCCTTGGGGTATAAAAATAAATATAGTAAAAGAGGCTAACGATAAAATTTTAGAGGAGTTTTTGTTTGAGAAATTCGGCGGAAACGATAAAGAGAAATTTTGGGCTCATATGGCGACCAATGTCTCGCTTAAGTGCCTAGGACTACTTAAAAAAATATATGCACTCGATGAAAGTAAGGCGTTTTCGCGTATTTTTAAAGGACCGATAAAAGATATCAATCCTAGTTTTAGAAGTATGGCCGACAAGACTAAAACCTTAGACGATCTAAAAAAATTCTACGACGAGCTTAAAAAATACGAGCAAAGAATTTGCGATCATGAAAAACTCGCCTATCAAATGGTAGATAATTTCGGTAAAGATAAGTTTGACATAATTTTACGAAAGGACATACGCAAGCTACTAGACGCGCAAAAAGCCGTCAAAAGCTTTTTAGGCGATTTTAAACAATACGGCGAAAAAAGAGACGATAACGAACAAAAGCAAAGACTATACGGTAATTACGAATTTATGCTGTCGGCAATTTACGACGTTTTAGATAGCGACCTACTAAATAAAGACGAAGGAAGCGTAAGCGGTTTGTCTGGCAGCGGCAAGATAGTCGTTATAAACGCCAATGCCATGCAAAATAGCGTATTGTCGCTTATAACTAGTAGCACGATTTTAAATTTAAGTAAACGCACGAATAGACAAACTCCCGTTAGCGTATTTATCGACGAAGCTCAAAGGGTAATAAGCGGCGCCGCCGATCTTGGAGCGGACGTTATAAGAGAGGCGAGGGTCGAGCTCATCCTTGCCTTTCAAAACGAAAGCATACTAAAAAGTACGCTTAAAAGCGATGAAAGATTTAAGGAGCTAGCGGGAAATTTAACCAATCAATTTTTCTTCCGTAACTCTCAGCCTCAATACGCAAATGGAAAGTATTGCGATTTTAGTAAGCTTGGAGACTTTGAGTATTCAAAAAACGGACGAATTTTTAAAGGGGAGCCCTTGTTTTTAAACGAGCTTGATACGCTAAAAGCCGAGCTAGAATACCAAAGCATAAACCGCATAGGAGAAAGGTTTGCGGGCGAGGAGCTAGACGATGATGAAATTTTGATATACGACGAGGGGCTATTTAAAGCTGAAAATAAATTTATCCGCAAAAAGATAGGCGGCGGGGGCGAGAGTTTATGCGATGGCGAGCTAAGCGACGAGGAGGAACAAATTTTTCAAAAGATGGCGAAAATCGCATCAAACACTGTCACTGTGACAAAAATAGCAGCTACCGATTCCTATCGTAAGCGTACAGAAATAGAGTTGTAAAATGGGCAAATTTAACTTTTTCTCGGAACTGCCGAATATGCAATTTTCTCCGTCGATACCGTTTAAAGACATTAAAGAGATCGAAAGCGGGCTTAGCGAATATATGAAGCTATGTCAAAAGGCTCCCGATGAGGCCTTTGAGAACGGTAAAAAGCTAGCTCTTTACCTAGACGATACCAGCAGGAAAAGAATAGCTCTGATGGGGAAAATGACGGTTACGGCGGTTAATGCGATATTTTTCTTAAACGTAACGAAAAAAGATGCGGATATACTGCTTTACGACAAAAAAAGAAGAGATCTTGCAAATTTCGCATTCGGTAGTATTTTTGGCGCAATACTTACGGCGATTTGGTCGCTTTTTTGATTCTCAACATTATGCGAGCGCGGCGAAATTTTATCGTCCGCTCGTTTAGATAAAATTAACGAATTAACAAAACATTAGTTTCAAAATTTCTTTTAGCTCTTTTTGCGCATCTTCATTTAATTCGCCTACTTTTGAGACGAATCTATCCGTGCTAACGCATCTTATTTGATCGCATAAAATTTTAGCGTCTTTATCTAGCAGCTCAAATTCTACACTATAATGCGCGCTAAAACCTTTACTAGTTATGGGCTCTATCAGTCGAGTTAGCAAATAATCAAGTTGGGGCGGCGAAATAAAAACGCAAG
>CAURKB010000127.1:0-5992 GCA_963525315.1 uncultured Campylobacter sp. | reverse complement strand
TAAATTTACGCTCTCTTAAGATAAAGCAAGAAGTTATTTTCCTCCCATATCTTTGCGGTCGATATCGTTGCCAAGATTGAGGAGTTTCCCCTTAAATTTTGCTTAGTTCTACTCCGCTTTGTTACGCTCGTAGCCTTTCGGGATGCAGTAATGAGCAAAGTGAAGTTAGGTGTCGGCTACTCTTTTCGCTTGCTTCTCTACCTTATTTGCCTCTTACTCGTTTAGATTTAAAGTAGCTTTTACCATATTTCAAAGCGAAGCTTCTAAGCGAGTCTGCGAAGTGGAAATTTCGCCTGAGAACTTAGATATTTTTAACTTCGCTTTGCTCGTTACTTTTCAAGAACATAGCTCCCGTCATAATTTAATACTCATTATGTTTACATTAAGTTCCATCTAGCCTTAAATTTAAAAATTTTCTTGTCAATAGCGTAGCAAAAAGACTTTAGCCCCCCCCTAACACCCTTGACATTAAACTCTTCTTTATCTTCTATTTATATTTATACATTCTATTTTTCAGTTGAAAATTTAATTCATTATGCTTTTTAGTTTATTCTAAGCTTACTAACGCACTTAGTAACGCAGTATTGCGAAAAATTATAGCAATTTTAGAGACCGGAAGTAAAAAATAAGGCGTAATATGACTTAAAAACGGCATATTATAGGCATTTAGATAGGCTAGAAAGTGATAAATAGTATGGTGGCGGACAGGGAGGGATTCGAACCCTCGAGCCCCGGTTAGAAGCTGCACCCTTAGCAGGGGTGTGGTTTCGGCCAACTCACCCACCTATCCGCAAAAAAGAAACCGTATTATAATTAAATACTGCTGATATCTTGCTTAAATTTGCATTTTCGCGTCGGCTATTCTCGCGAGAAAATAACAACGTAAAATAGTCGATAAATTTGCGAATTTCAACGGCGACGTGTTAAGCTAAATTTTGCAAAGATAGGCTTGCTTATTTAAATTTAAACCGATTATCGCATGTCAAATTTGCAAATTTAATCCTTTAAAAGCCACCATTTTAGCTTAGCTTTGTCTGGGCGCGGAGTGTTTGCGTAGTAACAAACCATGCGGTAAACATATAGGATGCACCTGTCGCTGCCGCGCCCGAGTACCTTTGTGCGTTCAAACATCTCGTCTGAATCCGCACCCTTTAGCGAAGCGATATTGGTGTAGCCCAGTGCGAGCAGATCCGCCTCTGTCGCCTTGCCTACATAGGGGATTTTCTTAAAATCGCTCGCGCCTTTACTCAAATTTTACTCCGATTTTCATTCAAATTTCGCTGGGCTCGCCATTTGGATAAATTTTTAAACCTCTTGAAAGTGCGGAATTCTAAAGTCTCACTCGTGCGAGGCAAATTTTAAAATTTTATCCGCCAGCTAGCGGGAGCTTTGGCGCCGTAAAGTTTAAGCGTTTTTATCCTCAACGGAGTAAATTTATACGCAAAAAGTGACATAAACGAGCTAGGGTGCAGCAGCTTCAAACCCCAACAGTGCAAATTTACACATAGACGGCAACGAGGATGTAGCAAGGGCAGGGAGAGTTTCAAACTCCAACGGATTTTACAAAAGATGATGACGGCGCTTCGACATCATCTGAGCCGCCTTTACGCGCATTTTAATTAAAATTTCTCGATCGAAAAATTCCGCTTAAAATAATTTTGCGTTAAATTTCACAAAAACTCAGGCGTTAAATTTGACCCAAAATCTGCTTGCAAATTCCTCGCGGATCGGCGCTTTGATATATCGGCCGACCTACCACGATAAAATCAGCCCCCGCCTCGCGCGCGACGCCCAGATCCGCTACTCGCTTTTGATCTGCCGCGCTCTCGCCAAAAGGCCGTACGCCAGGGCAGAGCGTGATAAAATTTGCGCTCGTGGCGTCCTTGATTAGGCGGCTCTCGAACGCCGAGCAGACCATGCCGTCAAGCCCCGCTTCGTAGCTCATCACGCTAAATTTACGCACGGCATCGCTTAAATTTTGCTCGTAAACTGCGCTAAACTCGGCCTGATCAAAGCTCGTTAGCGCAGAGACCGCAAGCACCAACGGGCGCGAACCGAGCTTGCCCAGTCGCTCCATCACCGTAGCCATCGCGCGCTTGCCGCTACTTGCGTGCACGTTTATCATATCTACGCCAAGCTTTGCGATCTCCTCGGCGGCATCGGCCATCGTGTTTGGGATATCATAAAGCTTTAGATCGAGGAAAATTTTAAAATTTCCGAGCTTTTTTAGCTCCTCTATAAATCCCGCTCCGTCGCGCAAATAAGTTCGCAGCCCAACTTTGAGCCAAATTTTATCCGAAAAGTCCGCAAGCTGCTCCGCTAGCTGCAAGCACTGCTGCTTCGAGCTCAGATCAAGCGCGACGCAGAGCTTCACAGATCGACCTTTAATGCGTCTAGTACGCCGTTTATAAATTTCGGCGCCGAGTCTCCGCCCAGCTCTTTGCCAAGCTCGATGCCCTCGTTTATGATGACGGCCTTATCGGTCGGGGTAAATTTCATCTCGTACGCCCCCAGCCGTAGCACGGCGCGCTCGATGCTGCCGATCTCGTTTATCTTCCACTCTTTTAGGCGCGCGTTTAGTAGCGCGTCAAGCTCCTCTGCATGCTCCAAGATACCGTGAAAAAGCGACAGCGCAAGGCTTCGCTGATCGTTTCTTATCTTTTTTTCTTCTAAAAACTCCTCGACGAACTCCTCGCCACAACTACCCATTTCGCGCGCGTATAGTAGCGAAACGACGGCTTGTCTGACCTGATGACGAGTCGCCATTTTACGCCTCCAAATTTTTATATAAGCTTAGCATCTCGATCACGCCCGTCATAGCTTCAAAGCCCTTGTTTCCGGCCTTTGAGCCCGCTCTCTCGATGGCTTGCTCGATGCTATCTACCGTTAGCACGCCAAAGGTCACCGGCTTGCCGTATTTTAGCGTGACGTTTGCGATGCCCTTGGTTGTCTCGGCGCTAACGTAGTCAAAATGAGGCGTAGAGCCGCGGATCACCGCTCCCACGCAACAAACTGCGTCAAATTTACCGCTAGCTAGCGCCTTTTCAAGCGCCATCGGTATCTCAAATGCGCCCGGCACCAAAATGAGGCTCAAATTCGCCTCATCCCCGCCGTGACGTAAAAACGCATCCCTCGCGCCCTCGACCAACCTATCGGTGATGATATGATTAAATCTAGCGCCCACTATGGCAACCTTTTCGCCGCCTTTTAAAGCCAGATTTCCTTCGATTATTTTCATGATTTCTCCTTTAAATTATCTTTAACATTACCGCGCTTAGCGTTATTAGCGATAGATAAAACGCCTTTTGCGCGCTCATTTTTTCGCCGTTAAAAACAACTCCGACGCCCACGGCTCCGATCGCTCCGATACCGGTCCAAATCGCGTACGCTACCGACATCGCCATCGCCTGCATCGCGTAGCTCAAAAGCCAGAGCGAAAGGGCGAAATTCGCGGTTAAAATCAAAAAATTCGCCGCCTTTTTCACGCCGACGCTTTTTTGAAATTTGGTTAGAAAAAATACGCCCAAAACCTCGCAGCACCCGGCCGTCAAAAGAGCTAAAACGTGCGTCAAGATTTTAGCCTTTTTAGTCCTAGCACGCCCGCGATCAGCGTCGCTATGAAAAATAGCCGCAAAGCATCTGGCATCTGGCCGCTTAAGCTGTATTCGCTAACGCTTTCGGCGACCACGATAAAAAATGCTCCAAATCCCACAAATACGGTATATGCAACGCTAACGGGCAAGTATTTCATAGCCTTCATAAACGATACGAAGCTAACGCAGACTAACGCGGCAGTAAGCGCGAATCCTACGGCGTTTTGGGCGTGTTTTAGCCCATACGCCCAGCCGCATTCGGCGACCGCGCCGCCTAGCACCCACAAAAAGCCCTTAGTTTGCATCGCCTAGGGCGTCTTTTATCTTAAAAATTTGAGCGATATTTGCGTCTAGTTCGTCCAAATTTAACATATTCGGCCCGTCGCAAAGCGCCTCACAAGGATTTACGTGCGTCTCATAAAAAAATCCGTCTACGCCCGCAGCTGCCGCAGCTCGCGCTAGATAAGGCACGAATCTCGCGTCCCCGCCGCTTTTTTCGCCAAGAGCGCTTGGCATTTGTACGCTGTGAGTAGCGTCGAAAATCACGGGCGCGTATTCGCGCATGAGCACCAAATTTCGCATATCTACGACTAAATTTCCGTAGCCAAAGGTACTACCTCGCTCCGTTAGCCACACGCCGTTTTGCTTAGCGATCTCGTACCCGTCGCCCTTTACGCCGCGCGTTTCTAGCACTTTTTTCACCGAGTGCTTCATCGCAGAGGCGGCTAAAAACTGCCCTTTTTTGATATTTACCACGGCTTTTGTCTTAGCCGCAGCCACGAGCAGATCGGTCTGGCGGCACAAAAACGCCGGGATTTGCAGCACGTCGGCTACTTCGCCTACGGGTGCGGCCTGATAACTCTCGTGGATATCGGTTAAAATTTTAAAACCGAATTCCTTTTTGACCTTGGCTAAAATTTCGCACCCTTTTTCAAGTCCGGGCCCGCGAAACGAGCTTATACTCGTGCGATTTGCCTTGTCAAAGCTTGATTTGAAATAAAAATCTATCCGCTTATCTTCGTTAAATTTAACTAGCCTTTTTGCCACGTCAAATACTAGCTGTTCGCTTTCTATGACGCAAGGCCCTGCTATTAGTATCATTTTTTCTCCTTTATTTTTCTCTAAATTTTCTAATCCAATCTATCAAAAGTGGTCTATCGTCGTTTGCAGGTACTTCATACCATTGCGAACAAAGTTTATAGTATATGCCATTTATTAGTATTGGGTCAGCATAGTAGCGAACCTTTTCATATTCACTATCTGCTTTAACTAATGCAGCATAGTTTAACCCAAGATAATCTTTGCTATATTTTTCACTTTGTAGCCTGCTTATCTCCTCCGCAACCACTCTACCACTTTCTAAAATTTCTCTCATTATAATGCGCGCTATTTGTCCGACTTTTAGCTCTACGTATTCATCTTGATTATTTTTGTTGTCAATATATTCTTTGGAAGATTGATAAGTATTTGAGATTATTTTTCGTTTCTCTTTTTCGACTTTTTCAATACTTTTTAGCTCCTTTTTATCAAACAAGGATAGCATCTGGTAAGAACGCATAAAAAGCTCCGCCGTATCGGCCACATTACCACTTACCTCCAAAATAGGTTCTAAAACTAAATTTGAAAAATCGCTATTTGCTATTATTCTAAAGTCAAATTCAAATCCCATCTCTTGCATTATGTTGTTTATATCAACAAAACAAGGGCACAAGGCATCTAAAATTTGTCTATTTATTTTAGGGGATGCAAAGATAATTTCTGCTTTTTTAACACCAAAATATCCATAAACACACATGGCGGTTCTAAGACATTTTTTTACTACTCTAGCTACCGTCTCATCAAGATCGCCGTAGTTTAGCCCAGACTCATGAAAAGCAACATCAACTGCATAAATTTCACTAACTCCATCACTCATACAAACGCCTAGTGCATCACACTCTGCTCGTTGTAAAAGTTGTTTTAATGAAGTATTTTGTTTATAAATTTTATATCCATATTTGCTAGAAAAAAGTTCATCTGTTTTTGACATTATATTTTCTAACTCGTCTGAAAATTTTATCTCCCATTTTGGAGAAATTTTCCAGTTAGTTTGCACTATTTGGCACTCTTTAACATGACGAAGCCAGGAGTAAAATAAAGATTCGCCCATTTCTATTTTCATAAAATTTATCTCTCCCTTGCTACGATTATTCCGCTGATAACTACCAGCATTATACCAAAAAACGCAGCCGCATTAGGTAGCGTATCACCCATAAAAAAGCCCACGATTAGCGAAAATACGACGTCCATATAGCTTATCGCGGCGACCGAGCCCGCCTTTTTGCTCGCCGCATACGCCTTGGTCATATAAGACTGGAAAAAATAGCCCGCAAGCCCCATCAGCACGATTAGGATTACGC